>DASQEB010000065.1:0-12367 GCA_035633875.1 Thermoanaerobaculia bacterium
GCCGCGGCCCCTCCGGGGCCGAAGCCGGACCAAGAAAGCACGCCACCCCTTCCTCCACCCTGACAGCCACCACAGCCTCCCTGAAGCCGCTCTCGGCACGCCGGAGGCTGCGAAAAACAGTTTTTAGCAGCTTCAGGCCCGCCCGGAAGCCGCTAAAAACTGCCTGAAGCCGCTTCAGAGAAGGCAGAAGCGGCTAAAAACCGTTTTAGGCAGCTTCTGGCGGTCCTGAAGCCGCTAAAAACGGCGTGAAGCCGCTTCCGGCCGGACGAAAGGCGCTAAAAACCGTTTTCGCAGCTTCCGGCGCATTTTTAGCGGCTTCTGGCCGCGTCAAGCGGCTTACGCGGCCTTTTCGCTGCACGTCCGCTTGCCTCCCCCGCCCCGCTCGGGACATGCTCCCGGAATCATGAAGATCGCAATCCTGGGAGCAGGCGGCGTCGGCGGGTACTTCGGGGGCACCCTCTCCCGCGCCGGGTATCACGTCGCAATGCTGGCGCGCGGCGCCCACCTCGATGCCCTGCGCGAGCGGGGTCTCGAGGTGCGGACGCCGGAGGGGACGTTCATGGCGGCGGTGGAGGCGGCGGTCTCTCCGGAGGAGCTCGGCGGGGCGGACTACGCCATTCTCGCCGTCAAGAACTACTCGCTGCCGGAGATCGCTCCCGCGGCCCGGTTCCTGGCCGAGCAAGGCGCGGTGGTCGTGCCGCTGCTCAACGGGGTGGATGTGGCGGAGCGGCTGGTCGAGCAGGGCGTTCCGGAGGAGCGGGTGCTCGGCGGGTTGACGGAGATCAGCGCGGCGCGGATCGGTCCCGGGGTGGTCGAGCGCCGCAGCTCGTTCCAGCGGGTGGTCGTGGGCGAGCGGGAGGGCGGGACGTCCGAGCGGGCGGAGCGCATCGTGACGGCGTTCCGGGAGGCGGGGGCGGAGGCGCGGGTGTCGGAGGACATCACGGCCGATCTGTGGCGGAAGTTCATCTTCATTGCCGCGATGTCCGCGGCCTGCGGGCTCACCCGTTCGTCCGTGGGTCCGATCCGCAGGAAACCGCTGGGCCAGCTCCTCATCGAGCGGGCGGTCCACGAGGTGGCAGCCGTGGCCCGGGGGCGTGGTGTCGCGATCACAGGTGAGGACGAGGCGCGGATCCTCGGGTTCGTGGCCTCGCTGCCCGACGCGATCAAACCGAGCTTCCTGCTGGACGTGGAGTCGGGCGGCCCCACGGAGATCGACGACCTGAGCGGCGCGGTCTCCCGGCTCGGCCAGCTCGCCGGGGTCGAGACGCCGGTGCACGACGTGGCCACGGTCGTGCTGGGGGGCTCGTAGGAGCCTGCGAGCCGAAAGGAAAAAGAATCTAAGGGACATAAGGACTCAAACGACGACCAAGCCTCTGCCCTTCAGGTCCTTTAGGTCCCTTGAGTCCTGTATCTCCTTTCTTCCCCTACCCCCCCAACCGCCGATCCAGAAACCGCCGTAGAGCCTGGTGGATCAGAGCGGCGTTCCCGGCGGCCTCGGGGCCGAAGGCGATGCCCACGTTGTCCGCCTCGCGCCAGGTGACGGTGCCGGAGACCTTGAGGAGGTCCGGCTCGCGCGGTGAGCCCAGGGTGAAGCGGACGAGGTGGCCGGTCTGCCAGTTGTTGGGCACGCGGGAGAGGCCGACCCCTCCGATCGAGAGGTTCTCCAGAATGACCGCCATCCGCGTGCCGTCCTCCATCACCAGGATGGCGTCCACTCCCAGACGGATGCGCACGTCCCGCTGGCCGGCGAGACCCAGGAGGGCGGAGACGTTCACGCCGTGGCGCCGGATGATCTCAGCCCGGAACCGGAGCTCGAGGCCGGGGTTGTCCATCAGAACCCGGACGAGGTCGGGCTTCTCGAACTGCAGGAGGGTGGTGGGGGTGGCGGTGCGGGCCGAGGCGATGCGCCGGGCCTTGTCGTTGAGGAGGCCCATCTCGCCGAAGAAGCCACCCTCCTCCAGACGCGCGAGCACCTGCTGGGGTCTGCCCTGCTCGTCCCGGTACACGGTGACCAGGCCCTCCCGGACCAGGTAGAAGGCGTCCACGGGATCCCCCTCCCGGAAGACCAGGTGATAGGCCGGGAGACGATCCTCCCGGAACTGCCCGGCGAGCCGGTCGAGCTGGTCCTCGGGTAGCTCCGAGAAGAGGGGCACCTTGCGCAGGAACTCTTTCAGCACGCGTCCTCCAGACCGGGACCGCGCCAAGGCGATCCCGGGGACGGCCAAAGTTCTGTCGAGAAAGCGGGAGTATTGTGTGTCTTCAAGAGGAATCCGACAAGCGTCTCAACGGCCGTTGCCGAGGAAAGAGCGCAGGGCCCTCTGCGTCCGGGTTTCGTCCCCCGCCATGGACGGACCGAAGGCGAGGCCGACCGTGTCCCCCTCGCGCCAGGAGATCGTCCCCTCGACGTCCAGGATCCCGGGCTGGTCCGGGGGACCCAGCCGGAAGCGCACGGCCTGGCCTGCCTGCCAGTGCGAGGGGGCCCGGGACAGGCACAGGCCTCCGGAGGAGAGATTCTCGAGGATCACGTCCAGGCGGTTGCCGTCTTCCGTCTCCAGCACGGCCCCGCTCCCAACGCGGATGCGTACGTCCTTCTGGGTCGTGGCGCCGAGAAGGACGGAGACGTTGCGGCCCCGGCGCCGCACAATCTCGGCCCGAAGCCGCATTTCGAGGACCGGGCTCGCGGCACAGAGGGCCAGGAGGTCCGGCCGGGCGATGCACAGAAGCGTGGTGGGGACCGCCGTGCGAGCGGAGGCGTAGCGCCGGGTGTCGTCGTTCAACAACCCCATTTCGCCGAAGAACTCCCCCTCCTCCAGACGCGCCAGGACCTGCTGGGGCTTGCCCGCGTCGTCCCGAAACACGGTCACCGCCCCCTCCCGGACGACGTAGAAGGCATCCACGGGATCCCCTTCGCGAAAGACCATGTGGTGGCGCGGGAACGTCTCCTCGCGAGCGATCCGGGCCACCCGCTCGAGCAGACGGTCGTCCAGTTCCGAGAAGAGGGTCACCTTGCGCAGGAACTCTTTGAGCACGCACGTCCTCCCCGGCACGGCTCGGTGGGTTTCAAGCTTCGCTTCGAGAGTGGCGGGAGTATTCTCTGCGAGTCTGGAGGAAAGGGCAAGGGTGGGGGGCCCCCCACCGAGACCTCTCCCGGCGGGGGATGGCGGCGGGGGGATGGTGGCGGGCGGGATGGGCGATGGGAGCTTGGCGCCCCCGCCCTCACCCCTCCATCTCCCGCAGCAGTTCCTCCAGCTTCGCCCGTTCGCGCGGGTCGACCTCCAGCGTGAGGGCGCGGCGGAAGCAGCGCTCGGCTCCGGGGTGGTCCTGGAGCTCGTAGTAGTAGATGGCGCCCGCGGTCTTCCAGAGGTCGAGGCGGTTGGGCTGGAGCCTCAGGAGCTGTTCGTAGAGTTGGACGGCCTCTTGGTGCCGGCCGAGCTGGTAGGCGGCGCGGGCGGCCCCTTCCAGGGGCACGGGATCGGTGGGGGCCCTCCGGGCGGCTTCCCGGAAGTCGCGGAGGGCGTCGTCCATCCGGCCGGCTGCGGCGAGGGCGAGGGCGCGCTCCTGGTAGACGGCCGGGGCGCGGCTCCCGGCCTGGACGGCGGCGTCCAGGATCTTGAGGGCCTCGGCCCTCTCCCCGCGCTGCATCAGGAGACGGGCGAGACCGGGCGCGGCGTCGGAATGGCTCGGGTCAAGCCCCAGGGCCCGGCGGTACTCCTTCTCGGCCTCGTCCTTCCTTCCGAGGCGGAGGAGGACGCCCGCTGCGCTGGCTGCGGGGTTGGCGGATTGAGGGTTCAGTCGCCCGGCCTGCCGATAAGCGTTCAGGGCAGAGTCGAGACGTCCCGCAGACTGCAGGCAGAAGCCGGCGAGGCTGAAGGCCGGGGCGTTGTGGGGATCGCGCTTGATCACGGACTGCAGCGTGGGCAGGGCCTCGGGACACCGGCCCTGCTGCACGGAGGCGGAGGCGCGGTGGAGGTCCCGGGCCACGTCCACCATCTTGCGGGGATCCGGGAGGTCGCCCCGGACGGTGCCGCCGTCCCCTCCCCCGAGGTAGCCCAGGCTCGCCAGGGCCTTCCGGTCCTCCTCGGAGAGCTCGATTCCGGGGCGGACCTCGGCATTCAGGGTCTCCCCCGCCGCGGCCAGGAGGTCGCGCAGCCGCTTCTCCCACGTCCGGACCTCCGCCGGCCGGCGCGGCGCGAGATCGGTCTTCTCCTCCGGATCGGCCGCCAGGTCGTAGAGGCTCCCCTGCGGTCCTCTTATGTAGAGGCCGCGCTCGCCGGAGAGGGCGCGGAGGGGATACCACCGGTAGGCGAAGAACGGCAGGAAGCTCTCGCTGTAGCCGATCCGGTCGCAGCGGGAGGCAAGGGGGAGGAGACCCTTGCCGTCCAAGCCAGCGGGGACGGGCGCTCCGGCCAGGATGAGGAGGGTGGGAGTCACGTCGACCGTGCGCACCAGACAGTCGTGAACCTTGCCGGCGGGCACGCCGGGGCCGGCCAGGATCAGCGGCACCCGGCGGGAGCCCCGGTTGAGCAGCAGGCCGTGGGTCTCCTCCCCGTGCTCTCCCAGCATCTCGCCGTGGTCCCCCACCACGGCCACGACGGCGTCCTTCGGCAGCCCTGCCAAGAGCCGGCCGATCTGCTCGTCCATGAACGCGATCTCGCCGTCGTAGAGACGGTGAGGCCCGGCGGCCTTGTCCGCGAAGCGGGAAGGGGGACGGTACTCGTCGTGCGGGTCGAAGTAGTGGACCCAGAGGAAGTAGGGCGGGCGGAGCCTGCCCGCAACGGCCAGGGCGGCGTCGGTGGCGGCCTCGGCCTGCCGCTCGGCGACTTCGGTCCCGGCCGCGTACCCCGCCCCGAGGTCGTCGTCGTAGATCCGGAACCCCTGGTCCAGGCCGTGGCGCCGGGCCAGCACCATGGCCGAGACCACGGCCGCCGTGTCGTACCCCCGGGCCGCCAGCCGCTCGGCCATGGTCTCGATCTTCCCTGACAGGACGAACGTGCCGTTGTCCCGCACGCCGTGCCGGGGCGGGTAGAGGCCGGTGAGGATCGTGGCGTGGCTCGGCAGCGTGACCGGAGCGGCCGTATCGCAGCGGACGAAGCGGACACCGCGAGCGGCGAGGGCGTCCAGGTTCGGGGTGCGGGCGTGCGGCCAGCCCCAGGCGCCCAGATGGTCGGCCCGGGTCGTGTCCAGGGTGATCAGGACCAGGGGACGCGGGGCCTGCGGAGGCGCCTCGCGGGACGGTGCGGCCGCAGCGAGAAGGAGGACCACGGCAAGCAGGGGAAATGCTTTCCTTCTCATTGAGTTCAAGTTTAGTTCAAGCAGGCTCGTTTTTCGGAGCCGCGGGCACCCTCTTTGGTAATGGTGCACCGTACCGGGACATCCGCGTCGCGTCCCCCCTTCCGCGGCCCTCCTCCGCGCCGCCTGCCGGCGTCCTGTTTGACCCGTCGCGGTTGTGCTTCAGGCGTTCTGGAGTTCCATTCTTTCCGTTACAAGGAGATCGGCATTCATGAAATTCGTAACACCCCTTTTGCTCGCCCTCGGTGTTGTGGTCATCCTACCTGGCGGGGCGACGGCTCAGGTCATGAAGGAGACGTTCGACGATCTGGACGCTCTCGCGTTTGTTGACGAGAGACTCAATCCTCAGCATGCCGCCGAGTCGGTCGAGGATCTCGAGAGCGCCCTCGAGCCCGAGGTCCGCAACGGCTGGGCGAGCTTCCGCGCCGACGCGCGCGGCCCGTGGAAGGCCCACGTCGACAAGCGCAACGGCCGGATCGAGATCGCCGAAGGCGCGGGCCTCCCCTGGGTCCCGGGCCGCGGCAACGGCCTGACCCGCGACGACATCGCCGCCCATCTGGGAGACAAGAAGAAGCCGGATCTCGCCGTTCTCGAGAAGATCGCCCGCGGCTACCTGCCCCGGGTGGCGCACCTGCTCGGCGTCGATCCCCGGTCCCTGGTGCTCAACCAGGGTCGCTCGGGCCAGCCGGACGACAGCGTCTGGTTCATCGACTTCGACGTCACCCGCGACGGCATCGCCATCGAGGGCGCCCGGGTCGTCTTCCGCGTCAACAACGGCAACCTGATCCAGTTCGGCACCGAGAACCTGCCCCCGGCCCACGCGCCGACTCCCAAGGCGAAGATCAGCCGCGACGCGGCGCTCGCCGCGCTCTCCGCCTACGTGGGCGGGCTCCACGCGACCGACATCCTGGTGGATGCCGGCTCGCTGCGCCTGCTGCCCGTGGGCGTCCGCGACGACCGCTTCGGTGACGGCTTCGAGCTCGGCAAGGGCCGCGGCCTCGCCGCCGTCTGGCAGTTCACGTTCCGCCGCGAGGGCTCGAACGGCACCTGGCGCGCCCGGGTGGATGCCGAGACGGGAACGGTCCTGGAGTTCCTGGACGCCAACCACTACGCTCAGGCGACCGGCGGCGCCCGCATCCTCGGCGTCTCCACCAACCTGCCGATGCCCTTCACCAACCTGTCCACGGGCGGGTTCACCAACTCCGCGGGCGTCTACAATTTTACCGGCGGCACGGTGACCTCGAGCCTCGCCGGCCAGTTCGTCCGCATTTCGGACGCCTGCGGCGCCATCTCCCTGACCGCGAACGCTGTCACCGGCGACCTCGTCTTCGGGACCTCCACCGGCAACAACTGCACGACCCCCGGTTTCGGCGGCGCGGGCAACACCCACTCCGCCCGCACCCAGTTCTACCACGTCAACCGCGCCAAGGAGATCGCCCGCGGCTGGCTGCCGGGCAACTCCTGGCTCAACGCCCAGCTCACCGCCAACGTCAACATCAACCAGACCTGCAACGCCTTCTGGAACGGCTCCACGATCAACTTCTACCGGGCGGGCGGCGGCTGCGGCAACACCGGTGAGATCGAGGCCGTCTCCCTTCACGAGTACGGCCACGGCCTGGACAGCAACGACGGCAACGGCTCGGCGCCCGAGCAGGGCACCGGCGAGACCTACGGCGACTGGACCGCGGCCCTCGCCACCCACAACTCCTGCATCGGCGCCGGCTTCCTCACCAGCAACTGCGGCGGCTACGGCGACGCCTGCACCTCCTGCACCGGCGTGCGCGACATCGACTGGGGCAAGCGCGCCTCGAACACCCCGCACACCGTGGCCAACTTCACCCAGACCCGGTGCCCCAGCAACCTGACCTATCGAGGTCCCTGCGGCAGGGAAGGCCACTGCGAGTCCTACATCTCCTCCGAGGCGCTGTGGGACTTCGTCAACCGCGACCTGCCCAACCCCGGCTCCGGCACCGCCTGGGCCATTGCCGACCGGCTCTGGTATCTCTCCCGCTCCACGGCCACCAGCGCCTTCTCCTGCACCACCGGAGGGACCTTCACCTCCAATGGCTGCAACACCGGGTCGCTCTGGAAGACCATGCGCGCCGTGGACGACGACGACGGCAACCTCGCCAACGGCACGCCCAACTCGGGGGCCCTGTTCGCCGCCTTCAATCGCCACGGAATCGCCTGCACCACGGACGCCGGCGCCAACGTCAGCTTCCGCGGCTGCACACCGCCGCCGGTCCCGACCCTCACCCTCAACCCGGGCAACAACCAGGTGACGGTGAGCTGGACGAACTCCGGCACCGGCGTGGTCTACGATGTCTACAGGAACGAGCGGGGCTGCAACGCCGGCTTCGTCAAGGCGGCCAACAACCTCTCCGGCACCTCTTTCATCGACTCCAGCGTGGCCAACGGGTTCACCTACTTCTACCAGGTCGTCGCCCACCCTTCGGCCACCGAGGCCTGTGGCTCGGCTCCCACGATCTGCACGTCCGTGGCTCCCACGGGCGGCGGCTCCTGCACGCTGCCGGCCGCTCCCGCGGGCCTGACCGCCACGGCCTCCGGATCGAGCACGATCAATCTCTCCTGGACGGCCGCCGTGGGCGCCACCGGGTACAACGTCTACCGCTCCACCACCTCGGGTGGTCCATACACCCTGGTGGGCTCCACCGCGGGGACCACCTTCTCCAACACGGGGCTCTCGTGCAACACGACCTATCACTACGTCGTCCGTGCCACCAACAGTTGCGGCGAGTCCGGCAACTCGAACCAGGCCTCGGCCACCACCGGTGCCTGCTCCCCCGGCGGCTGCACCACCACCTCCACGCTCTACACCAACGGTTTCGAGACCGGCACCGGCCTCTCCGATTGGACCAGGGGCAGCTTCCTCTCCTTCGGCAGCACCACGAGCTGGCGAGGCATCCAGACCTGCACCGCCCGGGCTGGCACGAAGATCTTCCGCTACGGCGGCGCGGCCTGCACTGACAACTACGGCAACAGCAACTTCAACTTCGCCCAGCCGCGGGGCACCACGGGCATCTCCGTGCCCGCCGGCTCCACCACCTCCCGCCTCTCCTTCTGGCACCGCCGCCAGTTCGAGACCGGGTTCGACGGCGGCACCCTGACGCTCTCCGTGGACGGCTTGAACTACTTCTACGTCCCGGCCTCGGCGATCCTCTCGGGTTCCACCTACAACGGCACCATCGCCCCCGACTGCTCGCCCTCCGTCGAGGCGACCGGGGCACCGGTGTTCACCGGCACCCAGTCCACCTTCGTCAACACCGTGGTGGACCTCGACGCCGCCTGCAACGCGGTCACCGGCACCACCGGCGGCTGCGGCGGCCGCACGCTGTGGATCGGCTTCACCTCCATCACCGACTGCACGGTGACCGGTGACGGCTGGTTCCTCGACGACGTCGTCGTCACGGCCTGCACGCCGTAATTTCCCCTGCTCCCCGGGGAGGCTTCGGCCTCCCCGGGCCTGTTCTCTCAAAATCCTGTCAAAGAGCCGTGCTGGCCCACTGGGGCGCCGACGTCTCGCCGGCCTGCTTACTTCGCTTTTGGTCAGCGGGAAGGGTACAATGACCCCGGATCTTTGAAGGGCGAACCTCGCCCATCGTGAGCAGGTTCTCCGTGGACGGATCGACTGCAACTCGCCAGCAAGGCTGGCGTTCACTCTTCGAAAGGAGGCAGTCATGCGTGCCAAGACAGCTTGCGCGGGTGCCTGCATGGCCATCGCGCTCCTGGGAGCCATCGTCGCGGGCTGCGGAAGGGGATATCGGGAGATCGTCGTCGTCGACGGCGGCAAGACCGAGTTCGTCACCCTGGGAAAGGTCCCCGAAGGAACCCGGCAGGATCTCTGGGTCCCCGACCGGGTCCTGGTCTTCCGGACGAGCTCGGCCGTTCCGGGCGCTCCGAGCAACGCGAGCGGAACGGCAGGGCGTGTGTACCGCATCAACGACAGGCTGGAGATGGAAGAGGTCGGTGAGTTCGACCTCAGCCTGCCCAACGACACATTGGCCTATCGATACGGAGGCTGAAGCCGCGCTCAGCCCTGCCGCTCCACCCGGAATGGAATCTCGGTGGTGACAGGGCGGCCCCGCGGCGGCTGGCCTTCGAGGACCACACGGTAGGCGCCCGGCGCCAGCAGGTCGGAATACAGGCCGAGCACGAGGGTGTCGCTGGCTGTGGGGCGGAGCCCTTCGCCTTTCCAGACGGTCTGGCCGCGCGCGTCCAGCAGGGTAGCTCGGTAGGTTTCGACGTCCGAGGGAGGGAGTTCGAGCGAGAGCACGATCCACGCCGGCTCCGGGCCGACCAGCACCTGATTGGCATCCTCCTCCCCGCGCACCAGACCGAGCGAGAAGAGGCCCAAGTTGACCTGCGGACGGGTCAGCTCCGCAAGCTGCCCGGCCAGCCTTTCCCGCTCCTTCCGCTCGGCCTGCAGCTCGGTTTCCAGCCGGCGCCGCTCCTGCTCGGCCCGGAGCTCTGCTTCTCCGTCTTCCGTGGGCGGAGCGGGCGTGGACGGCGTGGGTGCCGGCCGCGCCGCGCGAGCCACGGCCAGCTCCCGGCGCAGCCTCCCCCGCTCGACGAGAAGCCAGCCCGGAAGAGCGACGGCGAGAAGGAACAGCGCGGCAGCCCCGAGCCAGCGGCTCCGCCGGGCGAGCCAGGCGAGCAGACCGGCCCCTGCGGCACGGGTCCCGTCCTCGGCCGCCATCGCCTGGAACGAGCTCTTGAGGTCCTCTGCCCAGGCCACCCGCTCGCGGCACTCGCGGCACTCCAGGAGGTGCTCCTCGAAGCGCTCCTCGTCCTCCGGAGGAAGCTGGCCCGCCACGTACAGCGCGGCGACGTTCTGCTCTTCGATGAGGCGGTGATCCATGGCGCACCTTTTACGACATGCGGCCGGCCAGGGCCTTCTCGACAAGGGCCTGGTAGCGGCGGCGGGCCCGGAAGAGGACGACGTTGAACTCCGGGCGGGAGAGCCCGAGGTCCTCGCGGATGCGCTCCTTGTCCTCCTCGCGAAGGTAGAAACGGATCAGGATCTCCCGGTCCCGCTCCAGGGAGAGCTCCGAAAGGAGGCGGCGGACGAGCCCGATCTTCTCCTGCCGCAGGAGATTCCCGAGCTGCCCCGGCTCGGGATCCGTCAGGGGCAGCTCGCGGGTCTCCTCGAGAGACGCCTCGCGGTCCCCCCGGCGGGTCTCGCGGCGGTAGTAGTCGATGCTCAGGTTCTTGGCCAGGCTGCGCAGGAAGCCGGGCAGCCGGTCGGGGTCGCGCACCTCGCCCTTGCGGATCTTTTCGAGGGCCAGCCGGAACGTCTCCTGGTAGAGGTCGGACGCCGCGTCTTGGGTCCGCGCCCAGCGCCGGAGGAGAAAGGCGAGGCCCTCGCCGTAGCGCTCGACCAACTCGCCTTCGGCCCGGCGGTCTCCGGCCTGAATCCGGCGGACGAGGTCGCCCGGGACGGACGCGGGCTCCATCAGCAGCGCCCTCGGCGAGGGGGAGCGGCGGCGCCGCCGTGCCGCCTGGAATGCCAGGATGATCCCCATGATTCCGCCACCCCCCTCTCGGGAAGAGAGTGAAGCGGCACGCTGGAGGATTTCACAGCTCCCGCCAGAAAAAGAGCCGCAGCCTGGCCTCGGTCGGGCATGGGACTCCTCGATGTACAGCCTTCGTCCGGGAAACGACCCAGAGCATACCATGGAGACCGTACAGAGAAAGGGCCACTCCCGGCAGTGGCCCTTTCTCTGTACGGCGACCCGGCCGGCTGCTCGCGCACCGGCTCCGGGACGAGCCCGAACCAGCAGAAGCCCAGAGAAGGTCGAGGCGGACTCATGGGAGCCTGGGCCAGGCCCCTCGCTGAGTGTCGGTTCATGGAAAGGAGTGATGGGTGGGGGAAGGAAATTGCACGGACTGGTGGGCTGCGAGCGCTCAGGGCTGATCCGAATCCGGGTAAACCCCCTGCTGGGTCGCCAAAAACACCCCGACATCGTTATCCATCAGGCCGGACATGCGAGAGATGATACCAACCAGGCCCTCCAGTCCTTCCGATGTCCTGAAGAAGGTTCCCCAATGGGTCGGCTCCACCGGATCATCGCTGAAGGTGAAGTAGTCTTCCTCCGACGTGCTGGCAACGGAGCATTGGATCAAATCAGGCTGCCCCAGGACCGGAACGACCATCTGGCTAGCGCCGTCCCAGATCATCTCGCGCCTTTGATCGAGAATCTTCTGACCCTGCTTGACGTGATAAGAATCGATTCTGTGTTTCATCGCGCATGCTCCTCTCGCTAACGGAACCTCCGTTGATCCCGTTCAAGCGGAAACCGCTCATCACCGTTTCAGTGGGGGAAGAACCGGAACTATTGCAGGAGAGTCTGCCTTCCAATCCCCCTGCAAGACGAAGGGCGCCCAGAAGTAGGGGTCGCGCCACCGCGGGTCCCGCCGCAGCGAGAGCTGGGCGGCGCGCAGGGCTTCGGCAGGGCTCAGGCCGTCCCGCAGATGAGAGCGGTAGAACCTTTCCATGAGCTCGGCCGTGGCCCGGTCGCGCACCGGCCAGAGGGTCGCCAGCACCCGCGAGGCCCCGGCGTAGAAAAAGCCGCGGGTGAGGCCCATCAATCCCTCGCCGCGGACCTCCCGGCCGAGGGCCGTCTTGCAGCCGCTCAGCACGACCAGATCGGCTCCGAGGTCCAGGTTGAAGATGTCGGGGAGGCGGAGGAACCCGTCCCGCGGGCGCCCGGCGCCGTCGACGAGCGAGAGCACGAGGCCCGAAAGCTCCGGGTGCCGGTCGTTGATCACGCCGTGGGTGGCGAAGTGGAGCACCCGGAAATGCGACAGGTCCGGACGGCGCACGGTCTCCAGGCTGGCGTCGAAATCCAGGGCGAGCAGGACCGGACGGCCGCCGGCTTGCCGGACCGCGGCCTCGGCTTCTCTGCGAGTCCAGGCGAGGCGGGGAAAGTCGTCCAGGCCCGCCTCGGAAGCCGCGCGGGTGAGGTCGGTGGAAAGAAGGGCGGCCCGGCTCTCTGCGGGGCCGGGCGTCGACGCCACGCGGGCGTCGTCCGGCTGGAAGACCGGATCGGCCAGCACG
>DASQEB010000066.1:0-5793 GCA_035633875.1 Thermoanaerobaculia bacterium
ACTAGAGTTCCTCCACTTCTTTGGGAGGTCTCATGGCGCGCACCCCTCTGTTCCGCGTGGTCCAACGCTCCTTCCGCCTCGCCCGGCACTCGGTCCGCACAGGTCTTCCTGTCGACGAGGTCGTGGACCGCGCCCGGGAGACTCCCGGGATCACCCGGCGGCAGCTTCTGGGCGGGGCGGCGGCGGCCGGGGGGCTCGCCCTGGTGCGGCCGTTCGGGCGCGCAACCTGGGCGCAGCCGGGAGCGGAGTCGGGGCACACGGTGGTCGTGATCGGCGCAGGGATCGCGGGGCTCACCGCGGCGTACCGGCTCCAGCAGGCGGGCGTGGACGTCAAGGTCTTCGAGGCCCAGAAGCGGATCGGCGGCCGGATGTTCAGTCTGGAGAATTTCCTCCCCGGGCAGGTGATCGAGCTCGGCGGCGAGCTGATCGACACACAGCACTGGCACATCCGGAGTCTGGCGGCGGAGCTGGAGATCCCTCTCGACGACTTCGTCTTCGACGGCTGGGACGTTTACCGGGACCTCTGGTTCTTCGACGGGCGGAGGCTCACCGAAAAGGACGTGGTCGAGGCGTTCGTGCCTGTCTCCGAGAAGATCCTGGCGTCCCTGGCGGAGCTGGGGGGCGACGTCTCCTATGCCACCCCGAACGGCGGGGAGCTCCTGGACCGCATGTCCATCGCCGAGTGGCTCGAGGGCGCCGGGGTGGAGGGGTGGATGCGCAAGCTCCTGGACGTGGCCTACACCGCCGAGGTGGGCCTGGAGACCGGCGAGCAGTCCGCCCTCAACTTCCTGACGTTCATCGATCCCAACCCGCTGCCGTTCCGCATCTTCGGGGGGAGCGACGAGCGTTTCCACGTCCAGGGCGGCAACGACCGGATCCCCAGGGAGCTGGCGAAGCGGCTGGGGGACCGGATCGAGACGGAGGCGCGTCTGGAGGCGGTGCGCAAGGCGGCGGACGGCTCCCTCGTCTGCACGGTCCGCCGGGATGGTGCGAGCCGGGAGGTCTCCGCCGACGCCGTGGTCCTCGCCATTCCCTTCACCCTGCTGCGGGAGGTGAGCCTGCACGAAAGCCTCGGGTTGCCCCTCGCCAAGCGCGAGGCCATCGCGAAGCTCGGCTACGGCACCAACTCCAAGCTGATGGTGGGCTTCAAGGAAAAGATCTGGCGCCGGCAGGGCTCGAACGGCAGCACGCTCACGGACCTGCCCTATCAGATCACCTGGGAGACCAGCCGGCTCCAGCCGGGGACGACCGGAATCCTCACCAACTTCTCGGGCGGGCGGCACGGGCTGGAGATCGGCAACGGGACGACGGAGGACCAGGTCCGCGCCCTTCTCCCCCAATTGGAGAGGATCTACCCGGGGATCACGAAGACGTACGCGGGCCGGGCCGAGCGCTTCGTCTGGCCCACCTTCCCCTGGACCCGCGGCAGCTACGCCTGCTACAGGCCCGGGCAGTGGACGGATTTCGGCGGGGTGGAGGGTACGCCGGTGGGCAACCTCTTCTTCGCGGGCGAGCACTGCTCGGCCGTGGCCCAGGGGTTCATGGAAGGGGGCTGCGAGACCGGGGAAAAGGCGGCGCAGGACATCCTCTGCGCTTTGGGGGTCGGGGCTCCCGCGGCGGCTCCTGCCAAGGCGGCCTCCCTTCTGCGGCAGGCCGTCTGAAAAAAGAAACCGGGGGGAGGACAAGGGAGAGGACCGAAGTCCCCCTCCCCCCGGTTCCCTCCATCACATCAAACCGTTGCGGCCGCGACAGCGTGCCGCGTCGGGTAATCCGTATAGCCCTTCTCCGTACCGAAGTAGAAGGTGGCCGGGTCGGGCGTGTTGAGCGGCGCACCTTCGGCGAAGCGCTCCGGCAGGTCCGGGTTTGCCAGGAAGAGCGTCCCGAACGAGACGAGGTCGGCCGCTCTGGAGGCGAGGGCGGCGTTGCCCGTCTCCAGGGTGTAGGAGCCGTTCAGGATGAACCTGCTCCTGGAACGTTCCCGCATCAGGCGAGCCACCGGGGGCGTCGTGCCCAGCGGCTCGATCACATGGATGTAGGCGGGGCCGAACCAGTTCAGGGCCTCGGCCACGTACGAGAAGGTCGCCGCCGGGTCGGAGTCGCTCATGTCGTTGTAGGAGTGGGTGGGGGAGAAGCGGATCCCCACCCGCTCCGCTCCCCAGACGCCCGTCACGGCTTCGGTCACCTCGAGAAGGAACCGGGCGCGGTTCTGGACCGGCCCGCCGTAGGCGTCCGTGCGACGGTTGGTGCCGTCGCGCAGGAACTGGTCGATCAGATAGCCGTTCGCCCCGTGGAGCTCGACGCCGTCGAAGCCGGACTCGAGGGCCCGGCGTGAGCCCTCTTCGAACTGCCGCACCACGCCGGGGATCTCATGGATCTCGAGGGCCCGGGGGGCGACGTAGGGCTGTCTGCCATTCTCGGTATAGGCCATGCCCGCGGGCGCGATCGCCGACGGCGCCACCGGCAGGGCTCCATCCGGTTGAAGCAAGGGGTGGGAGACCCGGCCCACGTGCCAGAGCTGGGCGAAGATCCGGCCGCCCCGCGCGTGCACGGCGTCCGTCACCCGGCGCCAGCCCTCGACCTGGGCGTCCGTGTGGATGCCCGGGGTCCTGGGATAGCCCACGCCTTCGGGTGAGACCTGCGTCCCCTCGGTGATAAGGAGCCCCGCCGAGGCCCGCTGGGCGTAGTAGGTCGCGGTGAGGGACGTGGGGACGTTCCCCTCCCCCGCGCGATTGCGCGTCATCGGAGCCATCACCATACGGTTGCGCAGCTCGTAGGGGCCGAGCTGCACGGGCGTCAAGAGATTCGGCTGCTGCGTCGTCTGGTCCATCGCATGCTCCCTCTCGTCGAAATCTGTCGTTAACGTGTTAATCATAGACTAGTCACGGATTGTGCGCAAGTCCCTCCCGGGCCGGGATACCCATCCAGCAGCAGGATCTGTACAATCCCGCCCGTGAATGCGGCCCGCCGTAGGATCGGCTGCTGGTTGCTCATGGCCTTTCTGGAGCGGGGCTGCGAGCCGGCGAAGAGACTCCCCCGCCGGGTGGTGAGCGTCCGTCCCCTGACCCCGCGCGAGATGGCGGAGCTCAACCCTCTGGCGGCGTCGCTGGTGCCGCTCACCAACCTCCGCTGGCTGCCGTTCCCGCGCGTGTCCTCCCGCCGGGAGATCTGCGAGGTCTAAACTCTCCCGACCGGGGTTCGTACATGAGATCGTGCGCGGGGCGGGGAGGTTGACACCCCCCGGCCCCGGCCATACGCTTTCGACTGCTTTTCCATCCCCCAACGATTCGCCATCTGAGGGAAAAGGCCATGGGTCTCAAGGAAGTGCTTAGCAAGATGAAGCTCGTGGAGATCGATCCACCGCCGCCTTCGTTCGCGGCGGAGCCACGGCCTTCGCTCGGGGGCGCGCCCCGTCCCCCCGCCGGAGCGTCCGGCCCCGGTCTTCCGCCCCCGCCGCCGGACATCCAGGAGTTGCTCGGCAAGATCCCGGAGGCGCCGGAGATCGACGAGAAGAAGCTCGCCGCCGTGTCGGCCCCCGAAGGGGACGAGATCCCGGACTTCATGGCGATCTACAAGGCCGCGGGGGTGGCTGAGCCCGCGCACGGGTACACCGCCTACAAGGTGCTGGAGATCTTCAGCTCCCCTGGATTCTCCGTGCTCGACACCCGGGCCAAGGCGGCCGCCCTCTCCGGTTTCCTCCAGATGAACCCCACGGGACCGGTGCCGGTCACGGATATCGTGAAGGACGCCGTCCAGCGCGACCAGGCCCTGGACAAGTTCGAAGGGTTCTTGAAGTCCAAGCTCGCGGCGCGGGGCGAGGAGATCGACAAGGAGAACGCGGCCCTCCAGGCGGAGATCGACGAGATCACCCGGCGCAACCGGGACAAGATGGAGGCCAACCGGGCCGCCCTGGAGATGGAGCAGGCCCGGCTCTCCCGCTGGCAGATCATGAAGCGCGTCGAGGAGCGCAAGCTCTTCGAGGCCGTCAACCCGTTCGTCGAGTCGAATCCGATCTCGACGGGAGACACCACCCGGCCCGCGGCGGCCCCCGCGCAGCCGGAGCCGGAGGAGACCCCGAATCAGACGTAGGCCGTTCCGGCGCGGCGCAACGCCGAGGAGACGAGCATGTTCAAAAGAATCGCCCGAGTCTTCAAGTCCTGGATCGGCTACTTCATCTCCTTCGCCGAGGATCCGGAGGTCATGCTCCAGGAGTCCATCGAGGAGATGCGCAACACGCTGCCCAAGCTGAACCAGATCCTCGTCACCACCCGCGCCACGGTCATCCGCCTGGAGCAGGAGAAGGTGGAGCTGGAGCGCAAGGAGAAGCAGATCACCGCCTCCATCCGGGCCGCCCTCACCGAAGGGAGCCCCGAGTCGCGCCGCATCGCTGAGCAGGACGCGATGGCGCTCCAGCAACTGCGCCAGGACCTCGCCGCCACCAACGAGCAGCTCACCGCGGCCAGCCACGCCTTCGAGAACGCCCAGATCACGGTCGAGGACCTGAAGCAGAAGCTCCGCGCCAAGATCGACCAGAGCCGCAAGGCCATTCATGAGTCGAAGAAGGCGGCGACGATGAGGCAGGCGGCCTCGGCTCTCGCCGAGTTGGATGAATACGGCGTGGGCGCCACCAACGACAAGTACCTGGAGGAGATCAAGCAGCGCTCCGCCGAGGCCAAGGCCGCCGTCGAGGTGGCCACCGGTGGGCTGGACGTCGAGCGCATCAAGACCGAGCAGAAGGCCCGGCAGCTCCAGGCCCAGGGCGTCCTCGCCGAGTTCGAGGTGGAGATGGGGCTGCGCAAGCCGGACGCGGTTAAGGAAGCCGCGCCGTTCCCGACCTCCTCGACCGCCCAGGCCACCCCCCAGAAGCTGCCGGAAGCCGGGTAGCCGTACGCCGTGACGACGCCGATCGCCACCAACGCTCCGGTCTCGATGGCCCCGGACGCCTTCTTCGAGTCGCTCCCGGCCTGGGCGAGGGATCTCGTCCGGGCCGTGCGCGCCAAGCAGGCCAACACCTTCGTCCTGCACGGCGTGCCGTCCGACCTGGTGCCGGTGCGCGACTCTTCGGGCCTGCGCTTCCTCTCTCTCGACGATTTTCTCGTCCAGTACCTCTTTGCCCGGTGGCCGTCCCTCGTCACCTATAACCGCGCCGAGGGGCTCGGCTTTCTCACTCCCGAGGCGCGGCGGCACTTCGAGGACCGCCTGCGCAGCTATGACGCCGTCCACGGCACCCGCTGGGCGGAGGGGCTCCCCCGCGATGCCGGCAACTGCTTCGCGCTGCTCGATTCCTACTTCCGCCACTGCGCGTCGCTCCAGCCGGCCCGGCCGGTCGTCCTCCTCCTGCCCTACGCCGAGACGATCGTCCCCAACGCCGAGGCCGCCTACCGCACGCCCGAGGACCGCGCCGTGCTCGTCTACCTGCGGAAGTGGTCGCAGGACCCGGTGCTCCTCGCCAAGAACATCGTCGTCGTCCTGGTGACCGAGAGCCTGGCCGAGCTGGACCCCAAGCTCCTGCGCTCCCACGCCACCCGCGAGGTGGAGATCCTGCGCCCCGACCTCCCCGAGCGGCTGACCTATCTGGAGGCCGTCCGCTCGGCCGATTGGTACGCGGCCAAGTCCGAGCTCGCCCCGGTGCGCCTGGCCGAGCTCACCGCCGGCATGACCCGGGTGCAGCTCGGGCAGCTCCTCGAAGGGGCCGACGCGAACGGCGACCGGCTCACCCGGGAGAAGGTGCGCGCGGTCAAGAAGGAGGTCATCGAGACCGAGGGGCTGGGGCTTCTGGAGTACCTCGAGCCCAAG
>DASQEB010000067.1:0-26702 GCA_035633875.1 Thermoanaerobaculia bacterium
AACGTGACGATCACCGTTACGAACAGTGTCTTCGAGGGCAACAAGTCGAGCGCTTTTCTTACCAGTGGTGATAACAGCGCCAAGCAGACGATCAACCTCTCGACGAGCACGTTCCGCGACAACAACGTAGGGGTGGACTTAGCGCACGGAGGCTCGGGTGACTTTGTCTTCAACATTTCGAATAACCCGACGTTCCTGCGGCATGCCAACGACGCGATCCGTGCGGGCACGGCAGACACGGCGACCAACGCCATGCAGGTCGTAGGGACGATTTTGAACAACACGATCGGCGATGGACTGCCAGGCACCGCCGACTCTGGGTCGCGCGACAGCCAGGGCATCGACATTGACATCCGCGGAGATGCGGACTCGATCGTCTCGATTACCGGCAACACGGTCAGCCACACCGATATCGAGGGGATCCGCGTGCAAGGGCGGCTGGACGACCAGGACGGCCCGGACGCCGAGAAGGGCCGCCTGGATCTGACCCTGAGGAACAACGTGGTCAACACACCGGACGACAACTCCGCTTTCCCCTTTGGGAACCTGCACGGCGTTCTCATCGAGGCGCGGAATACGTTTACGGTCTGCATGGACATCGCCAACAACGACTCGTCGAGCGTCGGCACCTTCGAGCACTTCCGGGTTCGCCAGCGTGACAGCTCGGTGTTCCTGCTCGAGCGTCTCTCCGACGGCGACGGCACGCCGAACGAGGTTCTCAACAACGTAGCGACGGTGGAGTCCCATATCGCCGGCCAGAACGTCGCCGGTAGCTCGGCAGACGCTACCCTTGTCAGCGGATTCACCGAAGCCGTGAGTGGTACTTGCCGTAAGCCATGAGCACTTGGGGTTCCGGTCCATCGAGGACCGGGACCCCCTCAGTTGAAGACTGCCTCATAGCGCATCCCACCCACATCAGGACCAATGGGGACGAGGAAGATCTCCAGCGTCCCCATCCGGTCGTGCTCCACTCTATAGATCTGCTGCGGGAGGGCTCGCCGTCCGCCGGGATGGCGGAAGCGGGCGGAGAACGGCTGCTTGCGCGGGCCACCGTGCTCTTCGTGGCGGGCCACCTGGAAGAGCTCGACCTCCAGGGGGGCCTCCCCTCCGAAGTGGATCTGGAAACGCGTGCCAAGGTGCTCCTCGAAGGAGGCGGGCGTCAGGTCCTGCAGCATGGAAAACCTCCAGTTTGTAGGTCGGGACTACTCTAAACCATGGGGAGCGGGGAGGGAATCGGCCCAGATTTTGCACCTCCTGATGGGCTGGAAGAGGTGTGTGGGCCTGCTGCAGTTTCCAGGAGAGGACCTCGATGCCCTTAGCCCCGATTCTCATTACAGGTGGACTCGGATTTCTGGGCAGCCATCTCGCCTCGCGCTTTTCAGCTACCGGCGAGGCGGTCCGGATCCTGGCACGGCCGGAGCGCAGGGCGGAGATCGCCGACTCGCCCCACGAGATCGTCTGGGGGGACATCCGGGACCCCGAGGCGGTCGAGCGGGCGGTTCGGGGCAGCGAGGTGGTCATCCATACGGTCTCGAACTTCCGCAAGGGCGGGTCGGACGAGCGGGAGGCCCACGCGATCAACGTGGAGGGGACCCGCAACGTCCTCGAGGCCTGCAGCAAGGCGGGAGTGGAGCAGCTCATCCACTGCAGCACGATCGGGGTCCATGGAAGCGTCCTCGAGGTCCCGGCGGACGAGGAGACCCCGTTCAACCCCCTCGACCTCTACCAGGAGACCAAGCTCCAGGCAGAGCAGGAGGTCTGGAAGCATCACCGGGAGACGGGCCTGCCGGTGACTGTGATCCGCCCCATCTCCATGCTCGGTCCCGGCGACCGGCGCATGTTGAAGCTCTTCCGGATGATCAAGGAGGGGCGGTTCGTCATGGTGGGGGACGGCGACACCCTCTTCCAGCCGGCCTACATCGATGACGTGGTGGAGGGGTTCCGCCTCTCCCTGCGCAACCCGAAGGCGATCGGGGAGGCGTTCATCGTCGGGGGGGAGGAGTACGTGCCGTTGAGGGACCTTTTCTCGGCGATCGCGGCGGAGCTGGGGGTCTCCCCGCCCCGGTGGCGGCTCCCCCTGGGGCCGGTCCTCCTGGCCGCCGACCTGTGTGAGAGGCTCTTCGTCCCCCTGAAGATGGAGCCGCCGCTCCACCGCCGCCGGGTCAGCTTCTTCCAGAACAACCGGGCCTTCTCGGTCCGCAAGGCCAAGGAGATGCTGGGGTTCCGCCCCCGGATGGGGCTCCGCGAGAGCCTCCGGGCCACGATCGGGTGGTACCGCGAGCAGGGCTGGCTTTAGGCTTTGACGACCTTGCCTGCGAGAAGCGGGGTGACCGGCATGAGAGCCCTCGCGTGGGCTCGCGGCCTGACGGAGACCGGCTTCCGAAAGCTCGCCATCAAGCCGCAGACGGGGACCGAGGCCATCCTGTTCACGGGCGGCAACGTCCTCTACCAGGGCGCGCGCTTCCTCGCCTATCTGCTGGCGGCGAAGCTCCTCGGCCCCACGCTCTACGGCCTCTGGAACGGCCTGCTCCTCCTGCTCACGAACGGCATCTATTACGGCCACCTCGGCGTGCTCAACGCGATGAGCCGGGAGATCCCGCTACGCCACGGGCGGGGAGACCACAACGGGGTCCAGCCCATCGTGGACTCGAGCTTCAGTACGGCGCTGCTGTCCTCCTCGCTCCTCGCCGTCGTCTGCCTGGCCGCGAGCTTCGCCGCCGAGGACCCGGCCAACGCCTTGGGCCTGCGCCTGCTCGCGCCCCTCCTGGTTCTGGAGCAGCTCCAGTTTTTCTATGAGCTCGTCCTGCGCTCGCATGGTCTTTTCCGCGCCGTCGCGATCCAGCAGGTTCTCCTCGCCGGGCTGCTGCTGGGCGTCGTGCTGGGGCTGACCTGGCTGGCGGGGTTCTCCGGTTTCCTCTGGGGGCACGTCGTTGTTTTCCTCGCGGTGGTGGCCTTCCTGACCTGGAGCTCGCCGGTCCGGCCGCGGCTCCGATTCGATCGCTGCCACATGATGGCTCTGGCGCGGATCGGGTTCCCCATCGTGCTGACGGGTTTCGCCTACGGCATGCTCACCAGCCTGGACCGCCTGATGGTCCTTTCCTTTCTCGGCAAGACCCAGCTCGGCTATTACTCTCTCGCCTTCATGGCCTACGGCACGATGATGCTCATCCCCCGCAGCGTCTTCCTGATGGTCTACCCGCGTATGGCCCGGGAGTACGGCCGGACGGGCGATCCCCGGGCCCTCAGGTCGCTGGTCTACCGGCCCATCGGCCTGCTCCTGGTGATCATGGTTCCGACCCTCGCGGCGATCTACTTCTTCGGGCCCTGGTTCATCGGGCGGTTCCTCCCCCAGTACGTGCCCGGGATCCCGGCCTTCCGGCTGACGCTCCTGGGGGTCTTCTTCCTCTCCTTCGTGGGCGGGTTCGGCAATCTGCTGACCATCGTCGACCGTCAGAAGCTCTATCTCGCGGTCCAGGTTTTCGCCCTCGGCCTCGCTTTCGTCCTCAATCTGATCGCCATCAAGGCCGGCTGGGGGATCCTCGGTGTGGCGGGTGCGACGCTGGTGGCCCAGGTGATCTATGGTCTGACACTCTGGACCTGCGCTCGCCGGGTCCTGGCCACGGCGCCCGGACCGGTGTTTGCCGGGAAGGATCCGGCCTGAGCCCCGCGGCGGCTGGGATCGGGCAGGGTTCGCTCCCCTGAAGCGGCCCGCATATTGCAATATTCGGCAGGGCTTGCAGGGTCGGTTTGGTTTTTTCGGGATCTCAGCCATGAAGAGCCGGTGCAGCGCGGAACCCCGAAAGGTGTCGGAAGCGCCTTTTTTCATCGTCGGGTGCCCCCGCTCGGGCACCACCCTGCTCCAGACGCTGATCGACGCTCACCCGCGGCTCGCGGTGCCACCGGAGAGCCACTTCTTCGACCATTTCGCCGGCCTCGCTCCGGCCTACGGCGACCTGCGGAGGTCCGGACCCCTCCGCCGCTTCGTGAGGGATGTCCTGAGCGACCAGAGGATCCGGCGCTGGCGCCTCGGGGTCTCCGTGGACGAGTTCTGCCGGGACTGCCCCGGAGGCTCGGTCCGGGACGTCTGCACCCACCTCTTCGGGTTGTACGTCCGCCGGGAGGGAAAGGCCCGCTGGGGTGACAAGACTCCGAGCCATGCCCTGTGTCTTCCCGCGATCAAATCGGTGTTCCCGGAGGCGAAACTCGTCCATCTGGTCCGCGACGGCCGGGACGTGGCGGTCTCGTTGCGCCGGGTCTTCTTCGGCCCCAACCGGGTCGACCGGATCGCGGAGGTCTGGGTGGAGTACGTGACCGCGTGCGAGACCTTCCGGCGGCAGAGCGGCTCCGATGAATGGCTCGAGGTCCGGTACGAGGACCTGGTCCGTGATCCGGAGGAGCAGACCGGGCGTGTCCTGCGGTTCCTCGGCGAGAGCCCGGAATTCGACGCGGCGGCCGTGCCGAAGACGGCGCTCCGCAGGCGCTACGCGCAGCTCGACGGAGGTCTCCACGGATCGCTCGCCGGCCCGATCTCGAGCGCCAAGATCGGCTCCTTTCGACACGGGCTTTCCACGCGGGAGATCGGGGTTTTCGAGTCGATCGCCGGCAGTGCCCTCGAGAGGTACGGGTACGGGCGGACGACGGCCGGCACGGTGCGGCTCCGTCCGTCCGAGAGGATGTCCTGGTTCTTGAAGGACAACTGTCTGCGGGCCTGGAGGAAGCTGGGACATCTCGACTATGTGATCGATCGGTTCCAGGACCGCTCGCGCCGGCTCCTGCAGGGCGGGCTTGCAGGAGGACGCGAGACATGAGGCATGCGGAGCGGCCCCGAGTCCTGTATCTGGCGACCTTCGATCCGACGGTCTCGACGACCGGCTCGGCGGTCCGAGGCAAGCACGTGCTGCGCTGGTTCGTGGATCGCTGCGACGTCCACCTGGTGCACATGCGGGAGAAGCACGCGGACGGCTACGACCGGGCCCTGGTCGAAGCACTCGCGAGCCTGACCGCAGTGGACTACTCCGACATCGGCTATTTTCTGTTCAGCCGCAGCCTCTTCCGGCAGGCGCGGCGGGTGCTGGAGACGCAGCGGATCGACTTCATCTTTGCCGATTTCGAGAAGTCCGGCCTGTACGCTTCGCTCCTGGCCCGACGCTTCGGCAAGCCCTTCTTCTATTCCTCCCACAACGTCGAGTTCCGGCGTTACCTGGACCTCGGCCGCAAGCAGCCCCTTCGGCTGGCGCTCGCGCTCCCCCAATATCTCGCCGAGAGGAGGGCCTGCGGCGACGCCCTCGTCACCTTCGCCATCTCGGAGAGCGACGCCCGGAGCTTCCGCTCCTGGGTGCCGGAGGAGAGGGTCTCGGTCCTCGCGCCCGCTTTTGACGAGGAAGCGATCCACCCCTTCTACGACGAGGAGGCGAGAGATCCTCCGGTCGTCCTCATGGTGGGCAACTACCGGAACACAGGAAACCGCGAGGGGGCCTACCTTCTGCGGGACCGCGTCCTGCCTGCCGTCCTGGCTCGGCATCCGCGCGCGGTCTTCCGGTTTGTTGGCAAAGATTTCCCTCCAGATCTCCGGCATCCGAACGTGCAGGCCGCCGGATTCGTCGACGACCTCCTGACCGAGTATCGGCGCGCCGCGGTGGTGGTCGCCCCGATCCTCCATGGCGGAGGAATCAAAATCAAGGTGGTCGAAGGGCTCGCGGCGGGGAAGTTCCTGGTGGCCACACCCAAAGCCCTGGAAGGGATCGATGCCGCAGGTCTCGAGCACCTGGCGATCACCCCGATCGACGGTTTCGCGGACCGCGTCATCGAGGCCTTGGGCTGGCGACCCGGCAAGAGCACGCGCAACTGGGAGAGGATCTCCGCCAGCTTCGGGATCCGCCGTCAGCTCCAGGGGATGGCGGCGGTGATCGAAGAGGCCCTGCCGCGCCATGGAGAGCTCAATGCAACCTAGGGAAGACCACCCGATCAGCATCGTCATCCCCACGTACAACCGCCTGAGCACGCTTCGGCAGGTGCTGGACTCATACCGGGCGCAACGGAGGGTCGGGGAGATCCTGATCGTAGACGACGCGGGGACGGACGGGACCGGCGCATTCGTCCGCGCTCTCCAGGCGAAGGACCCCAGGATCGCGTATCTCCGCCACCCTTCCCGGCGGGGGCTTCCGGCCGCGCGCAACATGGGCATCCGGCAGGCAACGGGGTGCTACGTGATGTTCGGCGAGGACGATCTGCGCTTGGCGCCTGGCTACGCCGAGACGCTCCTCGGCTGCCTGGAGCGGACCGGTGTCTCGATCATCGGCGGACGCGCCCTCTATCCCCTGCCCGGCGAGACGGACGAGGAGGCCCTGGCCCGTGTCGCACGGCCGCTCCCGGTCCGGATCGACCGGCGAAGGCTGTTCTACGACACCTCGGCTCCGGCGGAGGACGACCTCCCGGCCCCGTTCCTTCATAGCTGGACGCTGATCCGCCGCGAGGTGTTCGACGACGTTCTCTACGATGAGGGTTATCGCGGAAACTTCTTCCGCGAGGAGACGGACTTCTACCTGCGCGCCGGCCGGGCCGGCCACTCCCTCTCGTTCTGCCCCCACACCTACTGCGTCCACCTGCCGCGGGAGGGCAGCATCCACGGGGGGTGCTGGGCGGACGGGATCTGGCGTTATAAATACTGGGCGCTACGGAACAATTATCGCTTTCTCCGGCGGCACCACGCGGACCTCGCGGCGCGGGAGATCGTCTCGGACCGGTTCTCTCCGCTGATGCTTCTGTTCGCCGCGACCGAGTTGCAGAGGGCCCTGACCTACACGGTTCGGAGATATTTCCCCCGCGTCTACGCGAGTCTGGCGAGAAGGATGCTGAGGGAAACCCCGAATGAGCGCACCGCGATCCTCTGAACGAAGCCTGTCCGGTCGGTCGACGTGCGATGGCTGCGACTTGAACCGTTCGGCGGGAAAGTGAGCCCGGCCAGCATGGGGACAAGGAGCGTCCTCTACCTCGCCCCGTTTGACCCGACGGTGGGGAGCTCCGGCAGCGCTGTGCGGGCACGGCTCGTCCTCCGCTTCCTCGCCGAGCGGTACGAGACCCATGTCGTCCACCTCCAGGGGAGGCACGACGGGGGGAGGGACGCCGGGCTGGAGAAGAGGCTCGCCAGCCGGACGGCTGTCCCGTACAGCGAGGCTGGGTACTTCCTGTTCAGTCCCGGCCTCTACCGGGCGGCTTCGCAGGTGCTGCGGCGGCATCCCGTCGACTTTCTCGTGGCGGAGTTCGAGAAAGCAGGGGGCTACGCGTGGCTGCTGTCGCGGCGCTTCGGGCGGCCCTTCTTCTACATCTCCCACAACGTGGAGCACCGGCGCTCCCTGGACCTCGCCCGCAGGGCTCCCTTCCGGCTGGGGCTCGTCCCCGGTCTGTACTTCTGGGAACGGCAGGCGTGCCGCCACGCTCTGTCCACCTTCGCCATCTCGGAAGCGGACGCAGTTGTGTTCCGGGCCTGGGTGCCGGATGGGCGGGTGTCCGTCCTCCCCCTCGCGTTCGACGAAGGTGTATTCCATCCCTTCTATGAGGAGCAAAAACACGACCCGCCCGTCGTCCTGATGGTGGGCAACTATCACTACGCCGCCACCCGGGACGGGGCGCGCCGGATCCTCGAACATGTTCTCCCCCGGGTCCTCGCGCATCATCCCCGGGCGGTCTTCCGGTTTGCCGGCCCCGGTCTCCCCGCCGTCCGGCATTCCAACGTCCAAATCCCCGGTTTCGTAGACGACCTGCCGACCGAATACCGGCGGGCGGCGGTGGTGATCGCACCCATCACGAGCGGCGGAGGGATCAAGATCAAGGTGGTCGAGGCCCTGGCCATGGGACGCTTCCTCGTGGCCACCCCCAAGGCCATGGAAGGGATCAGGGCCGGCCTCGCCCACACCGCGGTGGTCCCCGTCGAATCTTTTGCGGACTCAATCGCGGAGGCCCTCGCCAGCCGCCCAGGACGGAGCGCGGCCAACTGGGAGGTGGTCTCCCGGGAGCACGGTGCGCAGGCGCAGCTCCGGCGGATGGGGGAGAGGATCGAAGAGGTCCTGTCTTCTTGATCCCCCAGGGCATGGATATTGCTGTTTTCCCATCCCCGGGCAACGCACACCATGAATACCACTCGCACCCAGGTCATGACTCCGCTCCCTTTGATGGTGGATGCGCATGTGCACTTCTACGCCTGTTTCGATCGCGATTCCTTCCTCGATGCCGCGCTCGCCAATTTCCAGCGAGGTGCGGGGGAGCTCGGGATCGACGGCCCCTTCCTCGGCTGTCTGCTTCTCGCCGAGATGGCGGGCGAGCGCTGGTTCCAGCGCCTCCAGAGCGATGAGGGTGAAGGGAGGTGGAGCTTCGAGCCCACCGGGGAGGAGGCTTCGCTGGTCGCCCGCCGCTCCCCGGGGGGCGAGCGGCTCCTCGTCGTGGCCGGCCGGCAGGTGCGCACCCGCGAAGGGCTGGAGGTGCTCGGGCTGGCCACAGCCGAGGAGTTCCCGGACGATCTCACTTTCGAGGAAGCCCTGGCCCGCGTCCGGTGGAGCGGCGCGGTCCCCGTCCTCCCCTGGGGATTCGGCAAGTGGTGGTTCTACCGGGGCGGTCTGATCGAGGCGCTCCTGCGACGCCCTGAGCCGAAGTGGATCTTCCTCGGGGACAACGGCGGCCGGTCCGGGACGGGTGGGACGCCTCGCCTCCTGCGCGAGGCGCGACGATGGGGGATTCCGGTCCTGCCGGGGAGCGATCCTCTGCCGCTCGCCGGACACCAGGCGCGGGCGGGCTCCTACGGATTCCTGGTCCAAGAGGGGGTGGACGAGCGGCAGCCGGCAGCGGCGTTGCGGCAGTGGCTCCGCGGTCTTGCCGTCCAGCCGCCCACGTTCGGCGGCTGCCAGGGCCTGGCGCAGTTCTGCCGGGACCAGATCAACCTGCGACTGCGGCCGTTTCGGATTCTGGCTCCGGCTCCGTCCAGCCGTCCCGCCACGCCTCGGACATGGACGCCGTGATCGATCGAGACCTGGAGGGCGCGGCGGCCAGCTCCTACGACCTCCTCGTGATCGGCGGAGGGATGTACGGCGCGACCCTCGCCCTGGAAGCCGCCCGGCGCGGGTTGTCCACCCTCCTCCTCGAGCGGGGGGACTTCGGCGGGGAGACCACCCGAAGCAGCCTGCGGATCCTGCACGGCGGCCTGCGCTATCTCCAGAGCCTGGACCTCCCGCGCTTTCGCGAGTCGGTGGGGGAGCGACGCTGGTTCCTCCGCCATTTCCCGGACCTGGTGGAGCCCCTGCCCTGCCTGATGCCTCTCC
Source organism: Thermoanaerobaculia bacterium (assembly GCA_035633875.1). GTDB lineage: Bacteria > Acidobacteriota > Thermoanaerobaculia > Multivoradales > UBA5704 > DATARR01. The sequence goes on from DASQEB010000067.1 coordinate 9,309, forward strand.
ATGATCCACCCAGGGGCGGCCGGCTCCGGCGCCCAGGGGTCTTCCGCCTCGCCCTCAGAGTCAACGACCTCCTCGCCCGGGAGCGGGCGCTGCCGCCGGGGCGGCTGCTGTCCGCCGCGGAGACAGTCGAGCTCTGCCCGGGTGTGGACCGTGCGGGGCTCCGGGGGGGCGCTCTCTGGTATGACGCCGTGGCAAAGGACCCGGAGCGGCTGGTCTGGGAGGTCCTGGGGTGGGCCTGCCGTTGCGGTGCCCGGGCCCTGAGCCACGTCGAGGCGTTGGAGCTGGTCGTTCAGGATCGAAAGGTGACGGGGCTCCGGGCGGTGGACCGGGCGTCGGGACGGAGCCTCGACTTCAAGGCCCGGAGGGTGGTGAGCTGCGCGGGTCCCTGGAGCCGGGATCTGGCCCGCCGGTTCGACCGCGACATCCCCTGCCTGCTCCGCCCCGCCCTGGCGTTCAACCTGCTCCTGGACCGCGAGGCGCCGTCCCGGGCGGCCCTGGCCGTGGCCTCCCGGGAGCCCGGGTCCCAGACCTGGTTCCTCCTTCCCTGGGAGGGGCGGTTGCTGGCGGGCACGGCCTACGCCCCGGTGCAGGGGGGAACCAGGGAAGAAGGACCGGCCGAGGCGCGGATCGGGGAGCTCCTCGCCGCGCTGAACGCCGCCCTGCCCGGCTTCGACCTCCGGCGGAGCGAGGTGCTCGACATCCTCTGGGGGAGGCTCCCTGCCGTGGCCGAGGGCTCGGTCGAGCTCGCGTCACGGCCGGTGATCGTGGACCACGGCCGGCACGGTGGTCCGCAGGGGCTGGTGAGCGTTTCCGGCGTCAAGCTCACCACCGCGCGGGCCGTGGCACGAAGAATCTTGAAGGTGCTCGGCGCCGCATCCCGGTCGAAAGAGACGCCCAGCGGCTTCTCGCAGCGGGACCTCGCAATCAACCTCGCAGGGGGCGGAAGGAGGGGGTCGTGAACCCCTGGCGCCGTCCCCTGCTCGACGTTCCGCGGACCGTGGCGCTCCGGCGGGAGGACGCGGACGTCGAGACCTCGTCCGAGGGGTACGCGAGCCGCTTCGGAGGCGAGGTCGGCCGCTACTTCCTGGAGGTGCAGACGGCGATCGCCCTGGAGATGCTGGTGCCGTACCCGGGGGCCGGGGTGCTGGACGTGGGGGGCGGCCACGGGCAACTCGCAGTGCCTCTCGTCGAGCACGGATTCGACGTCACCGTGGCCGGCAGCAGCGAGATCTGCCGGGAGCGGCTGGACCGCCTGCTGCCGGAGGACAGGTTCGCCTTCCAGGCCTGCGACCTCCTCCGCCTTCCCTTCGCAGACCGCTCCTTCGACGTGGTCATCGCCTTCCGCCTGATCGCCCACGTGGAGCGGTGGAGGGAGCTGGTCCGGGAGCTGTGCCGGGTGGCGGAACGGGCGGTGATCCTCGATTACTCGGACGTGCGCAGCTTCAACCTCCTCTACGGACCCTTCTTCCGGTTGAAGAAGGCGATCGAGGGGAACACGCGCACGTTCCTCACCTTCAGGCCTGGGCAGGTAGCGGCCGAGTTGGGGAGGCACGGGTTCGGACGGCTGGAGACCCGGCGCCAGTTCTTCTTTCCCATGGTCGTTCACCGCGCGGTGGGGCGGGCCGGGTTTTCCCGGGGGGTGGAGCGGGTGAGCGGCCTCTGCGGGCTGAGCCGGGCGTTCGGATCGCCTGTCATTCTCCGGGCTGAACGAAAGGAAGCTCGATGAGGATTCTCGTCACGGGCGGGACGGGCTTCACCGGCAAGGCACTGGTGCGCCGCCTCCTGGAACTGGGCCACGAGGTAATGGCCCTGGATTACAAGGAAGGCCTCAAGACCCAGGAGATCCGGGAGTGGGGCGGAGAGGTGGTCCTGGGAAGCGTAACGGACAAAGACGTGGTCCGCCGCGCCGTGCGGGGTGTGGAGGTGGTCCATCATGTGGCCGCCGCGTTCCGCGAGATGAACGTCCCCGACCGCCATTATTACCAAGTCAACGTGGAAGGCACTCGCAACGTCCTGGAGGCCGCCCTGGAGGCGGGGGTGCGCAAGCTCGTCAACTGCAGCACCGTGGGCGTCCACGGCAATGTGGAGCACCCGCCGGCGGACGAGACCGCGCCGATCCGACCGGCGGACTACTACCAGCGCACCAAGTACGAAGCCGAGCCCATCGTCCGCCAGTTTTGCGACCGGGGCCTCCCCACGGTCACCCTGCGGCCGGCGGCGATCTACGGCCCGGGCGACCCCGATCGTTTCGGGATGATCTTCCGGCGCGTGTCCCGGGGGACGTTCCCCATGTTCGGGAGCGGGAAGACCTTGTACCACCCCCTCTACATCGACAGCCTGGTGGATGCCTTCCTCCTCGCCATGGAGGACGGCAAAGGGGTGGGCGAGTCGTACCTGATCGCCGACGAGCGGTTCCTGGAGATCGAGGACTTGGTGCTCCGGGTGGCCCGGGTCCTCAACGTGGACGTGAAGATCCCCCACTATCCCGTCCTCCCCGTGGTCGTCGCCGGCTACGTCTGCGAGTGGGTCTGCAGGCCCTTTGGCGTCACCCCTCCCCTGTTCCCCCGCCGGGTCGACTGGTACCGGCAGAACCGGGCGTTCAAGATCGACAAGGCGAAGCGGGAACTCGGGTATCAACCCAAGGTGGACATCGACGAGGGGCTGCGGCGGACCGCGGAGTGGTACGCGTCGGAGGGGTATTTCGACCGGTGGAAGCCGGCGGCGCGGATGAAGGGCCTCCCGGTCGGGGGGTGATCTCCAATCGACTTATGCAAAGACGGTGATGAAAAAAAGCTTGACAATTTTTTTCAGCCTGGGAATGGCCGTCCTCTCAACCGTCACCGTCCAGGCCGTCCCGCTCCATGGCACGGAGGAGATCGTCCTGCGATCGAGCGCGATCTACGACGGGGAGCGGGGCACGCCCAATCCCTTCGAGGTGGCGCTGGTCGCCCGGGTGACCGCGCCCTCGGGCCGCCGGTCCACGGTTCCCGGGTTCTTCGACGGCAATGGGGAGGGGGGCGCGGCGGGCCGGGTCTTCAAGGTCCGCGTCTATGCCGCCGAGGCCGGCACCTGGACCTGGGAGATCGAGAGCGGAGATCCCGGGCTCGACGCGGCGTCCGGCCGCTTCACCGTGGAGGGCAGGCTCCCCGGCACTTTCGGCCGCGGGCCGATTGCGAAGAGCGCCGCCCACGCGCGCTTTTTTCAGCAGCGGGACGGCGGACCGGTGTTCCTCGCCGGCAAGTTCCTGGACGTGGCCGCCCCGGACCCGATCAAGTTCTCCCATACGCTGTTCTCGGAGGAGCTCGGCGAGGAGGATCGGGAGGCCCTGCTCCGGCGGCACGCGGGCCTCGGCCTCAACAAGGTCAACGTCTATCTGGCGAACCGCGGGGATTATGGAGCGGTGTCCACGACGCCCTGGCTGGGGACGGCGGAGAGGAACGACAAGACGCGCTTCGACCTCGCCCGCTGGCGCACCTACGATCGCTGGGTCGAGCGGATGCGGGATGCGGGGATGGTGGCCCACCTGTGGTTCTTCGCCGATGACTCGGGCTTCGGCGATCTGCCCGATGCGGACCGCCGACGGCTCCTGCGCTACGGCATGGCCCGCCTGTCCGCTTCCGTCAACACGATGTTCACCCTGGCCCTGGAGTGGCAGGAGGGGTGGAGCCGGGAGGAGGTGGAGTCCCACGGCCGCTTCCTCCAGGAGAACAACCCCTGGTCCCGGCTGGTGGGCGTCCACGGCACCACGGGGGACTTCGCCTTCCCCCAGGCATCCTGGGTCGACTACCTGCAGATCCAGGCGGGCAATGACGCGAGCCACCGGAAGGTCCACGCGAGGGGCCTCGCCAACCGGGCTCTGGCGGCCCGGCCGCTGATCCAGGAGGAGCATGGACTGGGCGAGGAGAGCACGGCGAACCGGCAGAAGGCCTGGGCCGCCTTCATGGCGGGAGCGGCGGGCGTGGGGACCGGCCACGACCTCGTTCATCTCGCGAAATTCGCCTCCTCGGTCCGCTTCGAGCGGATGGAGCCGGCCGGCGGGCTGGTGGTGGCGGGCGGGGCTTACGCCCTGGCGGAGAAGGGACGCGCCTACGTCTTCTATCTTCACGACGGCGGGGCCGTGCGGGTGAACCTGCGGGCAATCCGGGGGGCTCCCCTGGTCGTGGAGTGGTACGACCCCCGTTCTGGCGCCGTCCAGCGCGGGCCGCGCATCAAGGGCGGGAGGGTCTTCCCCTTCCAGGCCCCGCCGGGCGGAGATTGGGTTCTGTCCATCCATAAATAGAGCGCTATCGCTGGCACGCCGGTTGCTCTCCTCCTGGCCTGATTTCTGGAGGTAGCATGGATGAGAGTCTTCCGCGTGCTCCTGCCACTTGCGTTCGTCGCCGGAGCCGCTGCACTCGGGGCGACCCCGCTGCGGCCGGCTTTCGATCTTCAGGGGCCGGGCCTGTCCATCGCCCACGCCGGCGCGGGGCTCCTGGGAGGGCCGCCGCGGAGCCTCGTCGTGAACCTCGGGGGTCCGGTCGAGCTCGCCCTCCTGTACTGGGCGGGCCGGGACCGTCCCTGCTTCCAGGCAGAGCCCGGAGGCCCCTGCGTCATCCCCGCCGGAAGGCTGTACAAGGATCAGCGGATCCAGTTCGCGGGCGTCGCCGTCGAAGGTGTCCTGCTCGGGGCGGAGTCCCAGACGGACACCAACGCGGGGCCGATCAACAATATCGGCTACATGGCGGACGTCACCGAGATCGTCCAGGCGCGGGGGACCGGGCGGCAGGCCTTCTCCGTGGGGGATATCGACCCGGCGGATAACCTGGCCGATCTCGACGGCGCGGGGCTCCTGGTGGTCTACACCGACCCGGCGGTCTCCACCCCCGCCCGGGTCCTCGTCCATCACGGTGTGGACTTCGCCTACGGGGAGGACCGCACGCCGGGGGAGACCCAGGTCACGGAGCCCTTCACGTTCAACCACGGGGCCGCCCGGGCCTCGGCGCGCAAGGGCCGGCTGGTTCTCTTCGCCGCTGACGCCGTGGGCATCGGCCCCGATCGCATCGACATCAGCCGCAACCCGAGCCTGGTAGACCGGCTCGACGGCTCCTCGGGGCCCTCCTGGGATGCCGACGCCTTTTCCGTGGACGTGCCCGCGGGCGCGACGGCAACCACCGTCCAGGTCTTCTCCGAGCCGGTGGGCCGGAACCCGGACTCGCTGCTCTGGGTCATGGCCGCGCTCTGGCTCCCCCTGCCGGTCCCTTCCGGCTGTACGGAGGCTTTCTGGAGCGGCTCTCCCGCCGCCGTCTGGGGACCGACCGGGACGAAGCCCGGAGAGCGGGTGGTCGGCCTCTTCACCGAGGCCCGGGCGTACAGCCTCGTGGCCACGTCCACCCTGCAGACCGCACTGCGGTTCCGCCGCGAAGGAGGCCTCGTGGGGGCCGCCAAGGCCGTGGTGCGGGCCGGCGTCGCTGCCTACCTGAACGCCAGCCATCCGAAGCTCGAGTACCCCCTCACCCGTACCCAGGTCATCACCCGGGTGGACACCGCGTTGCGGAGCGGCGATCCGGAGACGATGTTCGCGGCCGCCCGGGGGTTCGAGGAGGACAACGGGGTGGGGTGCCCGCTGGATTGACCCCTATAGCTCCGGAGGGGCCCAGGGGATGTGCCCCTCTGTCGTCAGGGGCGGCTGGCCCGCGGGCGCGGGTTGGTGGAGGTCGTAGATCCAGACGGCTGGCCCCTTGCCGCCCCAGTCCCGGGGATCGAAGGTCTTGATCCGCTTCGTCCGCTCGAGGCTGGTGTAGAAGCGGACGAAGGTGGGGAAGCTCTTGCCGCGCCTCCCCTTGAAGTACTGGGTCCGGGCGTCGCTGTTGGTCACGACATAGCGGATGCCGTCGGCACGGAAGCCCTCCGCCGTTTTGGGCTGGCGGGTGACCAGGGGATTTCCCATGTCGAGGTCAACCGGGTTGCTGCGCAGCTCCGCATCGGTGACTTCCCGGGGCTGCCACCACTGATGCCCGAGCTCGTCCATGTTCAGGCCGTCTTCCGGCGGATACTTGCGCAGCAGCTCGATCCGGATGTCCTGGTTATAGGTAAAGGGACCCTTTGGCAGAGTCGCAAGGATTGCGGCCATGCGATCCGCCGAGGCGGGGCTGGGGTTCAGGTACGGACCGTAGTCGTCCACCAGGACGCGGGCGGACCGGGGGAGGTTCGCCTGGATCCAGCGGTAGGCCACGAGGCGGCTGTCCCTGCGGTTAATCTGCCGGTTGAACTCGACTGTGCGGGCCGCGGAGGGGAGGGCCGCGGCGGCCACCAGAATCAGGGCGATGGCGCGGGAACGCCCCTCCGGCTGCCGGAACGGGCGAACCAGGGTCAGGACCCCCGCCCAGACCACGGTGGTGAGCAGGGGGTAGATGGCGTTCAGGTGCCGCGGCTGGGCGTGATAGGCCGCCACGGTAATCGCCGCGAAGAAGAAGAAGAGGCAGGGGATCAGCACGAGCAGCCCGTACCACCGGGTCTCCCGCCGCACCAGCGTCGCAGCGAGCCCGAGGGTCACCAGAAACGACAGGCCGACCCCGAGCACCTCTCGGGACAGCACCAGGTCGAAGAAGGCGCCGGCCGCTCCGGCCCAGGCCGCAGGACCGGGCGTGTACTCGGTCTTGCTGTCCGGCTCGTAGCGCACCACCGGCTTCTCGGTCAGCCCGAGGCTGCTCTGCACCGCGCGAGCCTGGGACTGCGGCCAGGTGGGATCGAGGAAGTTGTAGGGCGAGGAGACGAAGAAGCCCACGACGAAGAGCACTCCCGCCAGGGTGGCTCGCAGCAGGGCCGTCCCCCAACGCACGGCGGGCGAAAAGCCGCGCAGCAGCTCGAGAGCGATGTAGGCGGGCACGAGCACGACCCCGTAGTAGTGGGTGCCCATGGCCACGCCCGCGAGGAGAGCGGCGATCACCAGCGGGCGCAGGCGCGGGGTCTCCCGCGTCCGTAGATAGACGTATACCGAGAGCGTCATCAGGAACCCGCACGGGACGTCGCTCTTGATCGTCGCCGAGGACGCGACCATGGGGGCCAGGACGGCGGCCACGAGGGCGCCCGCGATCCCCGCCCAGGCGTTGTCGAAGACCTTGCGTCCGATCCGGTAGACCAGGTAGACCGTCGCCACTCCGAACGCGACCACCACCAGGCGGCCGATCACCAGGAAGGGGGCCGGCTCGAAGAGGAAGTGCGCCCCGAACTCGGCGGTCGAGTCGAACCGGCCGGTCAGCATCCCCGCCATGAAATACAGCCCGTAGACGAAGGTCAGCACGTACATGAGGAAGGCCGGCTTGTGGAACCAGTGCGGGTTGAGGTCGCCCGTCCCCATGGCCATGGAGCGCTTCATGAAGTGGAGCTCGTCCCCGTAGTAGGAGAAGGGGAGGTCGTGGAGCAGACCCCAGAGCCGCAGCGCCGTCGCGAGCAGGAGCACGAGGGTCAGGGCAACCGCCACAGCCCGGGACCGGGTCTCGGGGAGCGCCCGGACCGCGTCGCCCGAGTCCAGCAACCCGCCGGACAAGGGCCGCGCCGACACCGCCGTCGAGAGAGCCGTTCCGGACTGGAGGGACAATTCCGTCTTGGGTCGTCGCATCGCAGGCCAGCGGACTGCAAGAAGCGAGCCGTTACGGCCTACCCAGGATGAATGCTGAACACGGCCCCGAGTCCCACCGGCTCGACGTCGATCTCCCGGAGCAAAGCCAGGTTCTCGAGGTCGTAGAGGGCCACCCGAGTGGGGCGGTGCCGGTGGTGCTCGGTCTCGCGGAAACCGTGGCAGAGCCAGCTCAGGTTCTTGCGCAGGGGAGCGAAATGACCTTGCGGATGGAGAAGTCGGGGAGGTCGCACACCAGCACCTCGGTGCAGAGGTAGGCCGTGCTGCCCTGGAAGGTGGCGGCCTTGAAGACGCGGGACGGCCTGCCCTCGGGACAGTGCTCGGGAGGGGACTCGTACTCCAGCACCCGTTCGGGCACCCCGTCCCTGATGCGGACCACCAGGGCCTTCCTGTACTGCTCCCATTCCTTCAACCGTTGGAAGGAGAACTTCGACTCTCCTCCCACCACCAGAGGGTCTCCTTCATCTCGGTTCCCCTGCTTCCCTGCCCGTGCCGATCAGCCGGAGAGCCTCGATCCATTCGGAGGGTTTGAGATAGACGAAGGTGCGTACGCCGACGAGCCGGCGCACCGCGGACACCGTCGCGACGTTGAACGCGACAAGGGTGATGGAGCTTGCGAGAGCGATGCCGTAGCCCCCCCACCGGGGAGCCAGGGTCAGGCTCAGGATCACGTTGAGCACCCCGCCGCCGAGCGTGAAGAGGAGCAGCAGCACGTGGTGGCCGGTCATCTGGAGCACGAAGCCGGCGCTGCCGGAGAAGGTGTCCCACAGGGTGCCGATGGCGAGGACCAGGAGGATGCCCCAGGCGCCCACATAGTCGGCGCCGTAGGCGAGCCGGATCAGCGGCCGGCCGAGGAGCAGGAGGCCGACGAGAGAGGTGGCCGAGAGCGCGGCCACGAAGGTGGCGGCGGTGCGCGCCAGCCGCTCCATCTCCGCCGTGCGGCCGTCGGCGTGGAGGAGGGAGAACTCCTGGGGAATGACGAACGAGGCCATGCTCGGGATGGCCGAGAGGATCTGGACCAGAGCCGCAGCCACCCCGTAGATCGCCACCTCCTCTTTGGTCGAGGCCCAGGAGAGGATCCACAGGCTCGACGCAACGTAGAAGATCGATGCGGCGCTCCGCAGCCCCATGGGAGTCGAGGTGCCGAGGATCTCCAGGACGCCCGGCGGTGCGTGGGCCGTGCGCGGCTCCGACGTCTCCTCCGGGGTGGTGGACGGGAGGGCAAAGGCGTAGGCGATCTCGGTCACGAAGAGCGATCCCACATAGATCGAGGCCAGCAGCTCCCAGGGCACGGTGCCCGAGGAGACGGCTCCCAGGGTCAGGAAACCCAGCAGGACCAGACCCCGCGGCACGATGTGGGTGAGCGGGGCCGAGGTGGCGTACATCCGGAAGGCCCGCAGGTAGCTGTCGAGCAGGTGGCCGAAGGAGATGAGCATAGCGGCCCCGAGGAGGAGCGACGTGGCCCGCGCCAGCTCGGGGGCTTCCATGCTGCGGGCGATCCTTGGCCAGACCAGGGCGAGGATCGGAATGACGATGGTCCACAGACCGATCTGGAGGACGAACAGGCGCCACCGCAACATCGCCGTGGTCCGCTCGCCGCCCCGGCCCCGGGTGATCGGGGCGAAGCGCAAGGCCGCCGGGCCCAGGCCGAGCTGCAACACCAGGCTCACCGCCATGATCGCCTGCTGGAGGAGCAGATAGAAGGCCACATCCGCTTTGGTCGCCACCCGGACGAGCACCATTCCGCTCAGGAAGCCGAGGGCCATGCCGGTGAGCTGGCTGGCGCCGAACAGAGCGCCACCCCGCCGCAGCCGCCGAAAGCCCGTCAACTGCGGCGCCGGCTCGGGCAGAGGCTCCTCCTCGGAGACGGAGAGCCTCTTTGCGCTGGCGTGCATCTTCCGAGGATCCTTCCTTTCTCGAGGGTCCTGGCCAAAGGGGCGCATGACGCTCGGATCGTCCCGTCCGGTCTGCAAGTTTACTGCCGGGGACGCTGAACCGAGCTGCCCGGCCGCTCCGGGGGAGGGCCGGCCGCCGCGAGGGCCACGGCGGCGTGGAGCCGGGTGAGGTTCTGCCCCTGGGCCTTCCCCAGCGGCAGCTTGCTGCCCTTGGTGTCACGCAGGAGGAACTGGATCATCTCGTCGCCCGCCGCGAGAAGGGCGGGCTCTCCGGTCTGCCGCCCGGCCCGCACGAGCAGGGCCACCGTGCCCGCCTTTTCGGAGTTGTAAAGCTCCCGGTCCTGCGGCTCGACCGCGGTCAAGGTGCCGCCGATGCGGGGGCCGGTCCAGGTGACGGCGAGGAGCCGCGGCCAGACGCCCCGGGGTGTGCCGTCCCCGAACTGGCCCGAGCCGATCTCCACGATCGTGCGCGCCAGGGCGGCGAGGACCTGGCTGGGGGCGAGGGCCGGCTCACCGATCGGCGCGTCGCCCGTGTCGCGCTGCAGGCGGTACAGGTTCTCGCCGTCGTAGAACCCGGTGGTCCACCAGGGGCCGCTCAGGAAGGTCCCCGGCCCCTGGAGCTCCCGCGGGATGTTCTTCTCGCCGAGGAAGCCGAAGCGCCGGCCGTCCCGCTCGAGCTCCGTGTAGTTGTGGGTCAGGGCCCGGGACAGGCTCAGCGAATAGTCTTCGAGGAAGCTCGCGTCCTCGCTCGCCAGGCCCAGGAAGCGATAGGCGTTGATCCACTGGGAGCCGACCCGGCCGGTCAGTCCCGAGCTCGGCGGCACGCTCGCATCGCAGGCCGGGCCGTCCGGACCATGGGGATCGGTGACCGGCGTCGGGCCCCGGCTGCCGCACACCAGCCGCCGCATGCTGTCGCCGCCCCGGCGGACCGTGTCCACCACCATCGAGTCGCCGGTCAGCCAGTAGTAGAGGAAGAGGTTCTCGAAGTAGGCGTGGGAGCTGTTGAAGTCGGCCCGGTAGGCGCCGTAGCCGGTGGGCGCCTGTCCGCAGTAGAACCAGCGCTCCTGCGGGCTGCACTGCATGATCTGCGTGTGCAGGGTGCGCACGGCCCCGGGGAAGGCGACCTCGTCCAGCCACTGGACGTCGCCGCTCCGCATGGCCCAGATCGCCGCCGTGGAGATGGAGTTGTGGTAATCGGTCCAGGCGCCGCACCAGAAGGGACCGTCCCACACCTCGGCCGGGGTCGGATCATGCTTGTAGTCCTTCGGGCAATCCACCTCGCCCCCACCCGGCTCACCCCAATACCGCGGATAGACGCCGAAGGTCATCAGCCCGGCGATGCCATCCGCGTCGAGCTGGCGGATCGTCGACTCGAGCGTCCCCTCCACCAGGGTGTCGTAGGCCGCGAGCTTGGCGGGCAGCTCGCCGGCGGGCACCTCGGCCACCGCCTCCGAGGCATTGAACCAGGCCGCCGAGGGCCAGGCTCGCAGGGGGCGGTTCAGGGGAGCCCAGAGCAGCCGGTCGAGGTCGGCGCGCTGCGGGGCCGCGGGCAAGGCGGTCACCGCCAGGGTGGCGAACAGCCCCTGGTGGTTGGCCAGCCAGGCCTTGCCGTCCGCCACATCCACGGCGAGACGGCCGTCCGGCAGGAGCCGAAGACCCTGGGGCTCGTAGCGGTGCATGCGGCTCGTGGCGATCCCCACGGCCCCGGCCGGGCCGGTCACGGCGAGCATGCCGCCGTCCGCCTTTTCGCCGTCCGTGCGCCGTCCGGCCACGGCGGCCTCGAAACGGAGGCGATCCGTCCGGCGGGCCCTCTGCACCTGCCGCACCCACGCTTCCTGGGCCTCGCCGACCGGTCCTTCCACCGCGGACCCCTTGAACGCGCCCACGGCCAGGGCCGCGGTGGGACGGGGAGCGCCGAGATCGAGCGCGAGAGTGTCCCGCACGGACTCCACCAGGACGCCATTGGGCTTCCCGTCCTTGGTCTGCGTGCACCCCGCGCAGTCCGCCAGGTCGCCCTCCCAGGCCATGGCGTGGCGGACGACCGCCGTGGGGGAGCCTGCGGTGAACACGTAGCGGCGGCGCGACCCGAACCCGCCGGTCCCCACCACCGGCAGGTCGTAGGCGCCCTCCACCACCACCACGGCCGAGAGCGGCCCGGCGTGCTCGACGCGGAGCCCGCGGAGCTTCCCGTGACCGCCCGCCCGTCCGGCCACCCGCGCCGTCATCTCGCTGCCGGTGACCAGGCGCCGGCCCGCGACGGTGACCTCGTCGAAGAGCGCGCCGGCCCCTCCTCCCAGCTTGAAGACGGCGGCGCCCGTGTCCACCACGACCTGCTGTCCGTTCCGGGTGAGGCGCAGGGGCGCGGCCGGGGCCGGGTTGGGGCCCGCCGAGCCGTCGGTCACCAGACCATAGGAGGCGCTCCGGCTGGCCGGCACCGTGGCGGGAAAGGCGACGAGGAGCCACTGGACCGGGGCCGAGGCGTCGTCCCTGCCCGCGTTCCAGCGGGCGAGCACCAGGAATTCCGCCGGGACCGGGGTGCCGCTCGGGTCCACCACGGCCAGGCCCCGGACGTCCCGCACGTTGAGCGAGCGGGGGAGCGGGACCCCTGAGCGCACCACCTCGCCAGCGCGTGCGACCCCCGCGGTCTCGCGCACCTCCAGCGGGATGCGGCCCGGTCCGCCGGCCGCGGGCCGCCGAGGTGGGGCGGACGCGCCCTGCTGCTTCTCAGGCGCCGGCTGCGAGATCGGAACGAGACTGTTCCGGTCGCTCCGGGACTGGGGCTCGGGGGCTGCGCAGGAGAGCCAGGAAGCGGAACAGACGGCGAGGGCGGCACCGAGGGACGACCAGAAGGAAGGCTGCATGGCAGTGCTGGTGCCTGCGAAATCCGGACCAGCCGAGGGCGCTCATACCTTCCGGGCCGTGCAGTAGACGCCGAAGGCGAGGCGATGGGCGCTCCGCTTGCGCAGGAGCCACCGGTCGAGGAACTTGAGGGGGAAGAGGACGGTGGAGGCCGCCAGGAAAACCCCCGTCGAGACCGCCCGGGCGACCAGGCTCTTGCCCTCGAAGAGGAGGGCCGCGTAATAGGCGGAGAGGGTGATCATCGTCACCGTCGGACCGATGTGGAAGCCCGACTTGACCGTCTGGAGCCCGGCGCGCTCCATCTCCCGGGCGAGGCCGCTCACCGTGAAGCGGCGGCAGTCGATGGGATCGTCATGGTATTGCTGGAGGAAGGGGAGCTCGACATGGGCGAGCCCTCCCGGGCGCAGGACGCGGGCCATCTCCGAGATCACCGCCCGGTCGTCCTCCACGTGCTCCAGAAGGCCGGTGGCGAAGACGACGTCCACGGATCCCTCGCGGAGCGGCAGGCGCTGGACATCCGCTACCAGGTCGGTGCCGGACCAGGGGATGAAGTCGACGCAGATCGTGCCGGGCGTGATCCGCCGGCCTCCAGCCCCGAGGTCCACCACGCGGGCGCCCGGCGGGGCCATCCGGGCTACGGACTCCACCTGGGGATCACTCTGCCAGGTCAGGGCCGGGAAGAACCGGAGATAGCTCTCTTCGTTCCAGGGCAAGGCTTCCTCCTGCGATCGCGTCTCCGCTGCGGATCCTCGTTTCGGGGGAGGGGAGAGAAGAATTTACAAGGGAAAGACAAAATTCCCTCCCGCGGGTCCCGGGCGCTCCGGAACCCGGCTGTCTGTCGAAGGACGAGCGGGAAAGGCTTCAGGCTCGGAAAACGATCACCAATGGCCGCCGCCGCCGGCAGCGCGACCCCCACCCCGGCTGTCGCCCCGAGTGTTCTCGCGGGGCCTGGCCTCGTTGACATTGATCTTGCGGCCCATGAGATCGCGGCCGTTCAGGTTGTTGATGGCCGCCTCGGCCTCGTCGTGCTCCGGCATCTCCAGGAAGCCGAAGCCCTTGGACTGCCCGGTGACCTTGTCCTTGATGATGGTGCAGGATGAAACCTGGCCGTACTCCTCGAAGGCGGCCCGCAACTGGTCCTCGGTAATGCGGTACGGCAGGTTCCCTACATACAGATTCATCGTTCCTCTCCTTTGTTCATGGGCGATGGGGAATTCGTGGAAGTGCCCTGCAAAAGTTCTGCCTAAACGATTCCGGCGATCAGCCGCCGGAGCTGGTCCGGATCCACGGGCTTGACCAGATGGTGGTCGATGCCGGCAAGGCTGGAGCGGAGGCGGTCCGAGTCCTGGCCGTACCCGGTAAGGGCGACGAGGGTCACCTCCTCCAGGCCGGGAAGCTCGCGGAAGGCCCGGGCCACCTCGTAGCCATCCATGCCTGGCAGCCCGATGTCCAGCAGCACGACATCGGGCTGCTCCGCTCGGGCAGCCTGAAGGGCGGAGGGGCCGTCGTGGACCACCGCGACCCGATGACCCCAGATCCGCAGCAGCTCGGCCAGAGCGGCGGCCGCATCCTCGTTGTCCTCCACGAGCAGGACGCGGACGGTTTCCCGGCGCTTCTCCGGCGGCACGGCCGCGGCTGCGGGCGCATCCCGGGCGGCGTCGGGCAGGAGCGGCAGCCGCACCGTGATCTCGCTCCCCCGTCCCGGACCCTCGCTCGCCGCCGCGACCGTGCCGCCGTGCCTCTCCACCAGGCTGCGGACGAGAGTGAGGCCGATCCCCAGGCCGCCGTGCGCCCGGTCGAGGGAGCGCTCCCCCTGGACGAAGAGGTCGAAGATGCGGGGGAGAAGGTCGGGAGGGATGCCCACGCCCGTATCCCTCACCCGGAGCAGGACGTCGTCCCCTTCCCGTTCCACGGAGAGGCCGACCTGTCCGCCGGGCTCGGTGAACTTGGCGGCGTTGTTGAGGAGGTTCGCCAGGACCTGCTCCATGCGCGTGGCGTCCGCCTCCAGCCAGAGCGGCTCGTCCGGCAGGGAGACGGAGAAGCTGTGGCCCCGCGCCTCGAGGAGCGGACGGGCGGTCTCCACCGCCCCCGCCACCACCGGCGCGAGCTCCACGGCGGCCTTGCGCAGAACGATGCGCCCATGGGTGAAGCGGGAGACGTCCAGCAGGTCGTCCACCAGGCGGGACAGGTGGCGGATCTGGCGGCCGATCACCCCTAGCAGCTCGGCCGAGCGGGAGTCCTCGCCGCGCCGTTCGCCCAGCACCAGGCCGGCGTTGGAGATCGCGGCCAGGGGATTGCGCAGCTCGTGGGCGAGCATGGCGAGGAACTCGTCCTTGCGCCGGTCGGCCTCGGCGAGCTCCTCCAGCCGCCGCTCCAGCTCCCGCTCCAACTGCCGGCGGTCGCGGATGTCCGCCACCAGGGCCATCACCCGCGGGGTCCCCTGGGCATCCGGCAGGGCGGCCGTCCAGAGGCTGACGTCGATGGACGTGCCGTCCTTTCTCTGCCAGCGCGTCTCGACCCCTTGGGGCATCCGGCCGGCTACGATGTTCTGAAGGCTGCGCCGGAGCTCCTGCTGCAGGTCGTCGGGGACGGTCTGCAGGGGGTGGCCGAGAACCTCGGCCTCGGTCCAGCCGAAGATGCTCTCGGCCGCGGGGTTCCAGAGGTGGACCGAGCCGTCCTCGGGGTCCAGGACCATGATGGCGAGCGGGCAGGCCCGGATCAGCGCCTGCAGGGTCTGGTTGATCTCCCGCAGCGCCACCTCGGCGCGCTTGCGTTCGGTGATCTCGACCACCGCCGCGCCGACGCCCAGGGGGGGGCCCTCCCGGGGGCTGATGGGATAGTAGTTGGCGAGGAAGTGGCGCTTGGCGCCGGGGGAGGCGGGCGTCTCGCCGCTCACTTCGAGGCCGATGAGGGGCTCCCCGGTCTCCAGCACCCGCCGGTAGAGGGGCTCCGTCTGGGGAGCGAGGTCGGGGATCACCTCCCGCACCGAGCGACCCAGAACGGCCGTGGGATCGACCCCGGTGATCCGCGCCATGACGTCGTTCATCCGCAGATAGCGGAGGTCCCGGTCCAGGAACGAAAGGCCCACCGGGGCGCTCACCAGCAGCGCGTCCAGAAGCGCGGCGCTCTCCTCCTGCCGGCGGGCCGCCTCCTGGGCCTCGGCCCGGGCTCTCTGCGCCTGCTCGTACAGCCGTACGTTGTCGATGGCGAGGGCGGCCCGGTAGGCGAGCTCCTCGGCGAACGCGAGGTCGGAAGGGGTGTAGCGCCGTCCCTCTGTGGTGAACGACAGGGAGAGGGCTCCGAGGATCCGGCCCCGGGCGATGAGGGGAACGATGATCGTCGACCGGGGACCGAACCGTTCGAGGATCCAGAGGTGCCGCTCGTCCAGGGCCGCGTCGCGGATCGCGGCCGGATTCACCTCCGGAGCGAGGATGGCCTGGCCGGTGCGGAGCACCAGCCCCATGCCCGTCCTCGCCCCGAGCCGCGGCGGGTAGCACCTGCACAGCTCCTCGGCCAACTCCCGCAGAGCAGGGTCCTTGTGAATCACGGCGGCGCGCCCGATGTGGCCCGCCTCGTCGAAGGTGTCGAGGATGCAGTAGTCCGCGAGCGTCGGGACCATGAAGCGGGCCAGGCTGTCGAGGGTCTGCCGGTAGTCCAGCGAGGCCGAGAGCAGGCGGCTGAGCTCGGCCAGGAGGGCCCAGTGATCCGCCGCCCGGGGCTCATCCGGGGAGCAGACGTCCGGGATCTCCTGGGCGACCTCCTCCAGGGCGGGCGTGGAACGGGAGCTGTCCTTGGCCTCGATTCTCATGGAACGGCGGGTGGCAGATGCAAAGAGGGTGCCCCTCACCCCGACCCTCCCGTCCTCCCGGCCACCACAACGACCCCCGGGGGCGGGCGCCCCCTCCCTGAGACCTCACCCCCTGTCCCCCTCTCCCATCGCCCTCCCATCCCCCGGGAGAGGGGGAACGCCTGCGGGCGGCATTGCCGGACGACACCGTAGTCTCCGAGGAAGGGCTGCGAAGAGATCCCTCAAAACAGACCGAAACCTGATGGACCGGGTCCCCCCTCTCCCGGTTGGGGGGAGGGCGATGGGAGAGGGGGACAGGGGGTGAGGTTCGGGGGGGCGCCGCCCCCCCTTCCTACCCCAGCTCCGGATAGAGCTGGCGGTAGCTGTCGGCGAGCACGAGGATGCGCTTGACGTAATTGCGCGACTCGTCCAGGTAGAGGTTCTCCAGGAAGTCGTCGAGGCTGGGGGCCTCCCCCTCCTCCTTCCACAGCCGGCGGATGCGGTTCGGGCCGCCGTTGTAGCCGGCGAGGGCGAGCTCCACGTTGCCGTCGAACCCGTCCAGCACCTCCCGGAAGTAGTAGCTCCCCAGGCGGATGCTCACCTCCGGGGAGTAGAGCCGGCTCGGAACGTAGGGGATGCCGACCTTTCTCGACACCTCAGCCGCCGTCGCGGGCATGAGCTGCATGAGCCCCCGCGCTCCTACCGGGCTGGTGGCCCGGGCGTCGAACGCGCTCTCCTGGCGGATGATGCCGGCGATCAGGGACCCGGGCAGACCCGTGGCCGCCGCCTCGGCCCGGATGGTCTCCGCATGGTGCAGCGGATAGTAGGCGTGCAGGATCTCCAACGGCACCGTCGACTGGTACGGCCCGCCGAGCGCCGGGAAGGCCTCCCGCAGCACGATGAGGCCGGTCCGCTGCTCGCCCTGGCGGCAGAGGATGAGGCCCTTCAACGCCAGCAGGTCGCGGGGGTCGGCCTCGTCCTCCAGGAGCTCCATCTCCTGCTCGGCCAGGTCGTCCAGGCCGAGGTCGGCCAGCAGCTTGACCCGCTGGAGCGCCGGGTCGGACGGCCACGGCCCGGCGGACGCAGCCGCCAGCAGGACGCTGCCCTCCCGGTCCGGCGTCTCGCCGAGCCGGGCGACCGCCTGGCGCATGTAGAAGTCGGACGTGTCGGAGGTGGCCACGAGGTCGCGGTAGATCTCCCGCGACCGGCCGGGCTGGCCCAGGTCCTCCAGGGCCCGG
>DASQEB010000068.1:0-4402 GCA_035633875.1 Thermoanaerobaculia bacterium
CGACTTCCGGATGTCCTCGGTCTTACAGGCGCTCCGGATGGCTGAAATGTTGCGCCCCCGCCCCCCTCACCCCGTCCCTCTCCCAGGGGGAGAGGGTGAAAAGCCGGTAAGAATGGGTTTTCTTTAAACCCATGAGGAACCCGACAACTGGCTTTGCACCCTCTCCCTTTGGGAGAGGGCCGGGGTGAGGGCTCCCGGGCGGGGGGTTTCAGTGCACCGTCTCGCCCCCGTCCGCCGCCTCCCGGGCAAGCCGCAGCCGCTCCTCCTCCTCGTCCCAGATCCGCCGCAGGGCGGCGTCGCGCGCGCGGCGGCGCTTGATGGCGTAGAGGGCGAGGAGGGTGATCCCCAGCCAGAGGGTGACCGAGCTGGTGAGGAGGGGCACCCAGCGGTACCAGAACGACTGACGGCGCCAGAACGAGGACTCGGCCGCGGCCAGGGTGACGCCGGTGGCGCGGCGGAACGCACCTTCGAAAGGGAGCCCGGCCGCGACGCCGTCCAGGATGCGGCCCACGGACTCCTGACCGTGGCGGTCGAGGAGGTCGCGGACGAAGGCGCCGGAGATGGCGTAGGCCCGGTGCGCAGCCCCCCGTCCACCGGCGAAAAGGTCGTTCAGACCGGCGAGGGGGATCTCCTCGTCCATGACCAGGGAGTAGGTGAGCCGGGTACGGTCGTCGAGCCCCCAGGTGAGCCCGGCGATCATGGCGACCCCCTCGTGAAACCAGCGCGGCATGGGGCGATTGCCCGCCGCCCGGGCCACGAGCACGTGGGCGACCTCGTGGCCCAGCAGGTCCTCCAGCGAGGAATCGGGATAGGTGGGAACGCGCTGCGGCAGGAGGACGACGATCCCCCGCTCGCTCCAGGCGTATCCCGACACCCAGGGCGGAGCGATCCGGGCCGGCTCGGACCCCTCGGGCGCCAGGATCACCCGGATGGGCGGCCCCGGCTCCTCCAGCCCCACGAGCCGCGCGGCGCTCGCCAGCCGCTCCGGGTCGAGCTCGCGCAGGCGGCGGGCCTCGGGCTCGAAGGAAGGCGGCGCCTCCACGAGGAGCTCGGGCGGGGCCGCCAGGACGGGAACGGCCGCGGCCAGGAACAGCAGGAGGAACAGGACCGCGTTGCGCAGGATCGCCATGGGGGCATCCTACCGTACGCCGTACGCGCCCCCCGGGGGGTGCTTTCCGTCCCCGGTTTGCGGTACGATCCGCCCGCGAATGACGGAACCCCGTCTCTCCGACTCACATCTCGAGTCGCTGCGCGGCACGGCCGAGGAGGTCGTCGCCGGCACGGAGCGTCTCGCGACGGGCCTTTCCGACTCCCAGCTCGTCTGGAAGTCGGCGCCCGAACGGTGGAGCATCGCCGAGTGTTTCGCCCATCTGGTGGCCACCGGCGATGTCTACTATCCGCGGGCGCGCCGAGCGATCGAGGAGACCCGGGCGCGAGGGCTGAAGCGCACGCGGGAGTTTCGTCCGAGCTGGTTCGGCCGCAAGTTCATCGAGGCCGCCGGCCCGCAGGGCAAGCGGAGGCTCCGGGCCTTCAAGGTGTTCCGGCCCGCTCCAGCCCCGCCCCCCGGGACCTGGCGAACCTTCGTCGAGCA
Source organism: Thermoanaerobaculia bacterium (assembly GCA_035633875.1). GTDB lineage: Bacteria > Acidobacteriota > Thermoanaerobaculia > Multivoradales > UBA5704 > DATARR01. The sequence continues at coordinate 1,592 of DASQEB010000068.1, forward strand.
GCAACGGACGCTCTTCGACCTCCTTCGGGATGCCGACGGACTGGATCTCACGGCCGTGAAGGTCCCGTCCCCGGTCTCCCGTTTCCTCGCGCTCCGGCTCGGGGAATGTCTGACGATGCTCGTGCGGCACGAGCAGAGGCACCTTCTTCAAGCGGAACGGGTCCGCCAGGAGCCCGCGTTTCCCAGGAGCTGAAAGGAGACGACCTTTATGCGCCGATCCCCCCAACTCCTTCTTCTGGCCCTCGTCGCCGTCCTCTTCGCCCTGTCAGGTTGCCAGGAGGCCGCGGTCCGGTACAACACCCGCTACCTCGCGCTCCTCCAACAGCCGATGCCGCGGACGCTCCCCGTCCCGGTCGACGGCGTCTCCCCCTCCCAACTCCGGGACACCTGGGGTCACGCCCGGTACGGCGGACGCCGGCACCAGGGGATCGACATCCTCGCCCCCCGCCATACCCCGATCCGGAGCGCTACCGAGGGGGTCCTCGAATTCAAGGGCATGCGCGGCCTGGGCGGCCAGGTGGTGACCATCATCGGCCCCGGGGGCTACCGCCACTACTACGCCCACCTCGAGGATTTCGGTCCCCAGGCCCTCGGAGACTGGGTCGCCGAGGGGGAGGTCATCGGCACCGTCGGCAACTCCGGCAACGCCGCCGTCTCCGCCCCCCACCTCCACTACGGCATCTACACTCCCGAACGCCGGGCGATCAATCCGTACCCCTACCTGCGGCGGAGCGGGGCGGTCCAGGCGGCAGCGAAGTAGGCGGGGCTTTACAGCTCCGCCATCATCCCCACCACCCCCGCCCGCACCAGGGCCACCGAGATCGCCGCCAGGAAGAGGCTCGCCACCTTGGCGATGGCGCGGCTTACGGCCGGGCCCATGAAACGGCCGATGAACGGGGCGAAGGCCAGGGTCAGGAACACCAGAGCCATGTTGACCGTCAAAGAGACCAGGGTGGGGATGTAGCCGTAGGCCTCCCGGGAGACGAGGACGGAGGTGATGGCCGCGGGCCCCATGATCAGGGGGATCCCCAGCGGGACCACGCCGACCGAGGAGACATCCTCCTCCCCGGCCGTGGGATCGCGGCGGCGGTAGTCGCCGAAGAGGAGGTTCGAGATGCTGAGCACCAGAAGGATCAACCCGCCCCCCACCCGCAGGTCGTTCACCGTGATGCCGAGGAGCGAGAAGATGAGCTGGCCGGCGAAGAGGATCAGGACGGCGATGATGGCGGCGGTGGCCACGGCCTGAAACGTCAGACGGCGGCGCTCACCCGCCGAAAGATCTTCGGTCACTCCCAGGTACATGGGGAGGATGCCGGGCACATTGATGGCGACGAAAAGCGGGAGGAAGCTTTCGATATAGGCGTTCATGGGCGGAGGCGGGCAAGCATACCGCGCTCCGGGAGGATCGACGAATGGCACGCATTCATCTCGTCCTGGCGGCAGGAGCCGTCCTGGCGTTCGCTTCCGGCTGCGCCTCGGCTCCCCGGCCGGGCAGCGGGGACATCGCCTTCCGCCTCTTCTGGCAGGGCGCGGAGGACCTGGACCTCCACGTGCAGGAACCCTCGCAAGAGCACCTCTCGTTCATGCTGCGCCGGTCGGAGTCCGGCGGGTGGCTCGACGTGGACTGCAACGCGGCGCCCGACCGGATCTGCGACAACCCGGTGGAGAACGTCTTCTGGCCGGAAGGCAAGGCCCCCGAGGGAGAGTTCACCTACTGGATCGAGCTGTTCCAGATCCCCGATCCCCCCAAAACCGTTCCCTTCACCGTCCAGGTGCTCCTGGGAGAGACCGTGGTGCGGACCGAAACCGGCATCGTGAGCCCCGACGCCCGCAACTCACCGCGGTACCGGTATCGCTTCAGGCGGGCGGATATGGTGAGGTAAAACTGGTGGTGTAGGCCCCCTGGGAGCCGCCTCGCCGGCTCCAACTCTTCTTTAGTGAGTAGGCCGGCGAGACGCCGGCGCTCCCAGGGCTCTCCCGGCCAAGGTTCATCTCACCGGGCCGGGCCCGCGGGCGGTGCCTGCCCCGCCACCTGGAGGAGGTTCACGACCTCCTTGACACCCTCGGTGCGGATGGCGAGCTTCTCGGCCTCGGCGCGAACCTCTTCCGATTCGACAACGCCGTTCAGGGTGACCCGGCCGTTGACGGTGTCCACGTCGATCTGGGACGCCTTGACCTCCGGGTCGCCCGCGAGCCGGGCCTTGACCTTGGCAGTGACGGCGACGTCATCGAGGACCGGTCCGAGCCGCTCCTCGACCCGGTCCGCACCCTTCTCGATGGCGGCGCCCGCCTGCTCGGCACCCCGCTCGATGGCGGCGCCCGCCTGCTCGGCGCCCGCCTTGAGGTCCCGGCCCGCCTCCTCGAACTGCTTCTCGGCCTGATTGAAGTTCTCGTCGACCTCGTCGCCGTCCACATGGACCTTGACCTTGCCCTCGGCGTCCCGCTCGGCCTCGACGGCGTCCACCCCGTCGCCGTCGCAGCCGGCCAGGGGGATCAGCGCGAGCCCGAGGAAGGCAGCCAGCGCGATATGGATTAGTCTCGTCTTCATGAGATCTCTCCTTTTCTTCTCGGCAGCCGCGGACGACCTCAGAAAAAGGGAGGGAGACGCCCGGACCTTCGTCGATCAGAACGTCTCCCTTTCAGGGAGGGGCCGCGAAAAGGCCTGTGTCTCGTCCGTGAAGCTGCTGTCGTCCACCTGTTTTCAGTGGCCGTTGCCAGGGTGGTCTGGCCGACTTGCGGCCCGCGTGGGAAAAAGGGAGGGGAGACGCGTTGATCGCTCGGGATCAAGGGCGCCTCCCCTTCAGGGAGGGG
>DASQEB010000069.1:0-6018 GCA_035633875.1 Thermoanaerobaculia bacterium
GCCGGCGCTGCCCGGGGCCATGTGGAAGCCTTCTACGACGCCGAAGGCGTCCGCCGCGTGCCCGTCCTGCGCCTGCTGGACGACGGTGCCGCGGATGGCCCGCTCCCCCTGGGGGCCGACGACGTCCTCCTCGTCACCGGCGGCGGCAAGGGGATCGGCGCCGAGTGCGCCCTGTCCCTTGCCATGGCGTCCGGAGCCCGTCTCGCCCTCCTGGGCCGCTCCCGGCCGGAGAGCGATCCGGAGCTGGCCGGCAATTTGGAGCGTATCCGGGCGGCGGGCGCCACGGCCTTCTACGTGCCGGCCGACGTCACCGATCCCGAGGCCGTGCGCGCCGCCGTGGCCCGGATCGAGTCCGAGCTCGGGCCGGTGACCGGCGTTCTTCACGCCGCCGGCACTAACGCGCCACGCCTCCTCGCCTCGCTCGACGAGGAGTCCTTCCTGCGCACCGTGGCTCCCAAGGTCCGCGGCCTCGCCAACGTCTTGGCCGCAGTGGACCCGGAGCGCCTGCGCACCCTCGTCACCTTCGGCTCAATCATCGGCCGTGCGGGCCTCAAGGGCGAGGCCGACTACGCCACGGCCAACGAGTGGCTCTCCCTCGCCGCCGAGCGCTTCGCCCGCGAGCGCCCCGGCTGCCGAGTCCTGGCGCTCGAGTGGTCCGTCTGGTCCGGCGTGGGCATGGGCGAGAAGCTGGGGACGCTCGAGGGCCTCCTCCGCCAGGGCATCACCCCGATCCCGCCCGGCGCCGGCGTCGACCTCCTGAAGAGCCTCCTGGCGCGCCCCCTGCCCGGCCCCACGGTCGTGGTGACCGGCCGCTTCGGCGATCCGGCCACCGTGGAGGTGGAACGGCCGGAGCTCCCACTGCTCCGCTATCTCGAGAAACCGCGGGTCCACGTGCCCGGCGTCGAGCTCGTCGTGGACTCCGAGGTCTCGGCGGACACCGACCCGCACCTCGCCGATCACGTGTTCCAGGGCGAGCCGCTCTTCGCCGCCGTCCTCGGCCTCGAAGCCATGGCCCAGGCCGCCATGGCGCTCACGGGCACGGACGCGCTGCCGAGCTTCGAGAACGTCACCTTCGAGCGCCCGGTGGCCGTGCCGCCCGGCCGATCCACCACGATCCGCGTGGCCGCCCTCGTCCGCGAGCCCGGGCGGGTCGAGGTCGTCCTCCGGGACGCCTCCACCGGCTTCGCCGCGGACCACTTCCGGGCCACCTGCCGCTTCGTCCCCGAGAGGGACGCCGCACCGCGTCTCCTCGACATCGCCAGCCCGGGCGGCGCTCCTGTGGCCCTGGACCCTGCGACCGACCTCTACGGCGGCATTCTCTTCCACCGGGGCCGCTTCCGCCGCCTCCACGGCTACCGCTGGCTGCGCGCCACCGAGTGCCTCGCCGAGATCGAGCCGGACGGCACCGTTCCCTGGTTCGGCCGCTACCTGCCCGACCGCCTCGTCCTGGGCGATCCGGGCGCCCGCGATGCCGCCATTCACGGTATCCAGGCCTGCATCCCCTACGCGACGCTCCTCCCGACGGGGGTCGAGCGGATCGTGAGCACCGGCCTCCCGAACGACGCGCCGCTCCTCTTCGCCGCCCGGGAGCGGTCGCGCCACGGCAACGACTTCGCCTACGACCTGGAGCTGGTGGGCACGGACGGCCTCCTGCGCGAGCGCTGGGAGGGCCTGCGCCTGCGCGCCGTGGATCGCATCGCGCCGCCGGCCTCTTGGAACACTGCCCTCTTCGCCCCGTTCGTCGAGCGGCGGCTGCAGGAGATCCTCCCCGGCGCCGGCGTCCGCGTGGCCCTGGAGCGTGCGCCGGAGGTCCTCTCCGCCACCGGCCGACCGGACAGCGCCCCTGCCGTGGCCCGCCTCCTGGGTACTAACGGAGACCCGTTGCGCCACCGACCCGACGGAAAGCCCGAGTCGGACGGCCAGGTCTCCGTCTCCCACGCCGAGGGCCTCGTCCTCGCCGTCGCCGGCCATGGCCGGATCGGCTGCGATCTCGAGCCCGTCTCCCCCCGCGACCCGAGAGTCTGGCAGGACCTCCTCGGCCCCGAGCGCTGGCAGCTCGCCGAGCTCATCGCCCGCGAGCGGGGCGAGACCCCGGACGCGGCCGCCACCCGCGTCTGGGCCGCGGCCGAGAGCCTCAAGAAGGCCGGCGTGCCCCACGGCGCGCCCCTCACGCTCGACACCACCAGCGACGACGGCTGGCTCCTGCTGCGCTCGGGAGACCTCCGGATCGGCACCTACGTCGGGCCGGTCCGCGAGTTGGCGGGCGGGGCCGCTCTCGCCGTGCTCGTGGAGGGCAACGGTTGAGGGCCTATGAGTACCGCCACCAGATCGGGTTCGAAGAGACCAATCTGGTCGGCAACGTCTACTACGTCAACCACCTGAAGTGGCAGGGCCGCTGCCGCGAGATGTTCCTGCGCGACCACGCTCCCGAGGTCCTGGCAGAGCTGATGGAGAAGGACCTCGCGCTCGCTACCGTCCGCTGCGCCTGCGACTACCTCGCCGAGCTTGAAGCCTTCGACGAGATCATCTTGCGCATGCGACTGGGCAGCATCGTCCAGAACCGCATCACCCTCACCTTCGAGTACTGGCGCCGCAACGGCGACGGCGAGGAGCTGGTCGCCCGAGGAGAGCAGCAGATCGCCTGCATGCGCCGGGAGGGGCGGCGGGCCGTGCCCACCGCCATCCCCCCGGCGCTGCGCGAGGCGCTCCGAGCGTACGAGTAAAGAGCCGGCGGATCCCTACTGGGAGGAGCCGGAGCTGGCCGAGCCGGGGAACGGGGCGACCTGCTGGACGGCGTCCGGAATCGGGACGATCGGCCGGTGCGAGGAACCCTCCTCCTGCTTGACGAGATCTTGGATCGGGAAGCCCTGGGCCGGAGCCGGAGTCACGCCCACGAAGAAATTCGTGGAGGCCCTCGTCGTAACATCGGCCACACCGTCACACGTTCCATCCACGACGACACCGGCCGGGAGGGTCTTGATTTGCCGGGGGCCCGGCTGGAAGCCGCCGGGCCCTCCGCTCCGGGTGAACGGGACATTGACCGCGCTCAACGTCAGGGCCTGGCCGTTCCCGCAGGGGATGGCACCACAGTCGATCTCCACCGTCCTCCCGAAGTCGTCGGTAAAGAGGATCCTGGGCAGCACCGAGAACTTGGAGGAAAAGCTCCCCCCGTCCCCGTTGCTGGCCCGCAGTGTGATCGTGCCGTTCGGAACGCTGCTGCTGAAATTCGACAGACAGACCCGCACGGTGTAGTCCGTCCCCCCGATCCGCACGCGGTTCTGCCCCACCAGGCGGAGCGCCATGATCCGGATGGGCCCGGAGCCGACGCCGCCCGCCAGAATGATGTTGGTGGGCCGACGGATGATCGTGTCGATCCCCGCCAGCGTGAGACCAGGCCCCAGCGACTCGCCCCTGAGGCTGACGACCGTGCTCCCCTCCACCGGGGCGCCAAACACCGCCTCGATCGGATAGCCCGCCAGATCGACGGTGGTCCCGCCCCCGCTCCCCGTGGTGGACAGCGGGTCGTCTCCCGCGAAGATCGTGAACTGGGCCGCAGCCGGCCCCGCCGCCAAGAGCAGAGCGGCAGCGATCAAGGATCGCATCCTACCTACGCGCATGAGTCCTCCTTCTGAGAGCATCTGTTTATTTCAGGATAGGCTCTCTAGAAGAAGGGGTGCCCGCCGCTTTTTTAGCGAGACAGAAAAAAATGTTAAAAGCGAATGTTCCTGCGCCCCCCCTGCCGCCGCGTCCGCCCCTGCTCCTCCTCTCGCTCCCCCTGCTCTGCGTTTCTCTCTTCCCGCTTCCGCGCCGCGATCGCATTGGCGATCTCCGAGTTGACCTCGCCGCCCATCAGGATGGAGAAGGCGATCAGGTAGAACCAGATGAGCAGCAGGATCACCGCGCCTAACGAGCCGTAAGCTGTGGAGTACAAGTAGAAGTACGAGAGGTACAGTCGCAGCCCGAAGCTCGCGAGGAGGAAGAGGGCCACCCCGGTGACCGCTCCAGGCGTCCCCCACGGCCGGCTCGGGCTCTCACCCAGGTTCGGCGCGTAGTTGTAGATCATCTCGAAGGAGATCACCGCGAAGACCAGCATAAGGAGCCATCGCAGGACCTCCCAGCCCGCGGTGAAGAACCCGCCGAACCCGAACCGCTCCGCGAGCAGCCGCGTGACCACGCCCCCTGCGAAGAGGAGCACCAGCACCCCGGTGATCAGCACCGCGAACGTGAGGGTGAGGACGATCGAGATGATCCTCCGCCGCCACCACCGCCGCGTCTCCTTCAGGCCGCACGCGGTGTTGAGCGTTCGCCCCACGGCGATCATCCCGTTCGACGCGATCCAGATCGCCCCGGCGAGCGACAGCCACAGCTTCGTCCCCGTGCGCCCCACCCGGACCTCCCGCAGCGTGCCGAAGATCAACTGCGTGATCTCCCCGCTTGGCGAGATCCGCCGGATGTACGCCAGCAGATCCAGCCGCAGGCCCGGGGACGCCTCCGAGATGTAGCCGAACAGCGTCGTCAGGAACAGCAGCAGCGGGAACAGCGAAAAGAGGAAGAAGTACGCCAACTCCGCGCACCGCCCCAGCACCTCGTCGAGAAAGATCTGCCGCCACAGCCGGAGCCCGAACTCTTTCCAGGTGAGGCCCGCGCGTGTCCAGAGAGAGGTCATGTCCGAAGCATACCGTGGGGGTCGATCCCCCATGCTAGAGTCGCTCTGCAAGACCTCCGCCCAGGCGGACCGTCATCGAAAACGACACGTCGAGGCCCCCCTGATGAACCGCACCCATGCCGAGGAGCGGATCGCCAAGCTCCGGACCGAGATCCGCCACCACGACTACCTCTACTACGTGAAGGACGCGCCGGAGGTCTCCGACGAGGAGTACGACCGGCTCTACCGCGAGCTCGTCGACCTCGAGGAGCAATATCCCGACCTCGTCACCGCCGACTCCCCCACCCGGCGCGTGGCGGGGGCCCCCGTCGACAGCTTCCCGACCGTCGAGCACGCGGCTCCCATGCTCTCGCTCGACTCTCACCAGGACCCGGACGCGCTCCGCCGCTTCGACGAGCGGGTGCGCAAGGGCCTGGGGCCGGGCGCCCGGCTCGGCTACGTTCTCGAGCCCAAGTTGGACGGGCTCTCCGTCGAGCTCGTCTACCGCGACGGCGTCCTCCTCCAAGCCTCCACCCGGGGGGACGGCCGGCGGGGCGAGGGGATCACCGAGAACGTCCGCACCATACAGAGCGTGCCCCTGCGCCTACGCGAGACGGAGCGGCCCGCGCCGTCCTTCCTCTCCGTGCGCGGCGAGATCATCCTCCACTCGGCCGACTTCGAAAAGGTCAACGAGCGCCTCCTCGCCGAGGGCAAGGAGCCCTTCGCCAACCCCAGGAACGCCGCCGCCGGCACCGTGCGCCAGCTCGACCCCCGCATCACCGCCTCGCGCCCCCTGTTCCTCTACGCCTATGACGTCATCGCCTCCGATGGCTTCCGCGCCGACACCCACTGGGAGGTCCTCCAGGCCCTCCGCCACTGGGGCCTGCGGGTCAACGAGCGGACGCGGAAGGGTGAAGACATCGACGACATCCTCGCCTACCACGGCGAGCTCGAAGCCGAGCGGGACGACCTCGGCTACGAGATCGACGGCGTGGTCATCAAGCTCGACGACCTCGCCGACCGCGAGACCCTGGGCTGGACGTCCCGCCATCCGCGCTGGGCCTTCGCCTTCAAGTTCCCGCCCCGGAAGGAGATCACCCGCATCCTGAACATCGTCCCCTCCGTGGGTCGGAGCGGCGTCGTGACCCCCGTGGCCATGATGCTCCCCGTGGAGATCGGCGGCGTCACCGTTGCCCGGGCCACCCTCCACAACCGGGAGGAGGTGGCGCGGAAAGATGTCCGCGAAGGCGACCGCGTCCGCGTCCAACGCGCCGGCGACGTCATCCCCCAGGTCATCGAGCGGATCGATGAGCCCGACCGCGAGCGCGGCCCGGTCTGGCGCATGCCCGACCGCTGCCCCGCCTGCGGCACCC
>DASQEB010000070.1:0-2470 GCA_035633875.1 Thermoanaerobaculia bacterium
GGGCGCCAGCGCCTCCCTGGCGCAGACCACCACGGCCGCGGCGCCGTCGCACACCGGAGCCGCGTCCAGCACGCCGATGGGCGAGGCCACCACGGGTGAACGGGCGAACTCCTCCGCCGTGATCGCCTCGCGGAACATGGCCCGTGGGTTCGTCGCAGCGTTGCGATGGGCCGTGATGGCGAAGGGAGCGAAGTCCTCCCGCGACGCCCCGGTCTCGTGCATGTAGCGCCGCATCAGAAGGGCCGAAAGGGAGACGAACGAGAAACCGTGGCTCGCCTCGAAATCCTGGTCCGCGGCCGTTGCCAGCCCTGCCGTGACGGCCGCGGAAGGCGCATCTGTCATCTTCTCCACGCCCACGGCCACGGCCACGTCGTGCACCCCCGCCGCCACCGCCAGGGCCGCAGCGCGCACGGCCGCTCCCCCCGAAGCGCAGGCGGCCTCGATCTTCCAGGCCTCGGCGGGCAGGAGGCCGGCGGCGTCCGCTACCAGCGCGCCCAGGTTCTCCTGGCCGTTGACCGCGCCGCCCAGCATGTTGCCCACGAACAGGGCGTCGACCGTCTCGACTCCCGCGTCGTCCAGGGCCTCGCGCACGGCCGCCGCCGCCAGATCGCGCAGCCCCGATCCCCAATGCTCCCCCACCGGGGTCGCTCCGATACCGATGATGAACACGTCTCTCATGACCTGCGGATCTTTCCCCGCAGCCGGAGGTACTGGCCGTAGCCGTCCACCGTCCGGCGGCGGTCGAGATAGTCGAGGACGGCCGGCCCCCGCCGGCGCTCCTCGATGCGCTCCGTCACCCGGAAGCAGAACGCGTCGCTCCCCGCGCCCGAGCCGTAGGAGCAGAAGAAGATGCGGTCCCCCGGCCGCGCCACGTCGAGCACCGCGGCGAGCCCCAGGAGCGACGAGCCCGCGTAGGCGTTGCCCACCCGCGGCGCCACCAGCCCGGTGAGGATCTGCTCGCGGGTGAAGCCGAGCTCGGCCGCGGCCTTCTCCACGAATTTCGGCACCGGCTGATGGAACACGGCGTGGGCGAAGTCCCCGGCCCCGAGCCCCACCTCGGCCAGGAGCCGGCGCGACGCCGCCAGGGTGTGGCGGAAGTACGAGGGCTCGCCGGTGAACCGCCCGCCGTGCTCCGGATAGTGCGCCGCCTCCCGGCGGAAGAAGTCCGGCGTGTCCGTGACGTGGGAGACCGAGGCCTCGACCACGGCCAGGGCATCCCCGGCCGGACCGAAGAGATACGCCGCGCCGCCGCACCCCGCCGTATACTCCAGGGCGTCCCCGGGCTTGGACTGGGCCGTGTCCATGCCGATGGCGAGCGCCGCCTCCACCATCCCCGAGCCCACGAAGGCCACGGCCGCCTGCATGGCCTCGCTCCCCGCCTTGCAGGCGAACTCCATGTCCGCGGCCACCACGTGGGGCGTGACCCCGAGCGCCTCGGCCACGATCGTCGCCGAAGGCTTGACCGCGTAGGGCTTCGACTCCGTCCCCACCCACACGGCGCCGATCGCGCCGGGGTCCGTCCCCGCCCGGTCCAGGGCCGTGCGCGCCGCCTCGATCGCCATGGTCACCACGTCCTCGTCCGGACCGGGCACCGACTTCTCCGCCACCGCCGGGGCCGCGGCGCTCCGGGGCCGCCACGCCGCCGCAATGTCCGCCGTCCGTACCCGCAGCCGCGGCACGTAGGCGCCGTACCCGGTGATCCCCACCTCGCGGTTCGCTCTCATGACGTCCTGATCTCCAATCCGCCGAAGAAGAGGTCCTCCATCTCGCGGGCGAGCTCCGCAGGCGGAATCTTCCCGTCCGGCCGGTACCACTTGTAGAGCCACAGCACCATGCCGAGGAACGAGAACGCCGCCACCGTGGGCTCCACCCGCCGGATCTTCCCCTCCCGCATCGCCTCCTCGAAGGAGGACTCCAGGACATGGACGTACCGCTTCTTGCGCGCGTTGATCTGCTGCCGGGCCGCGCCCGTCAGCGTCTCGTGCTCGTGGAGGATGATGGTCACCTCCCGGCTCCGCTCCTCGGTCACCAGTTGAATGTTCCTCTCCATGCACGCCTTCAGGCGCTCCACCGGATCGGCGATCGCGAGCACGGGCAGGAGCACGCGCTCCTCGAAGATGTCCATCCCGTAGCTCATGATCTCCAGCAGCAGGTCCTCCTTGCTGCGGATGTAGTAGTAGAGCCCCGCCTTGGTGAGCCCGCAGGCATCGGCGATGTCCTGCACCGACGCCGCCTCATAGCCCTTCTCCCGGATCAGCCGCGCCGCCGTCTCCAGCACCCGCCGGTGCCGCTCCTTGTGAATGTCCGATCCTGTTTCGGGTGCGCGCGCCAAGAGAAAGCTCCTCCACTGACCGACCGGTAGGTGATTCTACCGAGCGGTAGGTGGAAGGGGAAGCCCTCACCTCTCCCAGCCTTCCACCCCTCCCCCGGGCGAGGGCGCCCCCGCCCACCTCACCCCCTGTCCCCCTCT
>DASQEB010000071.1:0-13258 GCA_035633875.1 Thermoanaerobaculia bacterium
GAGGGCTGCGATGGCGGCGGTCCTGGTGCGCATCCGGAAGAGCTTGAGGACAAGGAGGAAGAGCAGGGCGAGGACCAGACCGGCGATCGCCCCGACGACCAGCCCGTTGCTCTCGCCGAAGAGGAAGCGCTCGCGCCCCTCCTCGGCCGCGGCGAAGGCGGGCTTGTAGTCCTGGGGATTGCGCTTCAGGAAGTCGAAGACCCCGTGCCGGCCCGGATTCAAGCCCGTTGAGAACGTGGACCAGGAGACCGGCGTCTGGGACGGAATGGTCGGGCGCAGGGGCGAGAAGGTGCCCTGGGTCCGGAGCTTCGCCAGGTTGGGGAGCTTGCCCTCGTTCATCCAAGTCTCGGTCAGCTTGGCGTCCGCCCCGTCGAAGCCGAGGATGATCAGCTTCTGGGACTGGGCCTGCTGGGCCGCGGCAGGGCTGGCGGCGACGGCGAGCAGGGCGAGGAGGGCGAGCGAGCGAAGGGTGTGTTTCATCATGAAAAAGGCTTCCGGATCGGGTTGTTGGTCCGTGGAGGGCGGATTGTAGCAAACCCCCGCAACCCGGTCTCCCCAAAGCCGTATTGGTCATAGCGAGAAATGTATGAGCCGCCGATCCGACATCCTCCGCCCCCTCACCGCCCTCGTCCTGGGCGTCCTGGTGTTCGTCGCCGGGCTGGAAGCCGCCCGCCGGTGGTTGCCCGAGTGGCGGGCGGAGGTTCCGGAGGAGGCCTTTTTCCTCCAGAGGTCCAGGGAGGTTGCAGGCCGGTTGGGATTTCGCCCGGCTCCCGGCGGGCCCCGGGTGGAGCTCGTCACCAATGACAACTCGCCCGCGGACCGGCTCCGGGAGATGGACGGCTCTCCTCCGGACGTGGCGACCGCCGCGGGGGTTTCGCTCCGGGTCCGGGTCTTCCGGAAGGGGATGCTCCCGTGGAACGACCGGCGGCAGGAGCTCGTGATCGGCTTCAGCCCGCTGGGGGCGGTGCAGTTCGTGATGACCGATCCGGAGGGGACCCCCCGCTCCGGGAGGCCGGGTCGTTTCCCGCCGGAACGGGAGGGTGAGCTCGCGCGCCTGCTGGTCGCGCCCGGAGAGTCCCTGGGCGAGCGGCGCGACAAAGATCTTCCCGGAGACTCGACGGCGGCCTACGCCCTGGTCGGGAGCGATCCGCCCCGCCACGTGACCCTCGAGATCGATGCGGACGGTTCCGTTTCCGCGGTCCGGCAGCCCGGAACCCTGGATCGGTCCCCGGGAGGAGCCGGGGACTCCATAGACGACTGGGGCGAGCTTTTCGTGCTCATCGTCGCCGCCCTCGGTTTTCTGGGTGCGATCATCCTGTTCCTGCTCCTCCTCGGCCGGCGGCGCATCGACCTTTTCAACGGGGCTCTCCTGGGCGTCTTCACGATTCTGGGAGCATTGCCCCCGATCCTGTCCGATCCGACCTTGGAGAACCTGGCCGAAAATCTGCTTCCGGCGTTTTTCCTCGGTGTGTGGGTCCTCATGCTCTGGTCGGCGGGAGAGTCGTTCCTGCGCACCGTCCAGCCGGGCCTCACCGTTCATCTGGACTCGTTGCGGGCGGGCCGCCTCGGGCCCGGCAGCGGGCGCGCGATCCTCACCGGGCTGTCGGTGGGCGCCGCCCTCGCGGGGCTCCGGCTGGGGATCTACTCCCTGGCCTGGGCTCTGCCAGGGTGGTGGCTGGAAGAGCACAGTCTCGAGATCCCCGTGTTCCAGGAGGTCAGCCCCTACCTGGTGATCGTCCAGTTCGGCGCCACGGTCGCCCTGGCGCTCGCACTCGGCCTGCGGTTCCTGCCGTCGCGATGGGCGACGTGGGGGGCCTGCCTCGTGGCAGGCACCACGATCTTAGCCGTCTCGCTGCGCCCTTTCCCGGCGCAGATCGCGGCGAATCTCGCGATCGCCGGGGCGCTCGTCCTGCTCGGCCGGCGCCAGGGATTGGCCGCCGTGCTCGCCGCCTTGTTCGCCCTCCTGCTGCTCCCGGCGGCGGTCTTCTCCGGCTTGCACCTCCAGTGGCTCCCTCTCACGTTCGCCCTTTCAGTCCTCCCCCTGGGTCTTCTCCTCGTCATCGGCCTCGTGGGGATCGCGCGGCCGGCCGAGGGGGAGACCGCGCGGCTGAAGCAGCCCGCGTTCATGCGGCGCATGGAGGACGAGCGCCGCCTGAAGTACGAGATGGACCTCCTGGCCCGGATGCAGCTCGGCCTCCTGCCCGACAACCTCCCCGAGATCCCCGGCTGGGAGATCGCCGCGCGCTCGCTGATCGCCAACGAGGCGGGGGGCGACCTCTACGACTTCATCGAGGACGAGGACGGCCAGCTCTGGATCGCGGCCGGGGACGTGGCCGGCCACGGCTACTCCTGCGCGATCGTGCAGGCGATGACGACGGCCGCTCTGTCGAGCCTCGTGACCGCGGGCAAGACCCCCTCCGAGGTGCTGCGAGGGGTGGACCGGGTGATCCGGCGGGGCTCTTCGCGGCGCAACTTCACCTCCCTCGCCCTGCTGCGGCTCGATCCGCGGACGGGCGCGATCCTGTTCGCCAACGCCGGCCACCCGTATCCCTTCCTCTGCGTCGATGGAGACGCCTCGGAGATCCCGATGTCCGGGCTGCCGCTCGGCCAGGGCCCGGAACGCACGTACCGCGACCACCGGTTCGAGATCCCTCCCGGGGGCACCCTCGTCTTCTGCTCGGACGGCCTCTTCGAGGCGATCGACGACCGGCAGGCCCCCTACGGCTTCGATCGCCCCCGCGATCTCCTGCGCTCCCTCGGGGACCGCTCCGCCTCCGGGCTCCTGGAAGCCCTCCTCGCCGATTGGCGCCGGCATCTGAAGACGGAGGAGCCGCCGGACGACACGACGGTGGTGGTGGTGCGAAGGCTCGGACAAGAAATTGAAACATCGAGATAGATCATGAATAATGGCCCCTGACCGGGACGCGTGAGGCGGCGAAGACGGGTTGATGTCCGTCCCGAGAAGGAGCCTTCGTGCGCGCTCCGCAGCCGTCCCCCCCAGATCCCTCCAGAGGTCTCTCCACGACGAAAATCCTGCGGGTCCTGGGTCTCGCCCTCTTCGCGACCCTGCCGCTGTGCGCCCCTGCCGGGGCGGCAAAGGCCAGGGCCTCCGAGCCGGTGGCCATCGTCTACTCGCTCGCGGGAGAGGCCTCGTCCATCGGTGCCAATACGGCCCGCCAGCCCTTGCGCCTCTTTGACCGCTTGCCGACGCGAACGACCGTAGAGCTCGCACCCGGCTCTCGCCTCGCCCTGGCGTTTGTCACCGGCAAGCGGTACGAGATCTCCGGTCCGACCCGCGCGACTCTCGGGAAGAGCGACCTCTCGACACGCTCAGGCCGCGTGCGTCCCCTCCCCCGGATCCCGCCCCTCCCTCGTCTTTCGCCGACCGCGGCGGAGAACTGCCCTGGACTGCGCACTGGAGCCGTGCGCGTTCGCACGGAGAGAATCGAGGCGCTGCGGAGGGCCTTGGAGGAAGAGGGAAGCGCCGAGTCGCTTGCGCTGCTCGCCGAGGTGGACCGGTGCCTCGGGCTGCTGGCCGAGGCGCGAGAAGAGTTTTGGGCAGCACTGCAGAGGCGACCGGAAGATACGGCGTTGGCGGAGGCGCTCGCCGAGCTCGAGCGGCGCCTCGCGGAGGAAAGCCCCGGGGTCGGCGTGGTGATCGAGGACGTCACTCCGGAGTCGCTGGGGTCTCGGGTAGGCCTCCAGGCCGGCGATCGACTGCTCTCCTGGTGTCGGTTGGCCGCTTCGCCGGGGCCCTGTCTGGCGGAAGGGCGATTTGAATCCCCCTTCGACTTCGACGATTTCAGCGCCGACGAGGCACCGCGAGGCGGGGTGATGGTCCTCGGGAAACGCGGTCCGGAGAGCAGGGTCTGGGCTCTGCTCCCAGGGTTTCCGTCGGTTCAGGTCCACCCCGTCCTGTCGGACGATCTCCTCGCGCTCTTCCAGGAAGGTCGGAGCCTCGCCGCGGCGGACCGTCTGGACGCGGCGGTCGAGCGCTGGCGCGCCGCGGCGGTCGCGGCAACGAAGACCGGAAAAGGCGGGCTCGGCGTCTGGTTCCTTTTACGGGCCGCAAACGCCTTGACCGAGGCCCAGAAATGGCCGCAAGCCGATGCCCTCTACAGAGAGGCGGCCGAGCAAGCACGGCCCCTCGGTGCGGAAAAGGTCGATGCGCGGGTCGCGAAGGCCTGGGGAAGGGCCTTCGAAAAGCGCGGCTCGTGGGAGGAGGCCCAAAGCCAATACCGCCGGGCTCTGCAACTCGACCGAGCCGCCGGGCGCGACGTCGAGGCCTCCGGGCTCGTCCACCAGTTGGGGAGCATCGCGGCCCAGCGCGGCGATCTTCAGGAGGCGGAGGCTCTCCTCGAACAGGCCCTGGCCATCCGCCAGGAGCTGGCTCCCCACAGCGTCAATCTCGCGAGAACGCTGATGAATCTCGGGCTGGTGTCATTCCTCCGTGGAAATCTGGCGGCGGCAGAAGGCCACTTGCGGCGAGCTCTCCCCATCGAGGAAGGGCTCGCTCCCGGAAGCCTGGAGACGGCGAACGTGCTGCAGAACCTGGCCATCATCGCCTCCGAACGTGGGAATCTCGCGGGCGCCGAGGACCTCTACCGTCGCGCCAAGGCGATCTACGAAAGGATCAGCCCCGACAGTCTCGCCATGGCGAAGCTCCTCAACAGCCTCAGCGATACCGTGGCGTTCAGGTACGACGACGACACCGCGGAGCACTTCCTGCAGCGTGCGCTGGCGATCGCAGAGAAGGTCGATGCGAACGGCATGACTCTGGCGTTCACCTTGCGCCGCCTGGGCAACCGGGCGCTCCAGCGCGGGGATCTGGAGAAGGCCGAGGGATACTTCCACCGCGCGATGAGCCTGGCCGAGAAAGTGACGCCGGAAGGCCCGGCCCTCGCATCCCCGCTCGACGACCTCGGAGATGTCGCCCTCCGCCGGAGAGATTGCGCGACCGCCGAGGCTTTCTTCCAGCGTGCCCTGGCCATCCGGCAGAGGCTCAACCCCGACAGCCTGGAGGTCTCCCACAGCCTGAAGCACCTCGGAGACCTGGACCTGGAATGCGGAGATCTCGCGGGGGCGGAAGACCATTTCAGGCAGGCTCTGGCCATCCGGGAGAGGCTTGCCCCGGGAGCGATCGGTCATGCGATGGTGTTGTATGGACTGGGCGAGGTCCACCGACGCCGTGGCCGTGCTCTTCCTGCCGAGGAGCTCACCTGCCAGGCTGCCGAGATCTCCGAGCAGCTCAGCTTCGGCAGAACGGGAGGGTACGATGAGCAGCTCTTCTCCGGCTGCCTTCGGGCGCGCGTCGAGATCGGCCGGATCGAAGAGGCTTTCCATGTCCTCGAACGGGGGCGGGCTCGCGCGTTCCTCGAGCAGCTCACCGAACGGGACCTGCTGTTCTCCAGCGATCTTCCGGAGGGGATCGCCCGCAGACGAAGACTGCTCGCCAAGGAGCTCGAGTCCACGCAGGAGGCTCTCGACCGGCTCCAGCCGGCGCAGGACGCGGCCGAGGCCGAGCGCCTTCTCCACCGGCTGCGAGACATCCGAGACCGACAGCGGGAGCTCGTGCTCGAGATCCGCAAGAGCTCTCCTCACTTCGCCTCCTTGCAGTACCCGGAGCCTCTCGACCTCGCCGGCGCGCGCCGCGCCCTCGACCCGGGGACGGTGCTGCTCTCCTATGCCGTCGGCGAGGAGAAAAGCTATCTCTTCGCCGTCCATCCGCCGGAGCTTCCCGGCCCCGGGCTGTCCGTCTTTCCTCTTCCCATCACCAGGAAGGCGCTGCAGCAGGCCGTCGCCTCCTTCCGCAGCCTCTTGCAGGACCCCGGCTCCGATGCCGTGACCCTGACCTCTCGGTCCACGGAGCTCTACGACCTCCTGATCGGACCCGCCGAAGCTTGGATCGCTCCTGCGGAGCGGCTCCTCATCTCGGCCAACGGTCCCCTCCACACGCTGCCCTTCGCGGCGCTCGCGCGCAAGGACCGCTATCTCATCGAGTGGAAGCCGATCCATTCCGTCCTCTCGGCGACCGTCTACGCGGAGCTCAGGAAAGAGCGGCGCCCGTCCGCCGATCCCGAGCAGACTCAGGTCGTCGCCTTCGGCGATCCGGCCTATCCCCGGCTTCCGAAGGACCAGGAAAACGCTCCGGCAGCCACTCTCGAAGTCCTCACGGCGGTCCGCCGCGGGCTCTCTCTCGATCCCATCCCCGCCACCCGCGGAGAGGTCAAAGCCATTGCGAGCCTCTTTCCCGGCACCCGGATCTACCTGGGGCCTGAGGCGACCGAGGAGCAGGCCAAGACGATCGGCTCGCAAGCACGCCTCGTTCACTTCGCGTGTCATGGTGTGCTCAACGAGCGCTCCCCCCTGGACTCCGCCCTCGCCCTGACCATCCCCGAGAATCCGGGCGAGGGCCAGGAGAACGGGTTGCTCCAAGCCTGGGAGATCTTCGAAAGCGTGCGCCTCGACGCCGAGCTGGTCACCCTTTCCGCCTGCGACAGTGCCCTGGGACAGGAACTGGGAGGGGAGGGCCTCGTCGGGCTTACCCGCGCCTTCCAGCACGCCGGCGCCCGTTCGGTCCTGGCCTCGCTGTGGGGGGTTGCCGACATCTCCACCGCCCGCCTCATGAAGCGCTTTTACGCCCATCTCCGCGATGGCAAGACGAAGGACGAAGCCCTGCGGGCGGCGCAGGTCGATCAGATTCGGGAGGGGGCCCGTTCTTCCCACCCCTTCCACTGGGCGGCCTTCCAGCTCTTCGGCGACTGGAGATAGGCCCTCGTAAAATGGTGGCAATCCTGCGTACAATTGAGTCATCGAGGACTCTATTTTCTCTATTGAGAAAGAACGGAGGCACGGATCGACCATGAACGATGACAGCCGAAAACGGCGAGCAAGGTGGTGAGGACCGGCCGAACGTTTGTCTCCAGGAAGAGCCGTGCGGGAGGGCTTCACAGCCCGCGTCCTCCAGAGGCCGGGGGGACGTCATCGGCGCGAGGTACCGGCTGGAGGAACGTCTCGGTGAAGGCGCGCTGGGAGTTGTCCACCGGGCGGTCCACCTCGGGCTGGAAAAGTCGTTTGCGATCAAGCTTCTGAAGACGGCCGGCGCTCCGGACCCCGGGGCCCTGGCCCGCTTCCGCAGAGAAGCGTTGGCGCTCGGGCGTCTGCGGCACCCCCGGATCGTCGAGGTCACGGACTCGGGGGTCGACGAGCCGGCCGGCGGCACGCCCTATCTGGTGATGGAGCTCCTGGAGGGGGTGCCGCTCGCGCACCTCTGCCGCCGCCAGGGCCCTCTGCCACCCGGGCAGGCGCTCGCCCTCCTCGCCCAGATCGCCGACGCGGTCGACGTCGCCCACGGCGCGGGCATTCTCCACCGCGATCTCAAGCCCGGAAACGTGTTCGTCTGCGCGGGCAATCCGCTCTCCCCGCGCCTCAAGGTCCTGGACTTCGGCCTGGCGGAGCTGCTCGCAGGACCCTTCGAGACTGCGGCTCCCGCCGGCGGCCCGCCCAAAGGAGACGGGGCTGCGCCCTCGCTCACGGCCACGGGCGCGCTGCCGGGAACGCCGCTGTACGCGGCCCCCGAGGTGATCCGGCACGGCGAGGCAGGCCTGGCGTCCGACATCTACTCGTTCGGGGTGATCGCCTACGAGCTGCTGGGTGGCAGGCCGCCGTTCGAGGGGACGGTGGCGGAGGTCCTGGCCGGTCATCTGGAGTCCGAGCCGCCCCCGCTTCCCCTGGCCCCGGAGGTCTGGCGCGCCCTGCGGGAACCGCTGCAGAAGGATCCGGTCCTGCGGCCTCGTTCCGCGAGCGAGGTCGTGCGCCGGCTGCGGGAGGGCATGGCGCAGGCCGAAAGAGCGCGCTGGAGGTCCGCCGAGGTCCCGCGCCGGGCGCGGATGGCGGCCCTCCTCACGGCGGCCCTGCTGGGGGCGGGCCTCGTCCTCCCCTGGCCGCCGCTCCCCGGGATCGAGCGTCGGATCGACGATCTGCGGGTCCAAACCTCGCCCGCGCGAGCGCCCGATCCCCGCATCCTGCTGGTCACTCTCGACGAAGCGAGCCTCGGCGGCAGCCCGCTCTCGCTGGCGGACCGGGGGGACGAGATCGGACGCACCCTCTCCCGGATTCTCGACGCGGGAGCGCGCGGCGTCGCCATCGACGTGCTGCTGCACGCGAAGTGGAGCGCGTCGCCAGGCTTTTCGGATCTGCTCCTCCATCACTCCCGGGACCTGACGCTGGCCGCCTTCTCCGAGCCGGACGGGACCCTCGTCGGGACGGAGTGCGTGGACGGGCTGACTGCGGCGGCCCTCGGTCCGCACCGTGCTTCCCAGATCTTCGGCTTCGTCAATCTGGACGAGGACCGGGACGGCGCCGTCCGCCGCGGCCGTCTGTGGTTCCACGACCGCTCCGGGAGCGAGCGGCCGTCGTGGGCGGCGCGGGCGGCGCGGGATCTCGATTCGGGTCTGGACAGCGGGGCGCCCCGGATCTTCTGGATCGACACCCGGATCGACTGGCTCCGCTATGAGCGAATCTCCTGGAAGGACGTGCCCGCCGCCCTCGATCGTCACCCCGGGCTGTTCCGCGACCGGCTGGTTCTCGTGGGCGGGGATTTCCACGCGTCCGGGGACGATTCCCACCAGCTCCCGCAACGCTCCGGGAAGAGAGCGGTCTCGGGGCTCACGCTCCAGGCGCTGATGGTGGACACGATCGCCGCCGGATTGCCGATCCGCGAACCGGCAAGGACGTCCGTGCTGGCCGCCTCGGCGCTGGCCGCCTTCCTTGCCATGGCGGCCGCCCTTTGTGCGTTCCGGGTCGGCCCGATCGCGGCCTGGCTCGCCGCGGGAGCGGCTCTCTACATGGCCCTTTCATTCCCGGCTTTCTGGTGGACCGGCCTGATGCTGCCGGTCACGGCTCCCCTGCTCGTCGTCCTGCTGGGGTTCGTGGCCGCGCTGGTCCTGCGCAGGCTTCTTCCTTCACCCCCGGAGGTTTCTGCACGATGAGACATCTGCGAGCCCTTGCTCTTGGCGTGCTTGTCACCTGGCCGTGCACCCTGGCCGGCGCCTCCGAACCGGTCGCCATCGTCTACTCCCTCGCGGGAGAGGCCTCGCTGACCGCTCCGGGTACGCCCCGCCGGCCCTTGCGCCTCTTCGATCGTCTCCCGGCGGGAACGACGGTGGAGGTTGGAACGGGCTCCCGCGTGGCGCTGGCGTTCGCGAACGGGCGCCGGTACGAGCTGGGGGAACGCTCGCAAGTGGCGTTCGGGCCCAAGGACCTGGCCTCCCGGAGCGGGTCCGTGCGGGATCTACCCCGGGTTCCGCCCTTGCCCCGTCTGGCTCCGATCGCGGCGAAGGATCGGCCGGGGGCGCGGGCGGGGGCGGTGCGCATCCGCGGGGAGGAGATCGACCTCTTCCCACGGGACGGGGCCGTGACTCTCGCCGAGGCCACCCTTCTCCGCTTCCAGGCCGTGAGCGGCGCCGCCCGCCATCAGGTCGAAGTCGAGGACGCGCGCGGGACCGTGGTCTTCCAGGTCGTCACGGACGTCTCCCCCGTGCGCGTACCGGCCGGGATTCTCCAACACGGCGCCCGCTATCACTGGACCGTGACGGCGCTGGACAGGCCCGGGCCGGTGATCCGGGGCGAGGCCGGTTTTGTCACCCTCTCCAGAGAGGCGGTCAGAGCGCGCGAGCGGTTGCGCACAGCCGTAGAAAGGATGGACGACGACGGCTCCCGGGCTCTGCTCGACGCCGTGGATCACGCCCTCGGGCTGACGGAGGACGATCCTGAGACCGCTGGCGCCGTGATCGAGAGCGTGAAGCCGGAATCGCCGGGCATGAAGGCCGGCCTGCAGCCGGGGGATCTGATCCTCTCGTGGTTCTGCGCGGCGTCTCCGCCCGCGTTCCCCCAGCCCTCCGGCGGCGCCATCCGCTCTCCCTACGACCTGCTGCCTCTCGAGATCGAGGAAGCGCCGCGGCGCGCCGTCACCCTCGGAGGGAGACGCGGGAACCAGGAGATGCTCTGGACCTTGGCGGCCGGGGAATGGGAAGTGAAAGCCCGGCCCAGCCTCCCTGCCGGCCTCGGCGCCCTCTATCTCGAAGGAACCGCGAAGATCGAGGCCGGCGACTTCGCGGCGGCGGAAGTGAGCTGGCGGTCCGCGGCGGAATCCGCGCGGGTCACGGGCGACGGCCGCCTGGCCGCCTGGTTCCTGAACTGGCTGGCGGAGGAGCTTGCCAGGGCCGGAAAGTGGCCCGAGGCGGACGCGGCCTACGAACAGGCCCTGGCGGCTCTGGAAGAGACCTCCGATCACGTCGCGGCGGCCCAGCTTCTCCGCCGCTGGGGCGGAACTTTCGACCGGCGTGGCGCCTGGGACGCGGCGGTCGAGCGCTTCCAGAAAGCTCTGGCGCTCGACCGGAAGGTGGCCCCGAAGAGCCTGGCCGCCGGGCGGACGCTCAACGCTCTGGGGACCACGACGGCAAAGAGAGGGGACTACCCGGCCGCCGAGGAGATCCTGCTGCAGGGCCTGGCGATCCGGGAGGAGCTGGCGCCCGGGACCACCGAGGTCACGGGAAGCCTCAACAATCTGGGGATTCTGGCGCGCCGTCGCGGCCAACTCTCCGCGGCGGAGGGTTACCTCACGCGCACGGAGGAGATCCTGCGCCGGGTGGCTCCCGGGAGCACCGACCAGGCCCTGGTCTTCCAGAATCTCGGCAACCTCGCCCAGGACCGCGGCGATCTGGAAAAGGCGGAACACTTTCACCGCGAGGCGCTCGCGATCTTCGAAAGGATCGCTCCCGAAGAGAGCGGCGTTTCCGATTGCTTCCACAATCTCGGTGTGGTCATGATGCTCCGGGGCGATCTCGCCGTCGCCGACGAGCTGTTCCGGCGCGCCCTGGCTTTCTATGAGAGCAAAGCGCCCGAAGGGCTGGGAGCTTCGAGCACCCTGATCAACCTGGGGAACCTCGCCGCGCGCCGGGGCGACCTGGAGGCGGCCGAGGCCTACTACCGCCGCGCCCTGGCGATTCAGGAGAAGCTCTCTCCCGAGAGCCTGGACGCCGTTCACAGCGTGGCGAGCCTGGGGATCGTGGCCACCTTGCGGGGGGAGTTCCCCACCGCCCGAACCTACCTGCGGCGCGTGCTGGCGATCAAGGAAAAGGTGGCGCCGGGAAGCCTCGAAGTCGCCGTGACCTTCGATCAACTCGGCCGCCTCGAAGCGGAGAGCGGCAACCTGGAGGCAGCGGAGGATCTGTTCCGCAAGGCTCTCGCGATCTTCGAAGAGGAGGCGCCCGAGAGCCTGGAGACCTCCGGCGTCCTCCGGGATCTGGGAGAGGTCGCCGCGCGGCGCGGGCGCACGGGGGAAGCCGTCGCGCTCCACCGCCGTGCCCTGGAGCTCCAGAGCCGGCTCGCCCCGGAGACCACCGGCGAGGCCGAGGCCCTCTACTTCCTGGGCCGGGCCGAACGCCGGGCCGGCCACTCCAGGGCAGGGACCCGCGACCTCTGCCGCGCCATCGACGTCTTGGACCGCCAGCGGACCCGGCTCGGCGGCCCCCCGGAAGTGAGGACCTCTTTCGAGGCCATCCTGAGCGACTACTATCTCGCCTGCCTGGAGGGTCTGATCGATCTCGGCCAGCCCGCCGAGGCGTTCCACGTGCTGGAGAGAGGCCGCGCCCGGTCGTTCCTCGCCCTGCTGGCCGAACGGGACCTCCGCCTCTCGGAACTGCCGCCGGAGCTCGCCGCCGAACGCCGGCGCGTCAACGCCGAGTACGACCGTGTCCAGTCAAGGCTCTCCCGCCTGAGCGCCAGCAAAGACGCCGCCGAGATCGAGCGGCTCACGGGCGAGCTGCGCAATCTGCGGACCCGCCAGGAGGAGATCCTCGCCAGGATGCGCCGGGAGTCGCCCCGCTCCGCCGCCCTCCAGGACCCCGAGCCGCTCGATCTGCCGGGAGTCCGCGCGGCCCTCGATCCTGGAACCGTGTTCCTCGAGTATGCGGTGGGACAGGAGAAGACCTGGCTTTTCGCCGTGCAGCCCGCGGACGTGAACGGCGCGGGATTGTCCGTCTTCCAGATCGACATCGGCGCGAAGGGGCTGCGCGAAGAGGTCGAGAGCTTCCGCCGACTGCTAAAGAATCCGGAATCCGACCGGGAGGCGCTTCGGGACAAGGCGCGGCGGCTGTACGACCTGCTGGTCCGCCCCGCCGAACGACGGATCGATCGGGCGAAGCGGATCCTCGTCTCTCCAGACGGTCCGCTCCACACCCTGCCCTTCGCCGCCTTGAGGCGCGGGAATCGCTATCTCGTCGAACACAAGCCGGTCCACTCCGTGCTCTCCGCCACCGTCTACGCGGAGATGACGAGGTCGCGCCCGGCCCGGCGGGATTCCGGAGGGGGGCGGCTCGCCGCCTTCGGAGATCCCGTCTACCGGTCTCCGGCGCGCGACGCCCCCGCCGATCCCGATCTCCGGGAAGCGGTCCGGCGCGGGCTGGCTCTCCTCCCGCTTCCTTCGAGCGGCCGGGAGGTGAGGTCCATCGCCGAGTTGTACCCTCGGTCTCAGATCTATCTCGGCTCCGACGCGACCGAAGAGAAGGCCAAGTCGATCGGACGGGAGCCGCACCTCGTCCACTTCGCCTGCCACGGCCTGCTCGACGAACGTTTTCCGCTCAACTCGGCCCTCGCCCTGACCCTGCCCGAGGGCCAGAGCGAAGGTCGGGACAACGGCCTGCTCCAGGCCTGGGAGATCTTCGAGAGCGTGCGCCTCGACGCCGATCTGGTGACGTTGTCGGCGTGCGACACAGGCCTGGGCCGCGAAATGGGAGGCGAGGGCCTGGTCGGGCTCACCCGCGCCTTCCAGTACGCCGGCGCCCGCTCGGTTCTCGCCTCGCTGTGGAGCGTCGCCGATGTGTCCACCGCCCGCTTCATGACGCGCTTCTACGGCCATCTCCGGGAAGGCAGGTCAAAGGACGAGGCCCTGCGGGCGGCGCAGATCGATCAGATTCGGGAGAAGGCCGGGGCGGCCCACCCCTTCCACTGGGCGGCGTTCCAACTCTACGGTGACTGGAGGTGAGCGTAGGGGCGGCCACACAGGGCCGCCCCTACGACAAGGGATTCCTAGATGGTGCAGCCGGTCGCCGTCTCGCAGTCCACGGTGCAGGTATCCGGGTCGTCCACGCCGAGCAACGGGCGGCCGACCGGAAGCCCGCCTTCACAGGTGTCGGTGCCACCCTTCCCGTCCAGGTGGTCGACCCCCGATCCTCCGGACAGAACGTTGTTGCCGCCA
>DASQEB010000072.1:0-13188 GCA_035633875.1 Thermoanaerobaculia bacterium
GAGTTCCAGGGCCGCAACCTCAACGTCAACGAAGCCCGTGAGCGCACCCCCGGCGGCGGGGGCGGTCCGCGCCCCGGTGGGTACGCCGGTGGCGGATATGGCGGCGGCGGCGGGTACGGTGGCAACCGGGGAGGCGGTGGCGGCCGGGGCTTCGGGGACCGCGATCAGAGGGGCGGCGACGACAGCACCTATGTGGGCCGTGACTACACCCCCCACATTCCGACTGACTTCGGTGGCGACTTCGGTGGCGGCAGCGGCAGCGGTGGCGGCAGCGGCTTCGGCGGTGGCTTCAACCGCGGGAACTTCAAGCCGCGTAAGGAAGGGGGCAGCCGCCGCGGTCTGCGGGCAAAGAAGCGCAGCCTGTAGGGCTCCGTCGCGAAGGCTCCTGGGGGGGCGCTCCTGCATGGATGCCCCCTCCCTTGCCGTCCTGTGCTTTCCTGCGAGAGCTACGGGAGGACGGCCTCGGCGATCTCCACCGCGTTGAGCGCTCCGCCGCGGGTGAGATTGTCCATTACGGCCCAGAGCCAGAATCCTCCGGTTTCGTCCCTGCGCACAGTTCCGAAGATCACCTTGTCGCTCGCCGCGGCGTCGATGGGGCCCAGGTGCTTGGGCTTGCCGGCGACTTCCAGCCAGGGATGCTCGGAGAGGACTTTGCGGACAGCTTGGAGCCCGGGGTTGCCGCCGAAGCGGACGTAGGTGCTCGCCGAGAGGCTGTGGAAGATGCCGCCCTGGAGGATCTGCAGGGTGACCGGCGGGGCGCCACCCAGGACGCCCTGAAGCTGGGCGGCGACGGGCTCGGCCGGCAGCGGCGTCGGCAGCAGGTTGAAGGAGAGCTGCGCACCGAAGACCGGGGCCGGGCGGCGTTGGATCATGGCCACGATCTGGCGGGTCTGCTCGAACAGCTCCTCGATCCCCGGATCGTCCCGCATGGAGGCGGGCTGGACCAGGGTGGCCACCGCGCTCTCGGGGGCGAGGTCCCGCAGCGGGTGGAGGAGGTGGCCGAGCAGGACGGCGGCCGGATGAGGGGAGAGGAGGACGCGACCGGCGCCCGCGGCCTCGGTGTTGACTCCCGCCACGACCGGCACGCCGTCGTTTGCCGCAGCGTCCAGGGAGAGGACGACGGCGGTCGTCTCCGGAGGGAGCTTCTCGAGGACCGGCCGGTTGTGCTCGATGGGGCCGCAGAAGAAGGCCAAGAGGACTCCTTCCAGGCTGTCCGGTTCATAGCGTTGCACGAGGGCGGCGGCGCCGGCGACCTCCGTCAGGCTGCCGATCTCGTCCTCCCGGGTGCTGAGCAGGCGGATGTCCATCCACCGGGGGCCCCGGTTTTCCAGGGTCTCTCGCAGCTCCTTGCCCAGCAGGTTCGTGGGGTGGAGGATGGCGACGGCGCTCACGGGAGGTAATCTCCCGCCGGGGACACCGGCGGGGGAGGCGGCTCCTCCGAACGGTGGCCGCGCCCGTGCCGCAGGCGCGAGATCAGCGAGCTCACCGGGGCCCAGAGCGTGTAGAGCACGGCGATGACGAGGAAGGTCGCCTCCGGCCAGAAGACGACCACCAGGACGATGGCGGCAAAGGGCACGGCCGCCCGGTAGCTCCAGCGCCTCCTCAGGTCAAGGTTCTTGCCGCTCGGGTAGCGGAAGGTCGAGACCATGAGGAGGCCGATGAGCAGCAGGGAAACCGCCACGATCGCCTGCATGACCACCCGCAGCTCGCCCGTGTAGTAGGGAGCGAAGAAGAGGAGCGAGCAGATGGCGCCCGCCGCGGCCGGGGTGGGCAGGCCCACGAAATAACGGCTGTCCACAATCCGGGTCTGGACGTTGAAGCGGGCGAGCCGGGTGGCCGTGCAGACCATGAAGAAGACCGGCAGGAGCCAGGCCTCCCGGGCGAGCTCGCGGATGCCCCAGAGGTAGGTGAGCAGGGCCGGGGCCGCGCCGAACGTGATCACGTCGGCCAGCGAGTCGTACTCCTTGCCGAAGTCGCTCTCGGTCCCGGTCAGGCGGGCGAGGCGGCCGTCCAGGCTGTCCAGGAGGGCCGCGATGAAGACGGCGAGCGCGCCCCGGCGGAACTGGCCGTTCAAGCCGCAGACCACGGAGTAGAATCCAAGCAGCATGTTGCCGATGGTGAACAGGCTCGGCAGCAGGTAGGCGCCGCGGCGCAGACCCCGGGTCCGGGGCAGCTCGGCGGCCCGGGGGGGCATCACCGGGTTTCGCCTCCGGGCTGGGCGGCGGGGGTGGCTCCGTTCTGCAAGCGGTCTCCTTTCTTCACCAGCACGCGGTAGCTCTCCGGGACCAGGAGGTCCACCCGCGAGCCGAACTTGATCAGGCCCATCGACTGGCCGCGATGGACGTGATCACCCTCTTTCAAATAGCAGACCACCCGCCGGGCGAGGAGCCCCGCGATCTGGCGCACCCCGATCACGTCGCCGTTGGACCGGCGGATTACGGTGATGTGCTTTTCGTTGACGTCGCCGGCGTCCTCCCGGAACGCCGCCACCTTGCGGCCTCGGGCGTAGCGGGAGACGAGCACCTCCCCGGCCGCCGGCACGCGCTGGACGTGGACGTCGAACACCGACAGGAAGGTGACGATGCGGTGATACCGGCCGGGACCCAACTCGGGGTCCTCGATCGTGTCCACCCGGGTCACCAGGCCGTCCGCGGGGGCGAGGACGACCCCAACCTCCCCTTCATAGGCTCTTCGCGGGTCCCGGAAGAAGAGCAGGACGAGCAGTCCCGCCACGAGCGACGCCGCCGCCAGGCCAGGCCGCCCCAGGACGAAGAGCAGACCGGCCAGAAACACGAACGGCAGGACGAAGGGCCACGCCTCTTTCGCGATCTTCATGAATCGGCCTAGGCCGAAACCCGCGATTCGCGATGAGCCCGCAGGATCCCTTCCATGCGGTCCTTCAGCACAAGCTTGTGGAGCTTGATCCTCTTCTCCTCGGCCTCGTCTTCCTGGGAGAGGAGGGACTTCTGGTTGATCTCCTCCAGCCGCCTCTCGGAAGCCTGGTGCTCCTCGAAGAGGCGGCGGAACTCGTCATCGGTCGCGATCAGCTCCGCCTTCAACTCGTCGTACTGAGACATGTCTGCCTCCTTTGCCTGTGCGGCAGGATTCAAATGAATGAGCTCCGGCCGGTGTGGGCCGGCCGTTGGGAATGAGTCGTCGGGGAATGGAAGGAACGCGGGCGGCCGGCGGCCAAAGGTGCTCACCGGCAGAGCAGCTCCTGGAGACGGCGCCTCCCCGGGGGGGAGGAGAGGGCCGTGGCTGGGAAGAAGATCGTCATCTGAGGTCAGCCCGAGGATAGCACCGGGCTTCGGACGGGATCAACCTCACCCGGGTGATACCATCCCGCCCCCGACATGCAACGGTACCTCTGCATCCACGGCCATTTCTACCAGCCTCCCCGGGAGAACCCCTGGCTCGAAGCGGTGGAGCTGCAGGACTCGGCCTACCCGTACCACGACTGGAACGAGCGGATCACGGCCGAGTGCTACGCCCCGAACACCGCCTCCCGCATCCTCGACCAACAGAACCGGATCGAGAGGATCGTCAACAACTACGCCCAGATCAGCTTCAACTTCGGCCCCACGCTCCTCGCCTGGATGGAGACCAAAGCCAAGCGGGCGTACCAACGGATCGTGGAGGCGGATGCCGCCAGCCGCTATCGCTTCTCCGGCCATGGCTCGGCTCTGGCCCAGCCGTACAACCACATCATCCTGCCTCTGGCCAATCGACGGGACAAAAGGACCCAGATCCTCTGGGGGCTCGCCGACTTCGAGCGCCGCTTCGGCCGCCCGGCCGAGGGGGTGTGGCTCCCGGAGACGGCAGTGGACCTCGAAACCCTCGACCTGCTGGCCGCGGAGGGAGTCCGCTTCACCATCCTGGAGCCCCACCAGGCCCGGCGGGTGCGGATCATGGACTCCCGGAGGCCGGAGGACTGGCGGGACGTGAGCGGAGGGAGGGTCGACACGACCATCCCCTACGAAGCCGTGCTCCCCTCGGGGCGGCGCATTGCCCTCTTTTTCTACGACGGCGCGGTCTCCCGGGCCGTGGCCTTCGAGGGGCTCCTCTCCTCGGGCGAGCGCTTCGCGGACCGGCTGATGTCGGTCGTCCCGCCGAGTCCGGACCGGGACCGGCTGATCAACATCGCGACCGACGGCGAGACCTACGGCCACCACCACCGCTACGGCGAGATGGCCCTCTCCTACGCTCTCGACCGCATCGAGGCCAACGGCTGGGCGCGGCTGACCAACTACGGCGAGTACCTGGAGACCCATCCCCCCGAGCACCAGGTCGAGATCGTGGAGAACACCTCCTGGAGCTGCGCTCACGGGGTGGACCGCTGGCGGGAGGACTGCGGCTGCCATACCGGCGGAAATGCAGGCTGGAACCAGGCCTGGCGGGCCCCTTTCCGGCAGGCCCTGGACTGGCTCCGCGACGAGCTCGCTCCCCGGTACGAGGAAGCGGCGGAGGCATTTTTCCCCGACCCGTGGGCGGCCCGCGACGGCTATATCCAGGTCGTCCTGGACCGCTCCCCGGAATCCGTCGCGGCCTTCCTGGAGCGCCATGCCGGAGGACATTCCCCCACCGGGGAAGACCGTGTACGCGCGCTCAAGCTCCTCGAGCTTCAGCGGCAGGCGATGCTCATGTACACGAGCTGCGGCTGGTTCTTCAACGACCTGGCGGGGATCGAGACGGTGCAGGTCCTGCGCTACGCCGGCCGGGCCGTGCAACTCGCCGGGCAGCTCTTCGGCGAGCCGCTGGAGCCCGAGCTGCTGCGGCGCCTGGATCGGGCCCGCAGCAACGATCCCGCGGCAGGCAGCGGGCGGGACATCTACGAGCGGCTCGTGCGGCCTTCGGTCGTGGACCTCCCCCAGGTGGCTGCCCACTACGCGGTGGCTTCGCTGTTCGAGGATTTCCCCGATTCCGCGCCGGTCTACTGCTACTCGGTGGAGCGGGAGAACGGGCGGGCCTTCCGCGCCGGCCGGTCGAAGCTCGCCGTTGGCCGTGTCCGCGTCACCTCCACCGTGACCGGCAAGGCGGGCTGCTTCGTCTTCGGCGTCCTCCATTTCGGAGACCACAACCTGAACGCGGGGGTTGAACGTTTCGAAGAGGGTGAGGCCTACCACCGTCTGATCGTCGAAGCCGGCGGGGCCTTCGAGCACGGCGACCTGGCACGGGTCGTCCGCCTCCTCGACCGCTACTTCGGGGACGTCTCCTACTCCCTGAAGTCCCTTTTTCGGGACGAGCAGCGGCGCATTCTCGACCTGATCCTTGCCTCCACCCTGGAGGAGGTGGAGGACGAGCTCCGGGACATCTTCCGGCACCACGCACCCCTGATGCGTTTCCTGAACAGCCTGGGGACCCCACTTCCCAAGGCCTTCCGTGCCGCCGCCGAGCTCGTTCTCAACGTGGACCTGAAGCGCGCCTTGAGCGACTTTTCGACAGACTTTGAAGAGGTCGGGCGCCTCCTGGACGAGACCGCTTCCCTCCATATAGACCTGGACACCGAGGGCCTCTCCTACGCGCTGGGTCTGGCCTTGAAGGACCTGGTGGAGCTCTTCCGCGAGCGTCCGGACGACCCGGACCTCCTGCGACGCATGGACGCGATCGTCACCCTCACCCGCTCGACCCCCTTCAAGGTGGACCTCTGGCGGGCCCAGAACCGCTGCTACGAACTGCGGCAGACCATCGACCCCCGGCTCAAAGAGAGAGCCGGGGCGGGAGATGCCAGGGCGGCGGAGTGGGTGGAGCTGTTCAGGGAACTGGGCGAGAAACTGGCCGTGCGGGTGGAGTAGCCGGGCAGGCGTTTTGGCTCATCGATTGCAGCCCCAGCAGGCGTGCCGCAGTATCCCCTCTCCACCTACCGGATTCAATTCCGTCCAGAATTCGGCTTCGCCGAGGCCGCGGACCTGGCCGATTACCTCGCCACCCTCGGGATCAGCCATCTCTACAGCTCTCCCTACCTCCAGGCGGCGCGGGGGAGCACCCACGGCTATGACGTGATCGACCCCACCCGGGTCAACGAGGAGCTGGGCGGGGCCGAGGCCCACGAGCGGTTCTGCCGGACTCTGGGGGAGAACGGACTCGGCCAGGTCCTCGACGTCGTGCCCAACCACATGGCCATCACCGAGCGGCGCAACGTCTGGTGGTGGGACGTGCTGGAGAACGGTCCCGCCAGCCGCTACGCCACCTATTTCGACGTGGACTGGGAAGGCCCCCAGGAGCGGCAGCGCAACACGGTGCTGCTGCCGATTCTGGGGGACCACTACGGCCGGGTCCTTGAAGCGGGGGAATTCCGGCTGGTGCGCCGGGGGGGACGGTTCGAGATCCACTACTACGATCACCGCATGCCGGTGGCCCCCCGCTCTCTCGACACCCTCCTCGCCGAAGCCGCCCGGCGCTGCGGCTCCCCCGATCTCGCCTTTATCGCCGACGCCCTGGGCCTCCTGCCCATCTCGACGGCGACCGACCGGGAGAGCATCCTGCGCCGCCACCGGGGTAAGGAGGTGCTGGCCGGCCAGCTCGCCCGCCTCTGCGAAGAACAGCCGGAGGTCGCCGCGGCCGTGGACGCCGTGGTGGAGGAGATCAACGCCGACCCGGACCGGCTCGACGAGCTGCTCCAGCGCCAGAACTACCGCGTGGCCTTCTGGCGCACCGCCGGCCGGGAGCTGGACTACCGCCGATTCTTTGACATTCAGACCCTGGTGGGCCTGCGCGCCGAAGACGAGCGGGTCTTTGCCGACACCCACGGCCTTATCCTCGATTGGCTGCGGCGCGGCCTGCTGGACGGCCTCCGCATCGATCATCCCGACGGCCTGCGCGACCCGAAGCAGTACTTCGAGCGGCTGCGCGCGGCGGCGCCCGAGGCCTGGCTCGTCGTCGAAAAGATCCTGGAGCCGGGCGAGCCCCTGCCGGACGATTGGCCGGTGGACGGCACGACCGGCTACGACTTCCTCAACCGGGTCGGCGGGCTGTTCGTCGACCCGGCGGGGGAGGAACCTCTGACCCGGATCTACGAAGAGCTCACCGGCGAGACCACCGGCTGGGAGGAGATGGTCCGGGAGAAAAAGCTCCTCGTCCTGAACGAGCTTCTGGCGAGCGACGTCAACCGCCTGGCCGAGGTCTTCCTCCAGGTCTGCGAGCGCCACCGCCGGCACCGGGACTACACCAGGTTCGAGCTGCGCCAGGCCGTCCGGGAGGTGGTGGCCTGCTTTCCGGTCTACCGCACCTACGTCCGGGCGGAGGCGGGCGAGGTGAGCGAACAAGATGTCCACCACGTGGAGGAGGCCATGGAAAAGGCCAAGGCCCTGCGGCCCGACCTCGCTCCGGACCTCTTCGACTTCTTCCGCGACCTCCTCCTGCTGAGGGTCCGCGGCGAAGTCGAGAGCGAGCTGGTGATGCGCTTCCAGCAGCTCACCGGCCCGGCCATGGCCAAGGGCGTCGAGGACACGTCCTTCTACAATTACAACCGTCTCACATCCCTGAACGAGGTCGGAGGGAGCCCCGGCTGCTTCGGGATCTCCGTCGAGGATTTCCACCGCGACAACGCGGAGGCCCAGGCGCGCTGGCCCGCGGCCATGCTCGCCACATCGACCCACGACACCAAGCGCAGCGAGGACGTGCGGGTGCGCCTGAGCCTCCTCTCTGAGATCCCTGAGCGCTGGGGAGAGGCCGTGCGTCGGTGGATGAGCCACAACGAGCGGCACCGTTCTGGCGGCAGCCCGGACCGCAACGCCGAGTACCTCCTCTACCAGACCCTGGTGGGCGCCTGGCCCATCTCCGCCGAACGGGCCGTGGCCTATATGGAGAAGGCTGCCCGGGAAGCCAAGGTCCACACCTCCTGGACTCGCCAGGACCCCGCCTACGAAGCTGCCCTGAAGGGCTTTGTTGAAGGGGTGCTCGCGGACCGCGATTTCGTGGCCGATCTGGAGGGCTTCGTCACTCCCCTGATCGAGCCGGGCCGGTTGAGCTCCCTCTCCCAGGTCCTCCTCAAGCTGGCTGCCCCCGGCGTCCCGGACACCTACCAGGGGACCGAGCTGTGGGACCTTTCCCTGGTCGACCCGGACAATCGCCGGCCGGTGGACTACGACCTGCGGCGCCGTCTCGTGCGGGAGCTCGAAGCAGGGATGACCCCGGAGCAGATCCTCGCCCGCATGGACGAGGGTCTGCCCAAGCTCTGGGTGATCCGCCAAGCCCTCCACCTGCGCCGCCGCCACCCCGAGCTCTTCGGCCCCGAGTCGGACTACCGTCCCCTGCAGGCATGGGGGGAGAAGGCCGCTCACGTGGTTGCCTTCGGAAGGGGAGAGGGCTTCATCGCCGTGGCCCCCCGCCTGGTGATCGGGCTGGGAGGAGACTGGGGGGACACCGTCTTGCCTCTGCCGGAAGGCCGGTGGCACAACGAGCTGACGGGGGAGGAGATCGAAGGTGGGGAGCGGTGCCTCCCCGGGTTGCTGGCAAGGTTTCCGGTGGCGCTGCTGTCGCGGTCAGGCAGGCTCCGCTAGAATCTCTTCATCATGGCCTCCTCCAACCACGAGGACGACGATCTCGTCCTTCCCCCGGACGATCCCTCCTCTTTTCTCGATTGGCTCGATGCCGAGCCAGGCGAACGACTCCCAAACGCAAGCTCCTCGTCTGCCCCGTACTTCGACGGGGAGGAGATCGACGCCCTGGTCAACCTGGTGCTGGATGAAGAGTTGGCGCGGCTGGAAGAGACGGAGACACCAGCAGACGAGAGCCTGGAAGAAGAGGACGCCTGACGCTCCTCTCGAACGCAGTGCTCCCGTGCCGTCTACACTCGGCCCACCGTCAGAGCGCTCTCCCGCCCTCTCCTGATGTGTTCGAGGGCCTGTCTGCCGACCGCTTTCTTATCTTTCCGGAGCGTCTCGAGCACCCGCCGGCACGCTTCGGAGATCGCGGCATCGTAGGCGGCGTCCTCCTCGGGGCTCGGATCGCGCTTGGGCCACCGGGAGCTCAGGATCGCCATCGCCGTCGGCTCCATCTCTTCGCGGCACCGGTCACAGCCGCGCAGCAGGTGGATCACCACGTTTTTCATCTCATCCCAGGCGAGCCTGCCCAAGAGAAAGCTTTCGAGGGTTACGGAAGCGGGATGTGTATCCATTGTATCTCCTCCCCAGCCCGGAAACAGAGTTTCAAGGCTTGGTGAAAAGACTTGCATCTCCCGTGCCGGCTGGCTCCAACTCGACAGCGCTGGCGGCGAGGGACTGCACCTCCTCGGGTAGGGAGTAGGAGCACGTGCCAAAACGGCCCTGGACAGACCCCCGGCCGGCGGGTCCGTCGTAGATGCCCTGAAAGGAGCCGCTGAGGAGAACGACCTCGCTCGCGTCCGGCAGGTCCTGCTGTCGCACCTCCAGGTTCGCCTCGCCGGTGGAGGTCACCAGCGCCCCGGCGCGGCTTCGGCCCGTGACGAACATCGTGGCGCGGTAGGGGCCGCCGCCACTGTAGTCCTCGATCCGCACGACGACGGCCGGAACCTCCGGGTCGCCTGTACGGAAGTTGATCTGGAGCCCGCTGTCCTCGTGCAGCACGCAGCGGTAGGCGGGGGTCCCCTGGAAGGATTGCCGGCCCACCGCCTTGAGCACCGTGCCCCGGAGCTCCTTCTCCCGGCGCGGCTGGGGTGGGGGCGCCTCCAGCCGGGGCCCCGCCTCGTCCGTGAGACGCGGCGGGACCTCCGCGCCGCATCCGGCGAGCAGGATCGCGAGCGCCAGGGAGCTCAGGACCGGGGATGCTCGGTGGAGGAGCACGGCGTGTCCGGTCTCCCCTCAGGCCGCGACCAGCAGCAGGCCGAGCAGAAGAAAGAGGACGGCCGAAAGGACCGGCCGGTAGGTTTCGGGTTGCGATGGTGCATTCATCTCCTTCGGCCTCCTCGGAACCGGTTCTGCGTGGCTCCGCTTCGGGTTTTTGCAGGATGGGTGCCAGAGCGGGGGCAGCCCTCAAGACCGTCCCGCTAGAATGGAATGCCAGATCTACCAATCATGTATAATCGAAAGTACAAAGGGTAGGAGGAGCATGGAATGAAGAGAGCTCTTGTCTTGATTGGTCTCATGGGAGTCCTCGCTCTGGCGACCTACGGCGGACCGACGTCCGTGGTAGCGGGTCAGTACTGCAGCTCGACCTGTCCGTCGGGCTCCAAACTGGAGTGCACCACAAACACCGGAACCTGCACCGCCGTGCCCGGGAAGGTCACCTGCTGCGGCCAGGAGCACGACTGCGCAGCCATCGACGCCTACAACGCCTGCCAGAACGCCTGTCTGGCGGACTACAACGCCTGCAGGAGCAGTTGCACGGTCAGAGACCCCTGCCTGGCCGATTGCGCCGAGGCCCGGGATTTCTGCATCCAGAGCTGTGGACCAAGGCCGCAGACGAGTTTCTCCTGCTAGCCTTCGCGGGATCGGGGCTGCCTGCAGGCGGCCCCGTTGATCTCACCGCTTCCCCAGCGTCCCCCACAGAAATGCGATCCCCGCCGCCACCAGCAGCCACTGCCCGTAAGGCTCGCCGGGCTGGCTCGACAGGAGAAACACGCCCGCGATCAGCAGGGCGGCGGTGACCACCATCCAGGCCGTCTTCTGGATGGAGCGCTCCAGACGGTTGATGATCCGCCGGGCCTCCGGGCTGAGGGAGGCCTGGACGGTGAGAGTTCCCCTCTCGGCTCGGGAGAGGAAGGCGTCCACCCGCTGCGGCAGGGTGAGGAGGTGCTGGAGCTGGAGGAGCCCTTCGCGGAAGAGCCCCCGCCAGTTGGTCCTGAGCTCCTCGGTGGCGAGCCGCTCGGCGAAGGGGATGGTCTCGGCCCAGGGGTCGAACTCCGGGTCGAGCTGGGTGGACATCCCCGCGAGCAGCCCCACCGCCCGGGAGGCGAAGAGAAGGTCCACCTGCACCTGGAAGGGGATCTCGTACAGCAGGTCCCGGTATTCGCGCAGGAAATAGCTCGCCTCGGAGAAGGCCACATCCCGGAGACTGCCGATCCGTACCCCCCAGAAGCGCTCGAAAAGGGCTTCGTGGACCTCCTCCAGGCGGCGGAGGTCGGCCCCGGGAAGCAGCACCCCGGCGGCCACGTAGGAGTGCACGATCCGGGAGGCGTCCCGCGTGCCGAGCCCGATCACGTACTCCCGCAGGGCGCCCCGCAGCCGCTCGGGGATCACCGCCACCATGCCGAAGTCCACGAAGACGATCTGGAACGGCCGGTCCGTTCCGGGCGGCGGGGGAGGGACCGGGTCGCCCGGCGCGAACGGTGGCTCGTCCCCGACCGGGAGCGCGCGGACGAAGAGGTTCCCCGGATGGGGATCGGCGTGCACGAAGTGGTGCACGAAGATCTGCTGCATGTAAATCCTGTACAGGACCCGCGCCACCTCGTCCCGCCGGATGCCGGCCCGGTCGAGCCCCGGGAGGTCCGCGATCTTGATGTAGCCCACGTTCTCCAGGGTGAGCGTGCGGCGCGCGCTCCGCTCCCAAAAGACCCGTGGGATGTAGAGCCGGGAGTCCCCAGCGAAATCGCTGGCGAAGCGCTCGGCGTTTCCGCCCTCCGCGGCCAGGTCGAGCTCGCGGCGGGTCGTCTCCGTGATCTCCACGGCCAGGCGATGGAGGTTCACCCGCCGGCGGATCCTCCGCGAGATCCTGAACAGGCGCAGGGCGAGCCGGGCTGCGGCGAGGTCGGTTTCGACGATCACGTCGATGCCCGGCCGCAGCACCTTGACGACCACAGCCTCGCCCGTAGGGAGCCGGGCGCGGTGGACCTGGGCGAGCGAGGCGGCGCCGATGGGGATGGGCTCGATCCCCGCGAAGACCTCGGTGAGGGGAAGGCCGAAGTCCTCCTCGATCTGCCGGGCGATCGCCGCGAACGGCTCGGGAGGCACCTCGTCCTGGAGCCCAGCGAGCTCTCCCGTCACCTCCGGCGGGAGGATGTCCACCCGGGTGGAGAAGAACTGTCCGAGCTTGATGAGGACGCCGCCCATTTCCGACGCAAGGGCACGGTAGCGGCGGGCGATCCCCTGCCACCGCCCGACCGCCGGCCGCCGGAAGCGGCGCAACCCCGGGACATTGAGGAGGATGTCCCACCAGACGACATGGAGGAAGACGCGGGTCACAAAGCGGCGCACCTTGCGGTAGCGCCGGAAATCGATCCCCACGGGCATGGGGGAACGATACATCACCCGGAGCAGAGGCTCGTGTTATTCGAGCGGGCCGCCTGCCTCTGCGCCGATCTCCAAGGCAACGGCGAGGGCGCGATTGAGGTCGTGGAGCTTGAGTGGGGGGAGCACGCCAACATAATCGGTCAGAACGGACTTCGGCAGGCTGATCAGCTCGTCACAGTGGATGCTGCTGTCGTGCTTGAGGCCTTCCTCAGTTCCCACTGGAACCTGAGTGGACAGGCCATCATGGACCGAATAGACCGGAGCGCAGATAACGGTGGAGAAACGGGATTGGAGGAGAACTTGCCGGCTGACGATGACGAAGACTCGGGAACGCTTCGGGTCTCGCGGGGTCGGACGGGAGACCCTGTAGAGCTCTCCCGTCTCAAGGAACCACCTGGTAGGAGAGGACATCCTCCGCTTCCAGGTTCAGGCGCTCTGCGTTTTCTTCGATAATCTCCAGATCCCGGCAGACTGCTTTTGCCGGGGCTGGTTCCGTGATGAACGCGCGAACCGCGGCTTCGATCAGCTCAGAGCGATCTGTGCCGGTCTGCCGTGTCCTTTCGTCGATCTCCGTGAGAAGGTCCCGGGGAAGAGCGACGGCGGTCTTAACCTTCATACGGCAAATATACGACTTCGCGGGGCGCGCGTCAAATGGGCGCGCTTGTGGCAAACTCCCCGCTGCCATGCCCGCCCCCGCCGACCTCACCTTCCGACCCCTCTCGTCCCTCCCGGACTACGAAGCCTGCATCGAGCTGCAGCGGATGACGTGGGGACGGGACTTCTCGGACGTCGTCCCGTTGAGCATCCTCAAGATCGTCCAGAAGGTAGGGGGCATCGCGGCCGGGGCCTTCGCGCCGGACGGCAGGATGCTCGGGTTCATCTTCGGCGTGACCGGGGTTCGCGACGGCCGTCCCCTCCACTGGTCGCACATGCTCGCGGTGGACCCCGAGGCGCGGGACCTGGGGCTCGGCACCCGGCTCAAGCTCTACCAGCGGGAGCTCCTCGTGCAGTCCGGAGTCGAGGAGATGCAGTGGACCTACGATCC
>DASQEB010000073.1:0-2238 GCA_035633875.1 Thermoanaerobaculia bacterium
TCTACCCGGAGGACGCCGGAGACGGCCCGCACCTCGCGGAGGAGCCGGTCGAGGTGCTTGCGGTCCCGGAGCTGGCAGACGACGCCAATCGTGGCGTGGCCGGTCTCGTAGGTTTCGGCCTCGATCTGGGTGATGTTGCTCCCCGCTTTGGTGATCGCCTCGGTGAGGCGGGCGAGCATGCCCTGCCGGTCCTCGGTCTCGATGGCCAGCGAGACCTGGTAGACGTCGTCCTTGCCCTGCTCCCAGCGGACCTCGATCTCCCGTTCGGGGTTGTAGAGCAGGTTCTTGACGTTCGGGCAGTCGACCGAGTGGACGGAGACCCCGCGCCCGCGGGTCACGTAGCCCACGATCTCCTCCCCCGGCAGCGGGTTGCAGCACTTAGCGAGGTAGGCGAGAAGGTCGCCGTGCCCCTTGACGGTGATCGGCCCGGCCGTGCCGAAGGGCAGGATCTTGCTGACCGCCTTGCGGATGCGGCTCGGCTCCTTGACCGTCTCGGCCAGCCGCTCCTCTCCCAGGACCCGGGCGAGGATCGTCCGCGGCTCCGTCTTGCCGAAGCCGATCCGGGAGTAGACGTCATCGATCTTGGAGAGGCCCTCGGCCTGGAGATAGGCGGTGAACTCGGGCGCGTCCAGGACCTTGCGCAGGGAGACGTCGTACTTGCGGAGCTCCTTCTCGAAGAGCCGCCGGCCGATCTCCATGGCGCGCTGCTTCTGCTGGGTGTTGATCCACTGCCGGATCTTGCTCTTGGCCCGGGAGGTGGTCACGAAGCTCAGCCAGTCCCGGCTCGGGTTGCGGACGG
Source organism: Thermoanaerobaculia bacterium (assembly GCA_035633875.1). Classification (GTDB taxonomy): domain Bacteria; phylum Acidobacteriota; class Thermoanaerobaculia; order Multivoradales; family UBA5704; genus DATARR01. The sequence continues at coordinate 800 of DASQEB010000073.1, forward strand.
GGTTGGTGACGATCTCCACCATGTCGCCGTTCTGGAGCGCCGTGCGCAGCGGCACCAGCCGGCCGTTCACCCGCGCTCCGGCGCAGTGGTGGCCCAGGTCGGTGTGCACCCGGTAGGCGAAGTCGAGGGGGGTCGCTCCCCGGGGGAAGGAGAAGACGTCGCCCTTGGGGGTGAAGACGTAGACCTCGTCCGGGTAGAGGTCGATCTTCAGGGTGGTGAGGAAGGTGCGGGGGTCCTGCACCTCCTTCTGCCACTCCAGGAGCTGGCGCAGCCACAGGATGTTCGGGTCGCTCGCCTGGGGCGCGGCCCTGCCCTCCTTGTAGAACCAGTGGGCGGCGATCCCCTCCTCGGCGATCAGGTCCATCTCCCGGGTGCGGATCTGCACCTCGAAATTCTGCCCCCGCTCGCCCACCACCGTGGTGTGGAGCGACTGGTAGCCGTTGGGCTTGGGCATCGCGATGTAGTCCTTGAAGCGCCCGGGGACGGGGCGCCAGTTCTGGTGCACGATGCCGAGGGCGGCGTAGGTGTCCTTGAGGCTGTTGGTGACGATGCGGAACGCCAGGTAGTCGTAGAGCTGCGAGATGTCGATCCCCTGGCGCCGGAGCTTCTCGTAGATGGAGTAATAGCGCTTGACCCGGTCGCTGATCTCGGCATCGATGCCGGCCGCCTCCAGGCTCTTGGCCAGGCGCTGGGAGAGGCGCTCCATGGCCCCCTGCCCGATCTTGAGCTTCTCGGAGATCTTCGAGTGGAGCTCGGCGAACTGGTGGGGGTAGAGGTGGTAGAACGCCAGGTCCTCCAGGTCCCCCTTGACCCGCGCCATGCCGAGCCGGTGGGCCACGGGGGCGTAGATCTCCAGCGTCTCGCGGGAGATCCGCCGCCGCGCTTCGGTCGACAGGTGCTGCAGGGTCTGCATGTTGTGCAGCCGGTCGGCCAGCTTGACGACGATGACCCGGATGTCCTTGGCCGAGGCGAGGATCATCTTGCGGAAGGTCTCGGCCTGGGCCTCGTCCCGCCGCACGTAGGAGTGGCGGCCGATCTTGGTGACGCCGTCGACCAGCTCGGCGATCTCGGCCCCGAACTCGGACTCCAGGACCTCGCGCGTGGTGAGCGTGTCCTCCAGGACGTCGTGGAGCAGCCCCACCGCCACGCAGACCTGGTCGAACTTGAGGTCGGCCAGGAGCCAGGCCACGGTCAGGGGGTGGGTCATGTAGGGCTCGCCCGAGCGGCGGGTCTGCCCTTCGTGCATCTTCTCGGAGAAGTCGTAGACGGTGCGCAGGAAATCGGGATCGGCGCGGCGGCCGTGGGAGACCAGACAGCCCAGAACCTGGTCGATGCGCGTCACACGGGGCGCGGAGACAGGCGGCGGAAGGCTCTTGGTCGTCGGCATGGCCGGGAGCGCGCCGTGTGGAGCGGCGCTGCAGGAGACAACGATTATAGGG
>DASQEB010000074.1:0-10765 GCA_035633875.1 Thermoanaerobaculia bacterium
GGACGGGGTCATCATCAGACCGACCGAGCCGAGAGGTGAGCTGGTCGTTTCCGCAGCTTCCGATTCCGATGACGAGGGTTTCCGGCAACTGGTCGAAGAGGGGATCTTGGTTCCTCCTGAGACGGAGCCGGAAGGGGAGCTCGCCCCCATTGCGTTCCAACCTGGGGCCTTGGCCCGATTCCTGGCCTCTCGTGATTGAGGTACGCGTACGTCGACAGTTCCTGCTTTGTCTCGATCGCTCTCGCTGAGCCCTTTCATCGAGAGCTGACGGTCCGGTTGTCTCGATTCGATCGTCTCGTGTCTTCACATCTCCTGGAAGTTGAGTTTCGGGCAGCGTTGGCCCGCAAAGCCAGGGAATCCAACATCAGGAATTTTCTGTCGTGGGTGACATGGGTATATCCTAAAGAGCGTCTGACGCAGGAATTTGACCAGATCCTGGAGATCAGAGCTCTCAAAGGGTCTGATCTCTGGCACCTCGCCTGTGCGCTTACAGTGAAGCCAAGAGTTCCGAATCTCTCCTTTCTCACTCTCGACCGGAACCAAGCTGAGGTTGCCCGCTCCCTGGGCTTCCCTGGTCTCTAGAGAGCAAGGGAGAGGCCCTGCCGCTCCTCTCCCCCTGTCTGCCGCCCAACCCGCCGCTCAGCAGTAGGGACTGCAGTAGCAGCAACTGGTCGCGGCTTCGAACCAGCCGGAGCAGCAGCCGGCGATCCTGAGGCATTTGGCCTCGCAGTCGGCCGGGCCGGTGGAGCTGTACGGCCCCCGGTTGCAGGCGGCGACGGCCTGATCGACGGGGAAAGCATAGGCGGCGAGGAAGGCGGCGACACAGAAAACAAGCTTGCACAGCTTCTTCATGATCTCCTCCTGTCTCTCTTGAGGGCTCCCTCTTCCCAGCATGGGAGAGGTGCTCGACAGTCGCAGGGTAGACGATCAGTGCAGAGCTTGCAATCTTCCTAAACACGTATCCCCCTCCCCTCACCCCGCCGGGAGATGTAGAGTCCCTCCCGTGCGCAACATCACCCTGATCACCACGGGCGGAACCATCGAGAAGACCTACGACGAGTTCACGGGCGAGCTCGCCAACCGGAGGTCCATCGTCCGGCGGATGCTCGCCGAGCTGCGGCTCGAGGAGACGGAGGTCAACGTCTTCGAGCTGATGAGCAAGGACAGCCAGTTCCTCACCGACGCGGACCGCACCCGCATCCTGGAGGCCGTGCGAGCCACCGGCGCGTGCGAGGAGGGGACGGCGATCACCGGCATCGTCATCCTCCATGGCACGGATACCCTGGCCGTCACCGGCCAGCGGCTGCATGAAGAGCTCGGGGCTCCCCGCGTTCCGGTCGTGCTGACCGGGGCCATGCGGCCGTTCGAGATGAAGAATTCGGATGCCCTGCAGAACCTGACCGAGGCGCTCTTCGCCGCCGGGATCCTCCCGCCGGGGGTCTACTGTGTCGCCCACGGCCGGGTCCTGCCGTTCCCCGGCGTCCGCAAGGACCCGGAGCGCGGCACGTTCGTGAGGAACGGATCATGAAAGAGATCTCGCGGTTCTTCCTCGTTCTTCTTCTCGTCCCGTCCGCCCTCTTCGGGCAGCCCGGCGACCCCATCCAGGACTTCCTCGGGGAGACCTTCTACACCGAAACCCGCATCTCGCCGGACGGCCGGCGGGTCGCCTTCGTCGCCTATACGAACGATTTCGGGCGCGACCGGGAGGACACCGCGATCTGGCTCGTCGATCTCGAAAGGAGCGGGTCCGCCGACCCGGTCCGCCTCACCCGACAGCCCGGAGGCTACGCGAGCCTCCAGTGGTCACCCGACAGCCGTCTCCTCTCGTTCCTCTGGACGGATGAGACCACCGGCGCCTCCCATCTCCACGTCCTCGACCCGGCCGGGGGAGGCGAGCCGCGGCGGCTGACGGACCCCCAGCGGTTCGGAGACGGGATCTACACCTACGAATGGCTGCCGGACGGCTCGGGCGTCCTCTTCCTCGCGGCGGACGAGCCGGACGAGGCCGCCTTGACGGAGCAGCGAAAGACGCGGGAGCTCTACGGAGACGTCCGCCGCCTGCCGGGACCACGTCTGAGGTCGGCCCTTTACAGGCTGCGGGTGTCGCCCTCCGGAGGCTCAACGGAGCGCGTGGTGGAGCTTCCCTTCGAGCTTCCCGGCGCGCTCGCGGTGTCGCCGGACGGCGGGTGGTCCGCCGTCTCGGGGGTGGACCGGTCGGAGCTGCTGAAGACCGCCGAGACCCTGATCCTGCCCCTGGGACCCCAGGCCGTGGCCCCCCGCCAGACCCGGAACCTCTCCTGGGAGGAGATCCTCGCCTGGTCCGGGGAGGACCTGGTCGTCGCGGCCATGGGGGAGGAGGGGCCGGACGGTCGCTTCGCCCTCACCGAGGCGAACCTCCACCGGGTCGATTCCGGCGGCCGGCTGACCCGCATCGCTCCGGACCTCGAGGGCTATGTCCTCCAGATCGTGCCGCTGGCGGACGGCTCGCTCCTCACGACGACCTCCGTCTCGACCCGCTTTCGGATCTCGCGCGTCGAGCCCTCGACCGGACGGGTGACCCGTCTCCACGAGCACCCGGGCTGGATCTTCTTTCTTTCCGCGTCCCGGGACGGCGGTCGCGTGGCCTTCGTGGCGAGCGACAGCCGCCACTTCCCCGAGATCTACGTGGCCGACGGCCTGGACGCCCTGGCAAGGGCCCGGCCGGTGACCTCCTTCAACGCCGCCCGCAATCGGGGTCCCCTGCCCGAGATCGAGGTGACATCCTGGGACAACGGCGAGGGGGACAGGGTCGAGGGCGTCCTTTTCTGGCCCCCCGGACGGAAGGGGGAGAAGGGATTGCCCCTGATCGTCGACCTCCACGGCGGCCCGATCAGCGTGGCCCGCACGGAGGCGGTGGCGCTGTTCGGCGCCTTCATGTCGTACCCGACCCTCCTGGCGTCCCGGGGCTTCCTGGTGCTCAATCCCAACTACCGGGGGAGTGCTGGCCGCGGAGACGCCTTCACCCGGGCGGTGCAGGGGCGCCACTGCTCGCGGCCGGCGACCGACGTCATCACCGGTGCCGAGAGCCTGATCGCCCGCGGCTGGGCGGACCGCAACCGGGTGGGGATCATCGGCTACAGCTATGGCGGGGTGGTGACCAACTGCACGATCACCCGGACGGACCTGTTCCGCGCCGCCTGCAGCGGGGCCGGCTCCTGGGACCACCTCTCCCGCGTGGTGAGCAGCCAGCGGGGGCTCTCCTGGGCCGAGACGTTCTACGGCGGAAAGCTCCCCTGGGAGGCTCTCGGCTTGTATTGGGAGGAGTCGCCCGTCAGCCGGGCAAGCCGGGTCAAGACGCCCACGCTCGCCGTCTACGGCGAGCGGGACGGCGTCACCCCCTCCCAGTCGCAGTCGATCTACTGGTCGCTCACCGCCGCGGGAGTCCCTGTCGAGCTCCTCGTCTTTCCCGGCGAGGGTCACGTCTTCCGCAAGCCCTCCCACAAGCTGACCAAGGTCCGGGCCGAGATCTCCTGGCTGGAGCACTACCTTCTGGGAAAGCCCCGGATCGAATCCACCATCCCCTGACTTCGGAGGAGCCGATGGCCAGAGCGATCGACGAGTTCCGCAGCTACCGGAAGCGCATGAACGAGCGCATCATGGAGGCCGACCACCTCGGCATCAAGCGCTTCTTCAACCTCGATACCGCCGCCTACCGCGACAGCGCCCTCGACGGCAAGACCAAGGAGCTCCTGGGGCTCGTCGCCTCGGCCGTCCTGCGCTGCAACGACTGCATCGACTACCACCTGGACCAGTGCGTCGAGGCCGGCTGGAACGACGAAGAGCTCTACGACGCCTTGAACGTGGCCCTCGTCGTGGGCGGGAGCATCGTCATCCCCCACCTGCGCCATGCCTTCGACACGATCGACCAGCTCCGGGCGGAGAGGGAAGGGGAGGAGACCGTGGCGGGCTGAGGCACCCTTCTCACTTCGTCGTGGCCGGACCCCCGTAGACCTCCGTTTCGGGGAAGAATCCGAACCACCCGAACCAGAACGAGACGTGCCCCGGGAGCCGCTCGAGCTTCTGGGGCGCCTCCTCCCCGGCGGATTGGGCGATCAGCGCACCTTCGGTGATCTGCCAGATCCGCCCGGTCTCGTCGCGCAGCTCCTGGCCGTTCGCCCCCGGGGAGAACCGCTGGCCGTTCCGGCGCCAGGCCCGCACGGCGCCCGACTCCGGGTCTCCGACGAGCACCACCTCCAGGTCTCCCACGCGGTCGTTCACCACCCGCTCCTTCACGACCCGATCGATCGGGTAGGCCTTGGCGACGGACCCGGAGCGCAGGGCGTAGATCTCCGTCTTGTCGTCCAGGGCCTTGCTCTTCTGCCAGACGGGGAAGCGGACCCCGGCACGGCTGCGGTCCGCGGCGCCCGGCTTGTAGTCATAGCCCCAGCGCCGGCCGAAGGATTCGTCGAGCCGGGTGACGGTCGTGTCCGGATGGGCGGCCTTCCACTCCCCCCAGGTGGTCACGGTCACCGGGAGGACCTCCAGCCGGACCGGGCTGCGGGCGAGCCTCCCCACCACCGGCTCGCCGGTGAGGTTGCTCCAGAGGGTGAAGGTCTGGCGGTCGTACATCAGCTTGTTGCTGCGGTACAGCAGGCCCGAGGTGCCGAAGGTGCGGCGTTCGCCCTTGGGAGTCTTGCCGGAGTACACGACCCCGGAGTTGCAGAGCGTTCAGTAGCTGAGCGTGATCGGCTCGCCTCCAATCACGTCGTTGACCATCTCGTGCCAGCTCAGGTACCGGTGGGGATAGGCGTGGTGCTTGCCCCCGACGCTCACGCCGAAGACCTGCTCGTCCTCGCGGAGGAAGCGGGCCTCCGCGGCCTGGACCTTCGGCGGGTCCTCGAGCGGCGGGATGCCGTCGAGCTTCACCCCTCCGGAGACGATCTCCTCCAGGCGGATGCGGGCCGGCGCGCCGGGATAGAAGATCTTCTGGAAGGTCGGGTCGATGCGGCTGAACAGGCCGACCTTGAGCTCCATGTAGTCCGGCCGGCTGGGGAGGTCGGTCCGGCGGCCGACGTATTCCACCCAGTCGTAATAGCCGTCCCCGACGTCCTCGCCGGAGAGCCCCTTCAACACCTCGACGATCTCCCCCCGGGCGAGCTTCGGAGTGAAGAACATGAGGTCGACCAGCAGGGGGATCAGCGTGGGGTCGGGCGCTTCGAGCAGCTTTCGGGCCGCCTCCCTGCGCTCCCCGCCCTGGATGGAGGTCAACTGCCGCACCAGGGCGTAGACCTCCTCGCGCGTCCTCTCGGCGGCCCCGGCGGCGGGGGAGAGGACGGAGGCCAGAGCTACGGCGGTGAGGAGGATGCGAAGGGGGCGGACTCGGGTCTCCATCTCGATAGGTCTCCATCTTTGGGTACGGGGCGGAGCCGGGATCTGGATTCCAGCGTCCGGGCCCTACCCCAGGAACAGATCCGAGAACAGCCGGGCGCCGGGCTGAACCGCGTACTTGTCGAGATCCGTCACGCCCGCCTCTGCCAGTACCTCGTCGTCGATGAAGAAGTTGCCCGTCGAGCTCCGGCTGTCGCGGGTGAGGATCGCGTGGGCGGCGTCGGCCACGATCTCGGGGTTCCGGCAGCCTTCCGGCTTGATCAGGCCGCCGAGCATGGCGAGGGCGGCGGTGAGGATCACTGTCCGCGGCCAGAGGGCATTGACGGCGATGCCGTCCTCCCGGAATTCCTCGGCCATCCCGAGCACGCACATGCTCATCCCGTACTTGGCCATGGTGTAGGCCACGTGCCCCTTGAACCACTTGGGATCCATGTTGAGGGGAGGGGAGAGGGTGAGGATGTGGGGATTGGACGCCTTCCGGAGATGCGGGATGCAAGCCTGGGAGCAGAGATACGTGCCCCGGGCGTTGACGCCCCACATGAGATCGAAGCGTTTCATCGGGGTCTCCAGCGTCCCGGTCAGGCTGATGGCGCTGGCGTTGTTGACCAGGATGTCGATCCCGCCGAAGGTCTCGACCGCCTTTTCGACCGCCTGAAGGACCTGTTCCTCGTCGCGGATGTCCACCTGGATCGGCAGGGCTTTGCCGCCCGCCGCCTCGATCTCCTCGGCCGCCGTGTAGATCGTGCCCGGCAGCTTCGGATGGGGCTCCGTGGTTTTCGCGGCGATGACGACGTTGGCGCCGTCCGCCGCGGCGCGCAGGGCGATCGCCTTGCCGATGCCGCGGCTCGCGCCGGTGATGAACAGGGTTTTGTCCTTGAGGTCGGCCATGGTCGCTCCTCCCGGGGAGAGGGATCTTATCGCTAAGAGCCAGGCACGCCGATCTCCTCCAACTTCGCAATGAGCTTCGGCAGGTCCCGAGTTGCGGTGTCCCAGAGGATGGGGAGGTCGATGTCAATGACGATGAAGCGCCGGATGACGGCATCCTGGGACTTTACGTCCACCAGGAATCCTGAAGAGTCGTCCCTGAGACGTACTGAAGAGCCAGTCTGGCCGCGTCGAGGATGTCGAGCAGAAAGGCGTCGTCACGCCGCATAGATGATTTCCGCCGACGACAGGATGGCCTCGCGGCGGATGGGATTGCGGCTGGCCTCGACGCCCCGGCGGGTGACGAGGTCCACCTCCCGGCCGAGGAGGCGGGCGAGCTCGTCGCGCATCCGGGCCATGTCGAACAGGGTCCAGTGCGCGTCGGGGGCGAAGGTGACGAGCAGGTCGATGTCGCTCTCGGGACCGAAGTCCTCCCGGAGAACGGAGCCGAAGGCGGAGAGCTCCGTGATCTTCCAGCGCCGGCAGAAGCTGGTGAGCTCTTCCTCCGGGAGGGCGATCCGCAAGGTCGCGTTCATGACTGTAATCCTACAGCGCCGACGTTCCCGGCGGCACCAACTCGTCGATTCGTGCCGCCTCCTCGTCCGTGATCTGCACGTCCACCGCGCCGAGACTGTCCTCGAGCTGCTCGATCGTGCGCGGGCCGATGATGTTCGAGGTCACGGCCGGGTTGCGCAGGACCCAGGCGTTGGCGAAGCGGGCAAGGGAGATGCCCTTGTCCTCCGCCAGGGGGATCAGTTGCTCGACGACGTCCAGGCGGCGCTGGAACCTGGGATTCTGGATGTCGCCGATCCACTTCTCGGCGCGCTGGCTGTCCTTGGGGTTGCCCGACTCCCGCCGGTACTTGCCGGTGAGCCATCCTCCTTCGAGCGGGCTCCAGACGATGTTGCCGAGGCCGTGCTTGAGCGACATGGGGAAGTGCTCGAGCTCCATCACCCGCCGGAGGATGCTGTACGGCGGCTGGAGGGAGACGAAGCGCTCCCAGCCGCGGCGCTCGGAGACCCACAGGGTCTCGACGATCTCCCAGGCGGAGAAGCGCTTCTCCCAGAGTCCCGTGCCTTCGTAATGGTTCGTGGAGAGGCCCAGGTAGCGGACCTTTCCCTGCCGCACAAGATCGTTCAACGTCGAGAGGGTCTCTTCAAGCGGCGTCGTGGGGTCCGGCCGGTGGATCTGGTAGAGGTCGATGACGTCGGTTCGGAGACGGCGCAGGCTGTTCTCCACCTGCTCCTGGATGGCCTTGCGCGAGAGCCCCCGCTGGTTGGCGCCCGGTCCCACCGGCGCCCATACCTTGGTGGCGAGCACGACCTCCTCCCGGCGGTCCTCGAGGGCCTTGCCCACGATCTCCTCGGACTCCCCCTCGGAGTAGCCGTTGGCCGTGTCCACGAAGTTGATGCCGGCATCGAGCGCCCGGTGGATGATGCGGATGCACTCCGCGTGATCGGGATTGCCCCACTGGCCGAACATCATGGCGCCGAGGCAGAGCGGCGAGACCTTGAGGCCGGTGTGTCCGAGGTTTCTGGTGTCCACTGCTTCCCTCCCGTGAATCGTCCTTTCGCGCCGGCGAGAGTATCGCAAGCCGGCGGCGTCGGGCCGCTACCGCAGGAAGTACACCACCGCCGCCAGCACCGCGAGGACCAGCAGCCCAATCCCTATATAAATAAGGTAGGGACGCTTCCCCCCGTCCTCCTCCTCCCCTCCGCCGAGGAGGCGGGAGCCAGCCTGGGAGATGCCGCGGATCTCCGACAGCACGCGGATGTGGAGGGTCTCCTCCAGGCGGGCCACGTCGGCCAGGAGGTCGAGGGCGGTGGCGTACCGCTCGGAGGGCTTGCGGGCGAGGCATTTCAAGACGACCCCGTCGACCGCCGAGGGCAGCTCGGGGTTGAGCTGGCTCGGCAGGCCGAACCGGGGGCCCGGCTTCCGGCCGGTCAGCATCTCGTGGAGGATGACCCCGGCGGAGTAGAGGTCCGCCCGGTGATCCACCCGCCCGCCCTCTACCTGCTCGGGGGCCATGTAGTAGAGGCCCGCGAGCGCGATCTCCCCGGTGCTCACCGTGCCCGTGAGGTCGGTCGCGACCTCGAAGGAGCTCGAGCCCACGTCCGAGACCTCGACCCTGTCGAAGCTCGCGGAGACGAGGACGTTGCGCGGCGTGAGGTGGCGGTGGAGGAAGCCGTGCTCGTGGGCCTGGGCGAGGCCGCGGCAGATCCCCCGGAGCACGGTCAAGGCCTCCGGGACGGAGAGCCGGCGCTGGCGGAGCACCCGGTCGAGGGACGTGCCGTCCACATACTCCATCGCCAGGAAGAGACGGTCCTCGTGCTGCCCGGTCTCCAGGACCTGCACCAGGTGTGGATGCCGGCTGGCCGGAGCGAAGGCCCGGAGCTCGCGGTGGAAGCGCTCGACCACCGTGGGATCCCGGGTAACGCGGGGGGGAAAGAGCTTCACCGCCACTCTCCGGCCCTGGGGGTCCGTCGCCTTGTAGACGGTGGTCTGCCCGGCCTGGCCGATCAGCTCGACGACGCGGTAGGGACCGATCTGGGTAGGTGTCTCAGCCGGCATCGCTCTCGAAGATCATCACCGTATCACCGATGGCAATCCGGTCGAAGGGCCGCAGGACGGCCCGGGTCGCGGGCTGGCCGTTGACGCGGGTCCCGAAGCTGCTCTCCAGGTCGGTCAGCACCCAGGCGTCGTCCTCCCAGGCGATCCGCAGGTGATCTTTGCTGGCATTGGGGTCGGTCAGGGGGAGCGAGCTGGCGCGGGAGCGGCCGACCGTGGCAGGCCCGCCGTCGAGGCTGAGGGACCGGCCGCGCTCCGGGCCCTCGGCCACGTAGAGCCGGGCCGGCCGCGTTCCCTCGCGCTTCTCCTCGAGGCGTGGGCGCTTCCGGGGCGCGATCTCCACGGTTTGAATGGGGTAGGGGATGACGATTCCCTCCCTCTGGAGCTCCTCCCAGATGCGGATCCGGATGTCGCTCTGGATACGGGGGGCGTTGACCACGTCGTCCACCCAGACCCGCAGCTCGTAGACGATGGCGCTCGGGTCGAAGGCGACGAGAAAGACCTCGGGGGTCGGTTTGTCGAGGACCCCGGGCACTCCGGCCACGCAGTCCACGAGGGCCCGCCGCACGCGATGCGGGGGCGTGCTGTAGTGGACTCCGACCTTGATCCGGTCCAGGTGGCTGGGGTGCGGGCGGTAGAAGTTGAGCACCCGCTCGTCCGCCAGCTTGGAGTTGGGGATCAGGATGTTGTCGTTTTCCCGCGTCCGCAGATGGGTCGTGCGCCAGGTGATGGCCACCACCCGGCCCTCTTGGTCGCCGACCCGGATCCAGTCGTTGATCCGAAACGGCTTTTCTACGCTGATCACCAGCCCGGCGAAGAAGTTGCCCAGGATCGGCTGGAGGGCGAGGCCGAGGACGAGGGAGGTGACGGCGCTGGTGGCGATGAGCGGCGCCACGTCGAACTCGGGAAAGGTCAGCCCGAGGGTGACGAAGCCCGTGATCAGGTAGACCAGGGTCATGGCCACCGCCGGCAGGAGGGGCGGCAGGCGCAGGTCCTTGCGAGCCGTCAGGTGGACGTCGAAGAGATAGATGCCGACGAGCCGGAAGACGGTCACCAGGCCGAGGAACAGGAGCGTCCAGCCGAGCACGCGCTCCATGACCTTCGGCTGGTAGCCCGGCTGGAGCAGGGTGAAGATCTCGATCGTGGCCACCGCCGCGGCCACGTAGAGCGGGAAGGCGAGCTGCCGCACCCAGAAGAACCGCCGCCGGAGCGCGGTGATCAGGACGATGAGCAGCGACAGGATGCCGACGCTGCCCAGGATAACGAGCATCATCCGCACGGGGCGGCCTCCGGGGTTCTCTGGGAAGGTGATTCCATACGCGTGAAGGGCAGGAGAGATTCTAGAGCCAGTCCCGTGCCTGCGCTACAATCCCCTGGAGTCATTTCGCCACCTACTTGAATAGGAGATCGACGATGAAGAGAGCGTTCGTTTGGATGGCCGCCTTGGGAATCCTCCTGGCCGGCCTCGGCAGCCCCGTCTCCGCCCAGGAGGCCAAGCCTGCGTCCGGCGTGAAGGCGGACATCCTGTGGCAGATCGAGGACGCGGAGAAGAAGCTGGTCGCTCTCGCCGAGGCGACGCCGGCGGAGAAGTTCGCCTGGCGTCCGGCCGAGGGGATCCGCTCGGTCGGCGAGGTCTACATGCACGTGGCGGGCGCGAACTACTTCTTCCCGACCTTCTGGGGGGGCAAGATTCCGGAGGGGCTCAACCCCCGCGAGTTCGAGAAGCAGGGTGCCGACAAGGCCAAGGTCGTGGACACCCTGAAGAAATCCTTCGACCACGTCCGCTCGTTCATCAACGCCATGCCGGAGTCCGACCTGGACAAGCAGATCAACCTGTTCGGCAACCAGGCCGCTGGACGGAGAGGGCTCCTGATCGTGGCCACCCATGCGCACGAGCACCTCGGCC
>DASQEB010000075.1:0-6035 GCA_035633875.1 Thermoanaerobaculia bacterium
CGGCCACGCGGCAGGGCCGCTTCCTGGAGGCCCGCAAGCGCATGGCCGCGCCCGGGCCGGCGGCGCCGCCGGTCCGGCTGTGGGACGCCGCCGCCGAGGCGGCCCATGCCCGGCTGGGCCGGGCGAGCGCGGCCTTCCTGCGCTTCGCCGCCGCCAACCCGGAGTGCCTGGAGCGGGCGAGCTTCGCGGCCTTGGGGGACCACGCCGCGGGCAGCTCCTGGCCGCTCCAGCCCTGGCCGGCTCTCGTGGACCGGGCGCGCGCCGCGGAGATGGAGCGGGTGAGCACCGGGCTCGTGCGGCTGGTCAAGAGCCTGCCCCGGCGCGTGTTCGGCAACGACCCCGAGCGCCTCCGGGACTTCTACGGCCTCGCGAGCGCGGACCTCGCGCGCTCGATGATCGAGGAGCCGAACGGCCTCGCCGGCGCCATCGGCCGGGGGGACTTCCTGGACTCGGCCGCGGGCCTCCAGTGCCTGGAGCTCAACCTGGTGAGCGATCTCGGGGGGTGGCAGGCACCTCTTTGGGCAGAGAGGTATACACAGGTGCCAGTCTTCCAGAGGTTCGTTCGCGAGGAGGGGCTCCGGATCGCCTGCCGTGACACGGTGTCGCTGCTGTTCGACCACGTGGTCGCCGAGGCGCAGGGCCTGAGCGAGCCGGACGGCGAGATCAACGCCGCGCTCGTGCTCCCCGAGGGGACCGCCTCCCTCGGGCGCGAGCTCGAGACCTGGCTCGCCGGCCGCTGGGCCGAAGCCCTGCGCCGCGCGGGGCCGGGTGCGGGCGGCGCGCTGGTGCTCCAGCCCTACTCAGGGCTGCGGGAGCGCGGCGGCCGCCTGTGGGCGGGCGAACGGCGGGTCCACGCCGCGGTGGAGGTGCATCACGAGGGGACGGCGGCCCAGGCGTTCCGCTGCTTCAAGGCGGGGACCCTGAAGCTGTTCAACGCGCCGGTGCGGACGATCCTCACCGACAAGCGCAACCTCGCCCTGCTGTCCGAGCTCGCGGACCGGGGGGAGGTGCTGGACCCGGCCGAGCGGGAGCTGGTGGCGCGGCACGTGCCCTGGACCCGCCGGCTCGCCGCCGCCGGAATCTCCGAGCTCGCCCTCGCCCGCCGGGAGGCGATGGTGCTCAAGCGGGCGCGGGCCGGCCGGGGCGCGGCGGTCCATGTGGGGGCTGCCACCCCGGAGCCCGTCTGGCGGGAACGGGTGGCGCGGGCCTTGGCGGAGGGGGACTGGGTCGTGCAGGAGCGGGTGGAGACCCTCCCCTTCGTGCACCAGCGGGGAGAGCGGGGGTGCGGCCCCCATGACGTGGTCTGGGGGCTGTTCGTCTTCGGCGACCGCTCCGGGGGAGGTTTCCTGAGCCTCGGACCCCGGGAGAGCGGCGTGATCAATCTGACCCGGGGAGCGAGCGCGGGAGTCCTCTTCGAGGTCCTGGACGATGAGTGAGATTGCAATCGTCGGCTTTGCGGGCCGATTCCCCGGCGCAGGGGACGTGGAGCGGTTCTGGGAGAACCTGGCCGCGGGGGTCGAGTCGGTCACCACCTTTCGCCGGGAGGAGATGGCGGCGGCCGGTGTCGAGCCCGCGCTCCTCGACGATCCGGCCTACGTGCCGGCGCGGGCGGTGGTCGAAGGCGCAGAGCTGTTCGACGCGGAGCTTTTCGGCTACAGCCCGCGCGAGGCCGAGGTCATGGATCCGCAGCACCGCCTGCTGCTGGAGCACGCCTGGGAAGCCCTGGAGCACGCCGGCTACGACCCGCGGCGCTACGACGGGCTGATCGGCGTCTATGCCGGGGCGGGGCCGAATACCTACCTGCTGCTCAACCTGATGGCGCGGCGCGAGGCGCTCGCCGCGGTCGGCCAGCTCCAGGCCATGCTGGGCAACGGCGGCGACTTCCTTGCCACGCGCCTCTCCTACAAGCTGGGCCTGCGGGGGCCGAGCCTCACGGTGCAGACGGCGTGCTCGACCTCCCTGGTGGCAGTGCACCTGGCTGTCCAGAGCCTGCTCAACGGCGAGTGCGACATGGCCCTCGCCGGCGGCGTGCGGATCGCGGTGCCACGCCGGGCCGGCCACACATACCAGTCCGACGGCATCCTCTCCCCCGACGGCCACTGCCGTGCCTTCGACGCCGCAGGCCAGGGCGCGGTGGACGGCGAGGGGGCGGGGGTCGTGGTCCTGAAGCGCCTCGCCGACGCCCTGGCCGACGGCGACCACGTCCACGCGGTGATCCTGGGGACGGCGATCAACAACGACGGCGCCGACCGGGTGGGCTACACGGCGCCCGGGATCGAGGGGCAGGCCGCCGTGATCGCCATGGCGCAGGCCCTGGCCGCGGTCCACCCTGAGACGATCGGATTCGTGGAGGGGCACGGCACGGCCACGACGTTGGGTGACCCCATCGAGGTGGCAGCCCTGCGGCAGGTCTTCGAGGCCGCCACCACGCGCAAGGGCTTCTGCGCCCTGGGTTCGGTCAAGAGCAACATCGGGCATCTGGACGCCGCGGCCGGGGTGGCGTCGCTCCTCAAGGCCGTCCTGGCCCTGGAGCGCGAGGTGATCCCTCCCACGGTTCACTTCCGGCGGCCGAACCCCCGGCTGGGCCTGGAGGACAGCCCCTTTTTCGTCAACGCCGGGCCGCTCCCGTGGCCGCGGGGGCCGGAGCCTCGGCGGGCCGGCGTCAGTTCGTTCGGCATGGGCGGAACGAACGCCCATGTTGTTCTGGAAGAGGCGCCGCCGGTGCCGCCCGGGAGCCCGTCCTCCCCCACGCAGCTCCTGGTGCTCTCGGCGGCCAGCGCACCCGCCCTGGAGGCCTTGACGGATCGCCTGGCCGAGCACCTGGCCCGCCATCCCGATCTCGATCTGGGCGACGTGGCCTTCACGCTCCAGGTGGGACGGCGGGAGCTGGCGCACCGGCGGATGCTGGTCTGCCGGAGCCTCGCCGAAGCACGGGAGGCGCTCGCGTCCCGCGATCCCCGGCGCGTCCTCTCCAACGTTGTGGACGAGACCCGGCCGGCGCCCGAAGCGGTCGCGGACCTGCCCCTGGAGGATTTGGGCCGGCTCTGGCTGGCCGGCGCCGCAGTGGACTGGTCCGCCCTTCACGCCGGGGAGCGGCGGCTGCGGGTCCCCCTCCCCGCCTATCCCTTCCAGCGCGAGCGTTACTGGATCGGGCCGCCGGACGAGATCCCTGCCTCCAGTCCGGAGCCCGTCCGGGAGGAGCCGCGAAGTCCCGCGCCCCGGCGCCCCCGGCCCCGGGTCGGCACGGCGTACGTGCCTCCGCGTGGGGAGCGGGAGCAACGGCTCGCCGAGCTGTTCCAGGACGTCCTGGGTCTCGAGGCGGTGGGAGCCCTCGACCGGTTCTTCGACCTCGGCGGCCATTCCCTTCTCGGGCTCCAGCTCCTCTCCCGGGTGAAGAGCGAGCTGGGGGCGGAGGTGAAGCTCGAGTGGCTGTTCCAGGCGGCCACGCCGGCCGATCTCGCGGAGCTGGTCCGGCTGATCGAGGAGGAGGGGTCCGGGGCGGCCGGGGACGGGATCATCCCCCGGGTCTCCCGGAACGGCGATCTCCCCCTCTCCTTTGCCCAGGAGCGGCTCTGGTTCCTCGACCGTCTCGATCCGGGGACCCCCACCTTCAACCTGACCGAGTCCGTGCGCTTGACCGGTGCCCTCGACGTGCCCGCCTTGGGCCGCGCCCTGGCCGAGGTCGTCCGCCGGCACGAGTCGCTGCGCACCGCCTTCCTGGACGTCCAGGGCCGCCCGGTGCAGCGCATCCTGCCCTCCGTGGACGTCCCCCTGCCGCTGGTGGACCTCTCGACTCTGCCGGAGGAGCTGCGGGAGACGGAAGCCGGGCGGCTCGCCGTCCGCTCCGGCGGGCGCCGGTTCGACCTCTCCCGGGGCCCGCTTCTGACGGCCGAGCTCTACCGCCTGGCGACGGACCGGCACGCGGTCCTGTTCGTCTTTCACCACATCATCGGGGACGGGTGGTCGAGCGCCGTTCTCCTCACGGAGCTGACGGAGATCTATGGCGCTTTCGCCGCCGGCGAGCCCTCGCCGCTCCCCGAGCTGCCCGTTCAGTACGCGGACTTCGCGGTCTGGCAGCGCCGCCGCCTGGGAGAAGGTGAGATGGCGCAGCAGCTCGCCGGCTGGCGCGAGCGGCTGGCCCCGCCCCTGCCCGTGCTCGACCTGCCCACCGACCGGCCGCGGCCGGCGATCCAGACCTTCCGCGGGGTGAGCGAGACCCTGGTCCTGCCGCTGGAGCTGGCGAACGGCCTGCGCGGCCTGGGCGCCAACCAGGGGGCAACCCCGTTCATGGTGCTGCTCGCGGGGTTCGCCCTCGTCCTCTCCCGCTGGAGCGGCCAGGAGGACCTGATCGTCGGCTCGCCGATCGCCGGGCGCGACCGCCGGGAGCTGGAGCGGATGATCGGCATCTTCCTCAACATGCTCCCCCTGCGGATCGACCTCTCCGGCGATCCGTCCTTCCGCGACCTGCTCGGCCGGGTGCGCGACACCGCTCTCGCCGCCTACGCCCGTCAGGACGTGCCCGTCGAGCGGATCATCGAGGAGGTGCAGCCCGGGCGCGACCTCTCGCGCTCGCCCCTTTTCCAGGTGCTGTTCAACCTTCTGTCGTTCCCCCACCCGGACCTCGACGTGCCGGGTCTCGTCGTCGAGGCCTTCCCTCTGCGCGAGCTGCCCTCGCGCTTCGACTTCACGATCTACGCGGAGGAGCTCCGGACCGGGGGGATCTCCCTGGACCTGGTCTACAACGCCGACCTCTTCGACCGCGCCACGATGGCGGGATTTCTCGCCCAGCTCCGCCGCGCCCTGGAGCGGGCGGCGGCGGAGCCGGACATTTCCGTCTCCCGGATGTCGCTCGTGACCCCCGAGGCCGCGGCCGTCCTGCCCGATCCCCGCGCCCCGCTCGGGTCCGGAGACTGGACGGGAACCGTGCAAGAGCGCTTCGCTGAACAGGCCCGCTTGGCTCCAAACCGCCCGGCGGTAGTCGATTCCAACGGAACGTGGACCTACGGCGAGCTGGCGGAGCGGGCGGGCCGACTCGCCGCAGGGCTGCGGAACGCGGGGATCGGACCCGGCGACGTGGTGGCGATCTACGCCTGGCGGAGCGCCCCGCTCGTCCAGGCGCTCCTGGGCATCCTGGAGGCGGGAGCCGCATTCCTGGTCCTCGATCCGGCCCACCCGGCGCCCCGGCTGAAATCCATCCTCCGTCAAGCCCGGCCCCGGGCCTGGATCGGCCTCGCCCCCGGTCCGGCTCCAGCCGGGTTGACCGAGCTCCTCCCCCCCATCCACCTCGACCTCACGGCCGAGGGTCCCCCCTCTCCCGGGGGAAGGGAGGGCGATGGGAGAGGGGGACAGGGGGTGAGGTCCGGCGACCTCGCCTACATCGCCTTCACCTCCGGCTCCACCGGCGAGCCCAAGGGCATCCTGGGCACCCACGGTCCGCTGGCCCATTTCGTCGCCTGGCAGGCGGAGACGTTCGGCCTGGGTGCGGACGACCGCTTCAGCCTCCTCTCCGGGCTCTCCCACGATCCTCTGCTGCGGGACGTCTTCACCCCCCTGGGGCTCGGGGCCGCGCTGTGCATCCCGGACCCGGACGACCTCGGCTCGCCCGCCCGTCTCGCCACCTGGATGGCGCGCAGCCGCATCACCGTCTGCCACCTCACCCCCGCCTTCGGGCAGGTCCTGGCCGACGGCGGGACGGCCCTGCCGGATCTCCGGCACGCCTTCTTCGGCGGCGACGTGCTGACCGAGCGGGACGTGGCCCGCCTCCGCGCCTTCGCCCCGGCCGCGGCCTGCGTCAACTTCTACGGCACCACCGAGACGCCGCAGGCCGGAGCCTGGTTCGATGCCTCCGGGGTGGGAGCGTGGCCGGCGCGGAGGGTCCCGGTCGGCCGGGGGATCGACGGAGCCCAGCTCCTGGTGCTGAACGCCGCCGACACCCTCGCCGCCCCGGGCGAACTGGGGGAGGTCTGCGTCCGGACCCCCCACCTTTCCCTGGGCTATCTCGGGGACGAGCGCCTGACGGCCGAGCGGTACGTTGC
>DASQEB010000076.1:0-15805 GCA_035633875.1 Thermoanaerobaculia bacterium
CTCGCCCAGCGCCGCCGCGAGAGCCGCCCCATCGAGCCGGCCTGCCAGCTCGATCGCCGCCGGGATGCTGTAGAGCGGGCTGCCCGGCTCCAACTGATCCAGAAACCAGAGCCGCTGCTGCGCGAACGACAGCGGCAGCCCCTGGCCCGTCCGGGCGATCGGCCGGAGCGCCGGCGCGGTAGACGGCTCTCCGGTCGCGCGCGCCGCCTCCACGGCCGCCGCCAGGTCCTCCAGCGTGGGGCGCTCGAACAGAGCGCGCAGCGGCAGCTCCACGCCCCAGACCTCGCGGATTCGCGCCATGAGCTGGGTCGCCAGCAGAGAGTGCCCTCCAAGGTCGAAAAAGCTGTCCTCCCGGCCCACCTCGGCCACGCCCAGAACGTCTGCCCAGATTTCGGCGAGAGTCTCCTCGAGGGGAGTCTGCGGCGCTGTGGAGCCGCGGGCGGCGCTGCGGACCGGAGCGGGCAGGGCCGTGCGGTCGAGCTTGCCGTTGGGCGTCACCGGCAGCTCGCTCAACAACACGAACGCCGAGGGGACCATGTAGTCGGGCAGCGACCGGCGCAGCGCATCCCGCAGGTCCGCGGGCGAGAGCGCGGGAGAATCCGGCGCCGAAGCCGGGACGACATAGGCCACCAACCGCCTGTCTCCCGGCTGGTCCTCCCGCACCATCACCACCGCCTCGCGCACCTCGGGATGACGGGCGATCGCCACTTCGATCTCCCCCAGCTCGATCCGGTATCCCCGGATCTTGACCTGATGGTCCACGCGGCCGAGGAACTCCAGGTTGCCGTCCGCCTTGTACCGGGCCCTGTCCCCCGTCCGGTAGAGGCGCGCTCCCGGCTCCTCCACGAAGGGATCCGGCAGAAAAGCCCGGGCGGTCAGATCGGGGCGCCGGGCATAGCCCGAGCAGAGGCAGCCGCCACCGATGTAGAGATCGCCCGGAACACCGATCGGGCATGGGGAGAAACCTGCGTCCAGCACGTGATAGCGGGCGTTGGCGATGGGCCGGCCATACGGGATGCTCGGCCAGGCAGGGTCGACCATGCCCACCGGATACCAGTTCGACCACACCGTAGCCTCGGTGGCGCCGCCCAGCGCCAGGACCTGCGCCTCCGGGAAGGCCCGCCGCACCCGGTCCGGCAGGGTCACCGGAATCCAGTCGCCCGACAGCAGCACCCGCCGCAGCCGGCTGGCGCGCTCCGGCTCCGCTGGAAAGAGCGGCGCGAGCTGCACGAGGGCTGCAGGCGCCGAGTCCCAGAGAGTAATCCCTCCCGTGCGCATCAAATCCACCAGCCGGTCGGGCTCGGCGAGATCCTCCTTCGCCGCGATGTGAACGGTTCCCCCCGCGGCCAGCAACCCGAAGATGTCGTAGACCGAAAGGTCGAAGCACAACGACGTGACGAAGAGGCCCCGGTCTTCCGGACCCACCGCAAACGTCCTGTTGATCCAATCGATCAGGTTGGCGGCAGGCCTGTGCTGGACGACGATGCCCTTGGGCTCACCCGTCGAGCCCGAGGTGTGAATGACGTAGGCGATGTCGTCCGGACCGCTCACCGCAGGCGGGCGGGAGGCCGCACTGCGCTCCAGATGCCAGGCGGTCCACCAGCGCTTCCCGCCCGCCGGCCGCGGATCGGCGAGGTCGAGGCAGACGACCTCGGCCAGCTCCGGCAGCCGCCCGCCCATCTCCTCCACCGCGGCCAGCAGCCCGCTCCCGGTCACGATCGCCGGGACCCCGGTGGCGGCCAGGATCGCCTCCACCCGGTCCGCCGGCCAGGTTTCGTCGAGGGCGACATAGTGACCGCCCGCCTTGAGGATCCCGAGGACGGCCGCAAGCATGCCGAAGGAGCGCTCGACCCAGACCCCCACCGGCGCTCCCCGCCCGATGCCCGCGCTCCGCAGCAGGTGCGCCAGGCGGTTGGCCCACGCCTCGAGCTCTCCGTAGGTCAGCGCGCTGCTCCCACAGACGGCCGCCACCGTCTGCGGAGCCCGGTCCACCGCGGCCTCGAAAAATTGGTGGAGGAGAGTCTCCGCCGGGAACGGAGCGCGCGTGTCGTTCCACTCCGCCAGGATCTGGTGGCGCTCGCCGGACGCCAGCAGGGGCAGCTCCGACAACCTCCTCTGGGGATCGGCCGCGGCCCCAGCCAGGAGCCGCGTGAAGCGTTGGGCCAGGCGCTCGACGGTCGGACCGTCGAGCAGACGCCGGCTGTATTCCAGCGTCCCCTCCAGGCCGCGCTCCGTCTCCATCACCAGGCAGGTCAGCTCGAACTTCGCGGTGCCGGTGTGCACCGCGGACGGGGTGAGCAGGAGCCCGGGCAGCTCCAACGGACCGGTCGGGGCGTTCTGCAGGGCGAGCACCACATGCACCAGCGGCGTACGGCTCAGGTCCCGCTCCGGCGCCAGTTCCTCCACCAAGCGTTCGAAAGGCACCTCCTGGTGGACGTAGGCGGCGAGCGTCGTCTCCCGCACCCGGCCCAGGAGGGTGAGGAAATCCGGATCCCCCGAAAGATCCGTCCGCAACACCAACGTATTGACGAACAGACCGATCAGGGGCTCCGTCTCGACCCGAAGGCGCCCCGCGATGGGCGAGCCCACCACCAGGTCGTCCGCGCCCGTCGTGCGCTTCAGGAGAGCCAGGAACCCGGCGAGAAGGGTCATGAAGAGGGTCGTCCCGTGCCGCCGCGAGAGTGCCGCGAGAGCGCCGAGGCTCTCTCGTGCGATCGTGAAGCCGTGGACCGCCCCCCCGATGGTGCGCACCGCCGGCCGCGGGTGGTCGGTCGGCAGCTCCAGCGCCGGTGGCATCCCGGCGAGCTGCCCGCGCCACCAGGCGAGTTCCGATTCCAGAAGCTCGCCGGAGAGGCGGCTGCGCTGCCAGACGGCGAAGTCCGCGTACTGGATGGAGAGCTCCGGCAGCGGGCTCGGCCGCCTGTCGAGAAAGGCCGCGTAGAGAGCCCCCAGCTCGTGGACCAGGACTCCCATCGACCAACCGTCGCTCACGATGTGGGGCAGGGTGATCAATGCCAGGTGCTCCTGGAGAGCCAGCGCCACCAGGGTCGAGCGCAGCAACGGACCTCCGCCGAGATGACCGAGATCGAACGGCCGCCGCGCCTCCGCCGCTGCGAGCCGCTCCACCTCCGCCGCCCGCGCCATCCCGGGAAGGTCCCGGAGGTCGATCACCGGCAGAGCGACCGTCGCATGGAGCGCGATGATCTGCACCGGCCCCCCCGCGAGACCGAACGTCGTCCGCAGCGTCTCGTGCCGCTCGACGACAGTGGAGAGGGCTGCCGCCAGCACCGGCACGTCCAGCCTCCCGGTCAGTGCGACCGCCACCGGGATGTTGTAGAGCGGGCTGCCCGGCTCCAGCCGATCGAGGAACCACAACCGTTCCTGCGCGAACGACATCGGGGGCGGCTCGTCGCGCGAGACCGGTACGATCGCCGGCCCCCGGGACCGCTCGTCCGCGGCCGAGGTCTCGATCCAGCCAGCCAGCTCCAGCACCGTCGGCGCCTCGAACACCGCCCGCACCGGCAGCTCCACCCCGAACACGGTGTGCACCCGCGAGGCGACCTGCGTCGCCAGGAGCGAGTGCCCGCCCAATTCAAAAAAGCTCTCGTTGACGCCGACCTGCTCCAGGCCGAGCACTTCGGCGAAGATCCCCGCCACCAGCTCCTCGGCGGGAGTCCGGGGCGCCACGATCTCCTCCCCTGCCTCCGGCGCGGGCTCGGGCAGCGCCTTGCGGTCGAGCTTGCCGTTCGGCGTGAGCGGCAGCGCGGGAAGGGCCACGAAGACCCCCGGCACCATGTAGCCCGGCAGCCGCTCGCGCAGAAACTTCCGCAGCTCATGGCTCGACGGCGCCCGCCCTTCGACGCCGACCACATAGGCGACCAGCCGACGGTGCTCTCGCCGCGGTGCGAAGGTGGCGACCACGGCCTCGCTCACCGCCGGGTGCGCCCGAAGGACGGCCTCGATTTCGCCCGGCTCGATCCGGAAACCGCGCAGCTTGATCTGGTGGTCAATCCGGCCGAGGAACTCCAGACTGCCGTCGCGCTGGTGGCGCATCAGGTCGCCCGTGCGATAGAGGCGCCCCCCGGCCTCGCCGCTCCATGGGTCGGGCACGAAGCGCTCGGCCGTCAGGTCCGGCCGGGCAAGATAGCCGCGCCCCAGACCCTCTCCGCCGATCCACAGCTCACCCGCGACGCCGCGAGGTGCCAGAGCTCCGTGGAGAGCGACGACATAGGTCCGGAGGTTGAGGATCGGCCGGCCGATCGGCGGCGCCCCTGAAAGCCCTGGACGCACAGCCGTACAGGTCGTGACGACGCTCACCTCAGACGGGCCGTAATGATTGATCAGGGAAAACGGCAGAGCGGTCTCCGGCGGGCGGTGGAGGCGGTCGCCGCCGCAGAGCAGTCCCTTGAGAGAAAGCCCGGCCCAGGCCGAGGGCTCGGCGATCACCTCTTCGGCCAAGGGTGTGGGCAGGAAGCTCCAGGTGATCCCTTCTCTCCGCCAGAAGCGCACGATCGCCGACGGCGCGAGGCGCATCTCCTCAGAGGGGACGTGGAGGCTCGCGCCGGCCGCCAGGTACGGCCAGATCTCCCAAACCGAGGCGTCGAAGGCGGGGTTCGCGATCAGGGTCGCCCGGTCGGCAGGGCCCACCCCGTACCGCTCACAGTGCCAGCGCACCAGATTCAGCAGGCCCGCATGGGAGATGGCGACCCCCTTGGGCAGGCCGGTCGACCCCGAGGTGTAGACGACATAGGCGAGGTTGTCCGGGTCGACCACGGAAGCGGAGAAAAGGCCCTTCTCCTCGACTCTGCCAGCCTCCTCGAGCAGGAGCCGTCGGGCCGTGCATTCGTGGAGGCGCCCAGCCAGGGCCTGCTCCGTGAGCACGACCGCCGCCCCGGAGTCGGCGACCAGGAAGGACAGACGCTCGGGTGGGGCTTCGGGGTCCAGGGGGACATAGACGCCGCCGGCCAGCAGGACCGCGAGGCTCCCCACCACCCGGTGGACCGTAGGTCCGGCGCAGAGAGCCACCCGCACCTCGGGTCCAACGCCGAGCCGGCCCAGGACCCGTGCCAGGCTCCTGGCGCGCGCGGCCAGTTCGCCATACGCGAGCCGCTCTCCCGGCGCGGTGACCGCCAGGCTCTCCGGCCGCCGCCGCGCCCAGGCCAGGACGAGCTCGTGGACCAGCGGGGCCCTTTGCGCTGCCGTCGCCGTGTCGTTCCATTCGACGAGGATCTGCTCCCGCTCCTCCGCCGACAACAGGGGCAGCTCCGACAGACGCCGCCATGACTCCTGGACCGCCCCAACCAGCAGACGCATGAAGTGACCGGCCAGCCGCTCGATCGTCGCGCCGTCGAACAGGCCGGTCCGGAAACCGAGCGCTCCGGAAAGAACCTCCGCTTCGACGGTCAGGGTGAGCCTCAGGTCGAACTTCTCCGTCTCGAGCTCGAGCGGCCAGAGGGACCCGGCGACCTCGCCCAGCCGCGGAGGAGGCGGCGGCTCGTCGTCCAGGTCGAACGAGACCTGGAACAGCGGCGCATGGCTGAGATCGCGCCGGGGATGAAGCTCCTCGACCAACCGGTCGAACGGCAGGTCCTGGTGGGCATAGGCGGCCAGCGCGACCTCGCGCACCCGCGCGAGCAGCGCCGTAAACGACGGATCGCCGGACAGGTCGGTCCGCATCACCAGCGTGTTGACGAAGAATCCGATCAGCCCCTCGGTCCGGATCTGGCGCCGGCCGGCCACAGGTGTCCCGACGCTCACGTCCTCCGTATTGCTGACCCGGGAGAGAAGGGCCTGGAAGGCGGCCAGCACGGCCATGAACAGGGTGACTCGCTGTCGCCGCGCCAGCGCCTGCAAGGAAGGCAGCAGGGCGGGAGGCAGTGCCACGGCGCGGCTCGCGCCGCGATCGCTGACCCCCGCCGACCGCGGGCGATCGAGGGGCAGGTCGAGAACGGAAGGCGCATCGGCCAACCGGGACCGCCAGTGCGCGAGCTCGGCCTCCAGCGTCTCGCCCTGAAACCAGCGGCGCTGCCAGACCGTGTAGTCGCCGTACTGGATCTCCAACTCCGGAAGCGGGGATGGAAGGCCCTCCGCAAACGCGCTGTAGAGCACCGCCAATTCGCGCGCCAGCACCCGCAGAGACCAGGCGTCGCCGACGATGTGGTGCATCGCCAGCAGGAGGAGCTGCTCCGAGTCCCCCAGGCGCACCAGCGCCACCCGCAGCAGCGGCCCGGCGGCGAGGTCGAACGGGCGCAGGGCCTCCGCGCGCACCAGCCGGCGGGCCTCCTCCGTCCGGCAGCCGGCGGGCAGGTACGCCAGATCGACCATCGGCACGGGAAGGAGGGCCGGCGGATCGATGACCTGGACCGGCTCCCCGCCCGGCGCGGCGAACCGGGTGCGCAGCGTCTCGTGGCGCCGCACCACATCTCCCAGGGCGGCGGCGAGCGCCGCACGGTCCAGACGCCCCTCCAGGTGCACGGCGGCGGACATGTTGTAGGCCGGGCTCGCCGGCTCGAGCTGATGGAGGAACCAGAGCCGCTGCTGAGCGAAGGAGAGCGGCAGCGGCCGGTCGCGCGGCACCGGCACCAGGGGAGGCACCTCGCTCCGGGCCGCCCCCTCGATGGAGCGCACCAGATCGGCCACCGTCGGCATCTCGAAGACACGGTAGAGCGGCAGGTCGACGCCGAGGGTCTCGCGGACCCGCGCGATCAGCCGCATGGCCGCGAGCGAGTGGCCTCCCGCCTCGAAGAAGCTGTCCGCCACCCCGATCCGGTCGACTCCCAAAAGCTCTGCGAACAGGCCGGCGAGCAGCTCCTCGAGCGGTGTACGCGGCGCGAGGAAGGAGCGCGCCGATTCGGCCGCGGGCGTCCACCGGGCCAGGGCACGGCGGTCGAGCTTGCCGTTGGGAAGGCGGGGGAGCTCGGCACCGAACGCGACGGCCGGAACCATGGAGGGCGGCAGGCGGGCGGTGAGGAAATCGCGCAGCGCCGCTGCCTCCGCAGGCCCCGGCTCACCCTCCCGGAGGACCATGCAGGCGAGGAGCGACCGCTCGCCGGCCGGGTCCTGCCGCACCACGACCGCCGCCTCCCGCACCTCTGGATGCGCCGTCAGGGCGATCTCGATCTCGCGCGGCTCGATACGCACGCCGCGGATCTTGACCTGGTCGTCGAGACGCCCCAGGTACTCGATCTCGCCCCCGGGCAGATGACGGCAGAGGTCGCCGGTCCGGTAGAGACGGGCACCCGGTGGGCCGAACGGATCGGGGACGAATCGCTCGGCCGTCAGATCGGAACGGCCGCGATAACCGCGCGCCACCTGCACACCGCCGATCACCAGCTCCCCCACCGCCCCGGCGGGCACCGGCTCGAGCCGCCGCCCCACGACATGGATCTGGGTCTTGAGGATCGGCCGGCCGATCGGCACCGGGCGCGGTCGGGCCGCCGGCCGACATTGCCAAGCCATCACCTCCACCGCCGCCTCGGTCGGCCCGTACAGGTTGTAGAGCGGCGCCGGCAGCACTTCGAGGCAGCGCTGCTCCAGCTCCCAGGCCAACGCCTCGCCGCTGACGATCACCCGGCGCAGCGAGCGGCACCTCGCCGCCACTCCCTCTTCCGCGAGGAAGAAGGGAAGCATCGATGGGACGAAGTGGATCGTCGTGACCCCTTCCCGCTCGACCAGCCGCGACAGGTAGGCGCTGTCCCGGTGCCCTTCCGGCCGGGCTACGATCAACCGCCCCCCGAGGATCAGGGGCATGAAGAATTCCGGGACCGAGACGTCGAAGCCGAACGGGGTCTTCTGCAGGAAACGGTCGCTCGCGTCGAGGCCCAAGGCTTCCTGCATCCAGAGCAGGCGGTTGACGATCCCGCGGTGGCTGTTGACCACTCCCTTCGGCCGGCCGGTCGAGCCCGACGTGAAGAGGACGTACGCCGCGTTGTCGGCCGCCGTCCGTGGGAGTCGCGGAGCGGCCGCGCCGCGCGGCAGATCGGCCATTTCTTCAAGCCAGGCGAGACGAACCCCCGGCACGGCATCGAGCGGCAACGCGCCCACCAATGAGCGGCGGGTGAGGAGGACGGACGGACGGGAATCCGCGAGGATCATCTCCAGTCGCTGCCGCGGGAGGTCCGGCTCCAGCGGCAGGTAGGCGCCACCAGCGCCGAGCACGCCGAGAAGGCCGACCACCAGCTCGACCGAGCGCTCGGCGGCCACGCCCACCAGCGCCTCCGGCCCCACGCCGAGCCCCGCGAGGTGGTATGCCAGGGCCTCCGCTCGCGCCGCCAGTTCGCGATAGGTGACCTGCTCGTCCTCGAACACCACGGCCGGCTCATCCGGCGACTGCTCCGCCTGGGCCGAGAACAGCTCGAAAAGATTCGCTGGGGATCCCGGCTGCGCCGTGTCGTTCCACGCACAGAGGAGCTGGTGGCGCTCCACCTCGGAAGCGATCGGCAACGCGGAAAGCGCCAGGTCCGGGCTCCGTACGAGCGCCCCGAGCAGGGTCGCGAAACGCTCCAGGAGGCGCTCCGCGGTCGTCCCGTCGAACAGATCGGTGTTGTACTGCAACGCGAGGCTCAGGCCCCCCTGCCGTTCGACCAGGTGAAGCTGCAGATCGAAGGGAGCGGGCGGCCGGTCGAGCGAGAGCGATTCCAGCCGGAAGTCCTCCGGCCCGACCGCCACCCCCTCCTCCCCCAGGGCAAACGCGGTGAGCCCCTCGACGCCCCGCGTCTCCTTCTGCATCACGAACGAGACCTGGAACAGAGGCGTCCGGCTGGCATCGCGAGCGGGCTGGAGCTGCTCGGCGAGGAGCGGCAGCGGACAGTCTCCATGTTCGAACGCGGCGAGCACCATTGCCCGGGTGCGCTCCAGCAGTTCGGTGAACGTGGGATCGCCGGACAGGTCACCGCGCAGGACCACCGGGTTCACGAAGTAGCCCACCGTGCCGGCGAGCCGCGCGTGCGACCGGCCGGCGCGCGGCGCGCCGATCGCCAGATCCTCCTGGCCGGTATGACGGCAGAGCAGCGCCTGGAAGGCGGCGACCAGGGTCATGAACAAAGTGCCGTGCTGCGCCCGGCCGCGGGCGCGCAGGGCCGCCGCGAGCTCGCCAGGCAGCCGCAGCCGGCGGCAGTCGCCCCGGTACGTCTGCACGGCGGGCCGCGGCCGGTCGGTGACCAGCTCCAGCGTGGGGAGCCCTGCCAGCCTTTCGCGCCACCAGGCGAGCAGAGCCTCGCCCCGGCCGCCGGCCAGCGCCTCCCGTTCCAGCCGGACCTGCTCCTCGGCACCCCAGCCCGGAGCGGGCAATCGCGCCGCGCCGCTGCCGATCGCTTCGCGGTAGAGCACCGGAAGCTCCCGCAACAGCACGGCGAGAGACCAGAAATCGGCGACGATGTGATGGATGACCAGGAGGATCACCGGCCCGCCCGGCCCACCCTCCAGCAGAGTCACGCGCAGGAGCGGTCCCCGTTCGATGTCGAAAGGACGCCAGGCTTCCTCAGCCAGACGCGAGCGCAGCCGCTCTTCGCTCCAGCCGGTGGCGTCTTCCCGCGCCAGGGCGAGCTCCGCGCGCTCCTCGATCCGCCGGCACGGCTCGCCGGCCACCGCCGGGAACGCCGTCCGCAACGCGGCATGGCGATCCACCAGCCCCTGGAACGCCCGCTCCAGCGCACCGGACGCGAGCGGCGAGCGCACCGCAGCCGCCGCGGCAATGTTGTACGCGCCGTCGCCGGGAGCGAGATGGTGCAGGAACCAGAGCGAGCGCTCGCCGTATGAGAGCCGGGCCGCAGAGCCGGCAGACGTGTCTGGCAGCGCCCCACCGGCCAGGACGGGCAGGCTTTCGAGATGATCGGAAGGGTCGGGTTCTATCATCTCTCGACCGTGATCTATTCGAAGCGTAGCCCCGCCACGGGATCCAGGGTCGCGGCGCGCCGCGCCGGCAGGTAATTCGCCGCCAAGATCACCAGGAAGAGCCCCAGCGAAGTGCCCAACAGGACCAACGGATCGGTGGCACTGGTCTGATACAACAGGCTGATCAGGAACCGGCTGAGCGCATAGACCACGACCAGGCCCAGGATCAGCCCCGTCGCGGCCAGCATCGCTCCCTGCGTGACAATCATGCGGAGAATGCTGCCGCGCGTGGCACCGAGCGATACGCGAATCGCGATCTCGCGCTCGCGCTGTGAAACGCTGTAAGAGATCACGCCATAGATCCCAACCGCCGCCAGGATCAGGGCCAGACCGGCAAAGATTGTGATCAGGATGACCAGAAATCTCGCCCTGCTCACCTGCTTGGCCAGCCGCTCCTCCATCGTGGCCACGTCGTAGGGCGGCAGCTCGGGATTGATCGCCTTGATCTCCTTGAGGAGCAGGGACTGCAGCTCTGCCATCGAGACTCCCTGCCGCGGACGCGCCAGGAAGTTGACGGTCAACGGGCGCCTCACGATCTGCAGCAGCGAGACATAGATGTCAGGCGCCGGGGCCTTGTCCTCCCGGAATGCCTGATGAACCACGTTCGAGGCCACCCCGACCACCTGGAGCCACGGGATGTCCTGTCGGCTGCGCACGCCGATCTTGATGCGTTTCCCGATCGGGTTCTGTCCGGGCCAATGCAGCTCCGCCATGGCCCGGCTGATAATCACGGCATCGGTCTGCGTGTCCTGCAGGTTGAAGCCGCGGCCTCGCTCGATCGGGATACCGAGGATGTCGAAGTACTCCGGGGTCACCGCGTGGACCATGGCGAGGTAGGTGCCGTCAGGTGCGTCGCTGTCGTGATCCTCGACCGTCATCTCGGCGCCTTCCCAACCATCCGTCGGCATGGCCGGAACCGAGAGCGCCAGTTTCTCCACTCCAGGGACCGCCGAGATCCGGGGCAGGTACGTCTCGCCCAGCAGCTTGGTCACGAGCTCGGCGTCGAGGTACTGCGGGGCCCGCATGTCCATGCGAACCGTGAGCAGGTTGTCGGAGCGAAAACCGAAGTCCTCGCTGACCATCTTGCCGAAGCCTTTGGCCATGAGGGCGGCGTGGACCGCGAGGGTCAGGGCCAACGCCACCTGGACGACCACGATAGACTTCTGGAAGATCTGCAGGCCCCTGCTGCGCGGTGGCAGCTTCTCCTCCCGGCCAAGATTCCGGGCCAGGTCGGCCCGGGAGCCGGCCCAGACCGGCGCCAGCCCGAAGACCACGCTGCAAAGCACGACCAGGCAGAGGACCGGCAGCACCACTTCCGACCCCGTGCTGAGCTCGACGAAGCTCGGAAGCTCGATACCACTGATCGCAAGCAACGCACGGGAGGCCCACTGGCCGAGGAGAAGCCCGGCAAGACCACCGATCAGACAGAGCAAAGCACTCTCGGTCAAGGCCTGGCGGATCAGGCGCCCACGGCCGGCGCCCAATGCGACCCGAATACTCCAATTGCGCTGCCGGAGCACCGCCCGGGTCATCAGAAGGCTGGCAACATTGATGCACGCGATGATCAGCAGGATACAGGCGCCGACAGTCAGGATGAGCAGACCGTTGCGCAATGTGCCGAACCAGAATTCCTCAAACGGCACCACGGTGGCACTCAGCCCCTGGTTTGACTCTGGGAACTCCTCGGCGAGCTCCGCGGTGATTCTCTTCAGCTCCTCCTGAGCCTGCTGCAGGGTGACCCCTGGGCTCAGACGCCCAGCCCCGGATGCGAATCGCATGTTTCGAGTAGTCACGAACGACTCAACCGGGGGCAGCATCGAGGGAACCCATAGATCGGCCTGGTCCGACAGCCCACGGAATCCTTTGGGGGCAACCCCAACGACCCTATATGTCTTGCCATTGAGCCGCACGTTGCGGCCCAGAATCCTCGGGTCGGCTCCGAAAGTATTCCGCCAGAGGCCGTCGCCGAGCACGACGACATACTGCTCCATGGGCCTCGCGTCCTCGTCCGGGGTGAAGAACCGGCCCAACTGGGGCTCGAGCCCGAGCATCGAAAGATAACTGTCGTTTACCAGCTCGCCCCAGAGCCGCTGTGACTGCTCGCCTTGCTCGAGGTTGAAGGCCCAAGTGGCCCAGACCGACATCTGGGAGAAAGACTTGCTCCGTTGGCGCCAGTCGGCGAAATCCAGCAGCGCAATCGGCCAGGTCTGGACCTCTCCCTTGTCCTCCATGCTGCCCTGGAGCATCACCAATTGGCCGGGCTCCCGGTAAGGAAGCTCCTTCAACAGTACGGCATTGACGACGTTCAACAGGGTGGCTGAGGCGGCGATCCCGAGTGTGAAGGTTAGGATCGCGGGGATGGAGAACCCCCTTTCCACGATCAACTGCCGCAGCCCGAAACGCAAGTCCTGCCACAGGGATTCCATCAATTCTTCTCCAGCAAACGCTCGGTTCCGCGGGCCTCGTCGATACTGCCAACCTGGCCCCCTGGCGAGGACAAAAGCGGAGACGTTGAGCCAATAAGAATAAAACCATGTGGGGAGGCTGTCAAGTGCGTAGTTTTTCAATATTCCTTATCTACGGCAGGCAACTCTTTATAAAAGCGGAAGGTCCATCCATCAGATTTTTACCGTCTACTTACCTAGTTCGAGCGTCTGAGCGCCCTGGCGGCTCGCCAACATGGACATTCATGAATTACCAAAAATAATATGGCGCTCAGCCAGACGAACCTTCCTCGCGCAGCCGCCAACTCTTCTCTTCCACCTGCTGTTGGGGTGAATCAATCAATTAGCAAGCCTGCCAGATGGTTGGGTCTTTCAGGAGGTCGGCCGGCGGGGTGCCCCGGCGGCTTCTTCATCTCGACCTGGAATCCGTGACGGTGACCGTCTCGCGGCCCCCGCAGGCTTGATTCTTGCTGAAGGATAGCCTGACGATTACAGGCGAAAGGGGGAGGTCGCCCATGTTCAAACCAGCAAAAACGACCGCATTCAAGCTCGTACCGCGCTGCATGCTCGTCGCGGCCGTCGCCGTGGGTGTCGCGGGATGCGCGTCCTCGGCACGGCTCCCCGTCTCTGCCGGCATCGGCCCCCGCCCCACCCTGCCTCCCCCTGACAAATCGCTGATCCCGTTGGTCCACGTCGTTACGGCGAAGGGCTGGCCCGACGGAGCCACGCCGGTGGCTGCCGAGGGAACGGCCGTGGCTGCGTTCGCCCGGGATCTGGACCATCCGCGGTGGCTCTACGTGCTCCCCAATGGCGACGTGCTCGTGGCCGAGACCAACGCGCCGCCGCGGCCGGAGGACAACAAGGGCATCAAGGGCTGGTTCTTCAAATATTTCCAGAAGAAAGCCGGCGGCGCCGTGCCCAGCGCCAACCGCATCACGCTTCTCCGGGACGCGGATGGAGATGGCGTCGCGGAAACGCGCTCCGCCTTTCTCACCGGCCTCAACTCCCCCTTCGGCATAGCCCTCGTGGGAAACGATCTCTACGTGGCCAACACCGACGCCGTCGTCAAGTTCCCCTACTCCGAAGGCGAGACCCAGATCACCGCGCCCGGCACCAGGGTCGTCGACCTGCCGGCAGGCCCGCGCAACCATCACTGGACCAAGAGCCTCGTCGCCTCTCCCGACGGGTCGAAGCTCTACGCCGGGGTCGGCTCCAACAGCAACGTGGCCGAGCACGGAATGGAGGAGGAAGAGGGGCGCGCGGCCATCTGGGAGGTGGATCTCGCGACCGGCAACCATCGCATCTTCGCCTCCGGGTTGCGCAATCCGGTCGGGATGGCCTGGGAGCCCGAGAGCGGCGCCTTGTGGACGGCCGTCAACGAACGCGACGAGCTCGGCAGCGATCTCGTGCCCGACTATATGACCTCCGTGCGCGACGGTGGCTTCTACGGCTGGCCGTACAGCTATTTCGGCCAGCACGTCGACACCCGGGTGAAGCCGCCGCGGCCCGATCTCGTGGCCAAGGCCCTCGTGCCCGACTACGCCCTGGGGCCACACACCGCCTCCCTGGGCCTGGTCCACTCGGAAGGAACCTCCTTGCCCGATCGGTTCTGCCGCGGAATGTTCGTGGGCCAGCACGGCTCCTGGAACCGCAGGCCGCGCAGCGGCTACAAAGTCATCTTCGTGCCCTTCACCGGTGGCAGGCCGTCCGGCGACCCGATCGACGTGCTGACCGGCTTCGTCACCGACCAGGGGGATGCCAGGGGGCGTCCCGTGGGCGTCGTGATCGACAAGCGTGGCGCCCTGCTGGTGGCGGATGACGTGGGCAACATCATCTGGCGGGTGACCTCGACCGGCGGCCCGGGGTGACGACTTCGAGATCGGTTTTCGAGAGAAGCGCGAAAGAGGAAAAGCCCCCTCGCGGCGAGGGGGCTTTTCCGGTTGCGGATCACTGTCGAACGGTGGGGGTTGTCGTCAGGGTGTAGCTGACCGGCTGGAGCGAGGCATTGGAGACCACGACGGTGTAGGTGCCTCCGGCCGCCAGGGCCTGATTCACGACGGAGTAGCTCTGGCCTGCTCCTCCTGAAACCAGGAGGGTGCCGGCCGAGTCGAGCAGCGAGAGCGACAAGCCGTTGCTGCCGGTCCACTCCAGCAGGCTGGAGAGCTGCACGGTATTCGAGGGCGTGGAGATGGTGGTCACCACAGTCTGAAGTGCGGCGGCCGTTCCGCTCGTCGTCTGGGTGCTCCCGGAGCGGAACACGCCGGCGTTGGCAACGCTGGAGGAGGCGCCCTGAACCAGGAAGCCATCCACGAAGACCGCACCGGAGATGGAGCGGATCTCGAGCGTATGCGCGCCTGGAGCCAATCCAGAGAGGGTGACGAAGGCGCCGAACTGCGGGTTCCCGTTCGTGCCCGGGCCGGCGTAGGAGACCGTCTGCCGCGGCACCCCATCCACCAGCAGGGTGGCGCTTCCTCCGCCCGAGCTGGTGGCGTACGCGTAGGTGATGGCTTCCCCGGTGAAGGAAACCACCGCGCGCGATCCGCCGAGGTTGTTCCCCATCATCCGGCGATAGCCGCCGAAGCTGGCGTTGCCGCTGCTGCCGCGGTGCCAGCCGCCGAAGTACTCGATGGCGTTGTTGTCGTCATTCAGCACCACCACCTGCGCGCTGGCCGTGGACTGCGGGCCTTCGTCGTTCTCGGTATCGACGGCACGCGCGCTGAGAACGTGCGCCCCTTCGCCGAGAACGGCGGTGGCGGAGGCGTTGAAGACGTCACGGCCGCGGCCATCGGACGGCTGCGCGACCACGCTGGCGGGCGTGATCTGCTTGTTGATCAGAGCGCCATCCACGGAGAAGAGGAAGGCGACGGTGGACTCGGCCTCATCCACGTTGCTGGTCTGCGGCAGGTTGCCGTTGGTGGTGCCGATGGTGGCGCCGTCATCCTCGGTGCGGGCCTGGAGGGTGACGGTCTGACCGGCGGCCACGGCAGGGCCAGGGACGACCGACTCGATCCTGGTGAAGGGAACGTCGTTGGCAAAGGCGCTGTCCGTATCGGGCTCGTCACCGATGCCGTCGATGCCGGTGTTGATGACGATGCGCACGCCGGAGATCACCTGGCCGGGGGCCACGTCGAAATAGACGGTGTCGGCCGGAACGGTCTCGAGCTCGAAGCCGCTGGTGCCGGGCTCGCCGCCAGCTCGCTGGTTGCCCTTGGCCACCTGGGTCTCGTCGATCGCGCTCTCGTCGCTGCTGTAGAGCTCCGGCAGGATGGTGAGAGTGACGATCGGATCGGCGGGGTCGATGTTGAGCACCGTGTTGCTGATCGAGGCCGGCGAGACCGGATCGCCATCGATGGATTCGACGCCGATCGCATCCCGGCCCGGCAGGAGGTTGGCGAGCACGAACTGGTTGCGGTTGGGATCGGGGCTCTGCGCCGCATTGCGCGTGGCGCGGCTGTCGTTGGTGCCCAGCA
>DASQEB010000077.1:0-14664 GCA_035633875.1 Thermoanaerobaculia bacterium
CCAGGCGCCGCCGCCAGAGCCAGACCGCCGCCGCCGCCGCCGCCGGGGCCAGGAGGAGGAGCCAGAGGAGCCGGGGTTCCGCGAAATTCATGGCTCGGCCGTCACCCGTGCGCCCGCGGCGAAGAAGGGGAGGAGAAGGAAGGAGATCCCCGCCCAGACCAGGGGCGGGAAGACCTCTTGGTACCGGACGTAGCGCTTCACCAGGAGGGGCGTCTTCTCCAGCCGGTCGATCTCGGCGAAGACCCGCCGCAGCGCCTCCGGATCGGTCGCCTTGTAGAACTCTCCGCCCGTGCGGTCGGCGATCTCGCGCAGCAGCGGCTCGTCCACGGGCAGGTTCATCAGGTAGCGCCGCATGACCCTGCGTCCGGTGACGGGGTCCACGGTGGGCAGCGGCACCGGCACCTGGTCCCTCGACCCGCCCACGCCGATGGTGTAGACCTTGACGCCCAGCCCGTCGGCGATGGCGGCGGCGGACACGGGATCGATCTCCCCGGCATTGTTCACCCCGTCCGTGACCAGCACGACGATCCGCGTCTTGGCCGGGCTGTCCTTCAGGCGCGCGACGGCGCTCGCCAGGGCCACGCCGATCGCCGTGCCGTCCGGCAGGGTGTTCAGCTCGACCGCGTCGATGAGCAGGTCGAGCATCTGGCGGTCGGTGGTCAGCGGGGAGCGGGTCATCGCCCCGCCGGCGAAGACGATCAGGCCGATGCGGTCTCCGGGGCGGCCCGCCACGAAGTCGCGCACCACAGCCTTGGCGACCGTCAGCCGGTCCTTCGGCTGGAAATCCTCGGCTCCCATGCTGCCGGAGATGTCGAGGACGATCTGGATATCGATCCCCTCGGTCAGGCTCTCCTCCCAGGCGTAGCCGAGCTGCGGCCGGGCGAGGGCCAGCACCAGGCAGGCGAAGGCGAGGAGGCGGGCGTAGAAAGGCAGGTGCAGGCGCCAGGCCCCGTGCAGTCCACCGTCCACAGGCAGGCGGCTGTAGGTGAGCGCGCCCAGGCTCCGGCGCCGGTGGTGCCACCAGACCAGGAGCGGCACCGCCAGCAGGAGGAGGAGCCACTCGGGGCTCGCGAGATTGGGGATCGCCCGGCTCATCCCGTGGCCTCCAGTTCCTCCGACTTCGGAGCCAGGAGCGTCTCGTACTCCCCGCCGATCTGCCGCGCGGCGTCCACCCGCTCCCGGGTCCGCTCCTCGGCCACCTCCTGGCGGGCGAACTTGACCATGTCGCAGGCGCGCAGCAGCTCGACCGTCTGCCGCACGAGCGGCCCGGGCATCTGCCGCGACAGGAGCTGGCGCTGGATCTCGCTCGTCGTGCTCTCGACTGCGGGGAAGGGGAGGACGCGTCCGAGATACCGCCGCAGCGCGAGGCTCAATCGCGTGTGGGCCAGGATCACGGACGGCTCGCCGGTCAGCCGGTCCAGCTCGCCCGTGAGCTCCTCGAACGGAGGCAGGGGAGGAGCCGCGGGCACCATCCCCGCCCGGGCGCGATGCTGCCGCCAGAGGAGCCACGCCACGGCGAGGCAGGCGGCCAGGAATGCCGCGAGCGTCCACCAGAACCGTTCGCCTATGGGGAGGCTCTGCGGCGCCGCCGGAGGCTTGAGCCCCGGGTTCTCCTCCTCCTTCGGCAGAACGGAGACCACGTCGATCTCCAGCCCCGCCGGTGTCCGCGCCTTGGCCGTGCGGTCCCGCAGCGGCACCGCCACCTCGGCGGGAGGGAGCGCCACCTTGCCCGTGCGGAACGCCGCGAGCACGATCCTCTGCTGATAGGTCGCCGTGCCGCCCTCCTCCGAGATCCTCTGGGGAGGCCCCTCCACCAGCACCTCCGCCTCGCCCCACCGGCCGCTCCACACCGGGAAGCGCGGCTCCGCGGCGAGCTGGCTGGTTTCCACGGTGAGCGTGAGCACGGCTTGCACGCGGTCGCCCACCCGCGCCTGGGTGGTGGAGAGCGCCACCTGGACCTCGGGGGCGGGCTGGGCGAGGGCAAAGGACAGAAAGGACCCAAAGGACCAAAAGGACCAAAAGGACAAAGAGAGCACCCGTCCTATAAGTCCTTTGGGTCCCTTAGGTCCTTTAGGTCCTTTCCAGCTCACCGCCGCAGCCTCTTCTTTCTCGCCTCGAAGAAGGCGAGCAGGGTGTTGATGTACGGCCGGTCGGTGCGCAGCTCCAGGCGGTCGACGCCGAGGCGCTTGGCCAGCCGGGCGAGCTCGGCGCGCTCGCGGCGGCGCTGCTCGGCGTGGCGGCGGGCGAGGCGGCGGCCGTGGACCAGGGCCAGACGGCCGGTCTCGGCGTCCCGCAGCACGACCGGCCCCACCTCGGGCAGCGCCTCGTCCTTGGGGTCCACGATCTCGACGAGGATCAGGTCGTGCCGGGCCGCGGCGGCCTTCAGGGCGCGGGTGCAGGAGGGGCCGAGGAAGTCGGAGAGGACGAAGAGCACGGAGCGGCGCTTGAGCGTCGCGAGCACGGCCTGGAGGCCGCTTTCGAGATCGGTCCCGCCGTGGGCGGGGCGGTCCAGGATCTCGCGCACGAGGCGGAGCACGTGGGTGCGCCGCCGCCGCGGGGGCAGGAACAGCTCCAGCCGGTCGCTCACCAGGGCGGCGCCCACCCGGTCCTGGTTGCGCACCGCGGCGAAGGAGAGGAGGGCGGCGACCTCCGCCGCCAGCTCGCGCTTGAGGATCGCCCGCGAGCCGAAGGAGAGGCTTCCCGAGACGTCCACCACCAGGAAGACCGTGAGGTCCCGCTCCTCGACGTACTTCTTGACGAACGGCGCACCCATGCGGGCGGTGACATTCCAGTCGATGGTGCGGACGTCGTCCCCCGGCTGATAGGGGCGGACCTCGGCGAACTCCATGCCGAGCCCCTTGAACACCGAGTGATAGTCGCCCGCCACCCCCTGGTCCACCAGACGGTTGGTGGCGATCTCGATGCGCCGCACCTTGCGCAGGAGGTCGGCGGGGAGCGCGGGGCGGACGCCCCGCCCCCCGCCGGCCGGCTCGCTTCCGGCGGCCTTCGGCTTGGCGCGCGCGAAGAGTCCGAACATCGCGACGACTCCGAAAGCTAGGGGACCGGGATGCGCTCGAGCAGCCGGGTGATCAGCGCGTCGGAGGAGATCTCCTCGGCCTCCGCTTCGTACGTGGGGATGACGCGGTGGCGCAGCACGTCCGCCGCCAGCTCCTTGACGTCCTCGGGCACCACGTAGGCGCGCCCGCGCACCAGGGCCATGGCCTTGGCGGCCCGGGCGAGGAACAGGGTGGCCCGCGGCGAGGCTCCGAAGGCGATCAGGTCCGCGAAATCACCCAGGCCGGCGGAGCGCGGCTCGCGCGTGGCGATCACCAGGTCCAGGATGTAGCCGCGGATCTTCTTGTCGAGATAGACCGCGTCCACCACTTCCCGCAGCCCGAGGAGCCGCTCCCGGTCGAGCACCGGGTCGGCCTTGAGGTCCCCGGCGACGAGCATCCGGTCCAGGATCTCGGCCTCCTCGGCCCGCGAGGGATAGGTGACCTTGAGCTTCATCATGAAGCGGTCCACCTGCGCCTCGGCCAGGGGATAGGTGCCCTCCTGCTCGATCGGGTTCTGCGTGGCGAGCACCATGAACGGCTCGGGCAGGTGATAGCTGCGGTCGCCCAGGGTGACCTGCCGCTCTTCCATGGATTCGAGGAGGGCCGACTGGACCTTGGCCGGAGCGCGGTTGATCTCGTCGGCCAGGAGCAGGTGCGTGAACACCGGTCCCCGCCGCGCCAGGAACTCGCCGCTCCGCTGGTCGTAGACCAGCGTGCCGATCAGGTCCGCGGGCAGCAGGTCGGGGGTGAACTGGATGCGCTGGAAGTCGATCGCCAGCGTCTGGGCGAGCGTCTTGACCGCCAGGGTCTTGGCGAGCCCGGGCACCCCCTCGATCAGCACGTGTCCGCGGGAGAGCAGCCCCACCAGCAGACGGTCGAGCAGATAGTCCTGCCCGACGATCACCCTTCGCAGCTCACCCTCGACGCGCTTCAGGTAGAGAGCTTCCCGCTCGATGTCCCGGCTCAACGTTGCGATATCGGCTTGCATTCTGACTCCCAGGTCCCCGGCGCGGGCCGGAAAGTGCAAGTGAGGTGCCACGTGAAACTTACGCCTTTCCGGATCGAATTCCCACGGGGAGGGCCGTGGGTGGGTGCGTCCGGTCCGGCCGTCCCGAGCATCGGGGCGGCCAAATTGGCACGGTCTGCTCGGCTTGTCTGATACCGTCCCCCCATGCCTCCCCCTCTCCTCAGGAAAGCCCTCGGCCAGCACCACCTGATCGACGGCGCCCTCACGCGGCCGCTGATCGCCTTCCTCGCCCCGGCGGGCCAGCGGGTGCTGGAGATCGGGCCGGGGGGCGGGGTGCTCACGGGGGAGCTCCTCGCGGCGGGGGCCCGCGTGGTCGGCTGGGAGCTCGATCCGGACTGGGCGGCGACCCTCCGCCGGCGCCTGCCGGACCCGCGCCTGTCCGTGGTCGTAGGAGACGCGCTGGAGATCGCCTGGGAGCGCACCCCCGCGCCCACGCTGGTGGCGGGGAACCTCCCCTACAACGTGGCCACGGCGATTCTCGAAGACCTCCTTCCGCACCACGCACGGGTCCCCCGGGCCGGCTTCCTCGTCCAGAAGGAGGTGGCGGAGCGCCTGACCGCCGGCCCTGGCGATCCGGCCTACGGGTCGCTGAGCGTGATCGTGGCGGCCTATGCCCGGGCACGGGTCCTGGGGAAGGTCCGGCCGGGCAGCTTCCGGCCGCCTCCCAAGGTCGACAGCGCCTTCGTGGGCTTCGAGCTCCGGCCGCCGCCTCTGCCGGAGGCGGAGATGCCGGGCTTCGTCCGGCTCGTGCGGCTCGCGTTCGCCCAGAGACGGAAGACCCTGCGCAACTCGCTCGGGTCTGGCTGGGGGAAGGAGCGGGCCGAGGCGGTGCTGGCGGCGGCGGGCATTCCGGACAAGGCCCGGGCGGAGGAGCTCGGGATGAGGGAGTTTCTGGAGATCCACCGGATCGCAGGGGCCCGGGAGTGTGGCCCTTAGAACTCCCGAAGGGCCACCAGCCTTCGCCCGCGCAGGAACTCCATCATTAAATCCCACAGGCGCTCCTTGCGGTCGGTGAGGCGGTGGTCGCCGTCGGCGAAGAGGTGGAGATCGATCCCGGAGTAAGGGCAGCGGACGGCGAAGTCGGCGACGCTGCGCCAGGGGACGGAGTCGTCCCGCCTGCCCTGGAGGAGGAGGCAGGGGGTTCGGTAGCGGGCGAGGAGGTCTTCGGTGGGGTGGGCGCGCAGGTCCTCGACGAGGCACCAGCCGAGGTGACAGGAGACGAGCTCGTTCTGGAAGTGGATGCTTCCCGTCTCCTCCCAGATGCGGGCCCGCTCCGGCCCGGCCCAGGCGAGAAGGCCCTTCTCCATGTCCAGTGCGGGGGCGATGTGGAGGCCCGCCACGACATCGTCCGGATAGAGGGCCGAGTACCAGAGGGCCGAGCCGCCACCCATGGACGAGCCGAGCAGGATCAGCCGCTCGTGCCCCCGGCCGCGGACGAGGTCGTGGACCCGGGCGATGTCCGCGAGGTTCCGGGTCAGCGTGAGATCCGCGAGCGAGCCCCCGGACAGGCCGTGTCCCTGGAAGTCGAAGGAGCAGAAGGCGAATCCGGCCGCCAGGGCCTGCCCCCGGAAGAACTCCGCCTTCTCGCCGGACTGCTCGGAGCCGAAGCCATGGAGATAGAGGAAGCAGGGACGGGCAGGGTCGTGAGCCTCGGAAGCGTCGTAGCGGACCGCGAGGTGGGAGACCTCGCGGCCCTCCTCGAAGATCGGAATCCGCTCCATGGCGGGCGGCAGGTTACCACGCGAGCTCATAGCCGGCCCCGGCCAGCCGGTCCACCAACTCCTGCGCCCCGAGCGCCTCGTATGCGGTGACGAATCCCCTCGCGGTGACGCTCCCGTCCGCCAGTCCCTGGGCGACGAAGACGGCGGGGAGGGCGGCCATGCGCTGGCCCTCTTCGGGACCTCCCAGAGAGGCGGTGGCGCGGGTGCCGTCAGGTCCGAACGTGTCGACCTGGACGACGCCTCCGGAGTGGCCGAAGCCGGAGAGGCGGCGGCCGGCGGGGACCAGGGCGAGCGCCAGGCGGCTGCCGAGGCGCGGACCCAGGCGGGCCAGGGCGGCGAAGCCGGCGGTGGCGGCCCGGGCTTCGAAGCCGACCTTGACCCGGACGTCCCGGGCGCCGAGGAGGGTGGGGAAGAGGTCCAGCTCCGGGCTCTCCCAGTCGTAGACGGCACGGCGCCCGAAGGGTAGGGGCAGATCCACGGACTCCCGTCCGCGAAAGCCGGTGAGCCTTCCCTGCGGGGCCGGGAAGGGCCGGCCGAGCTGGGAGGCGGCGGCACGGACGGCGGCACTCCCCTTCGGGTTGCGGTTGCCGATGAAGAGCGTCACCCGCGCCCGGTCGACCGTGGGCAGACGCCGGGCCGCGAGGAGGGCCAGGGCGCCGGAGATCCCCGGCAGGCTGGAGCAGCCGCAGGCCAGGGCGAGGCTCCGCTCCCGGAAGCAGCCGTCCAGATGCCGGATGCGGGCGAACCAGCCGCGGTCGTCCGCGATGTCGACGTAGTGGGCTCCGGCGGCGAGGCAGGTCTCGGGGAGCGCCAGGGTGAGGGCCGCGAACGGTCCCGAGCAGTTGACGGCCACGCGGGCGCCGTCCAGAGCCCGGGCGGCGGAGGCGGGATCGTTCACGTCCACGGAGACCCCCTCGTGCCGCGGGCCGAGGGTGGCGGCGAAGGCCCGGGCCCGCTCCCCGTCGCGCCCGGCGATCCGGACCTGCAGCCCGGCCGCGGCCAGGGCCCGGGCGACGAGGGAGCCAAAGGTCCCGGAGCCGCCGAAGACGACGACGGTCACGGCCGGGCCGGGTGGGCGCGGCGCCCGAGGTCGCGGGCCACGAGCACGGTCCAAAGGCTGTAGAAGCCGATCGTGGGACCGGTGAATACGGCCAGCAGCTCGGCGGAGGTGAGGAGGCCGGCCAGGGCCATGCCCGCGCCGGCCACCGTCGTGGCCGCCCCCGTGAGGGTGGCCGGGGCGCCCATCCTTCCCCGCAGGCGGACGGTCATCAGGAGGACGCCCGCCGTGTAGAGCCCGTTGGCAGCCGTGGCGCCGCCGGTGAAGGCGAGCCGCTCGAAGGCGAGGAAACTGGTGGCCCGCATCCCACCCCCCGCGGCCAGGAGCGGCAGGACCTGGATCTGGATCACGTCGCAGAGCAGGTCGATGGCCATGCCGGCGGCGGTGAGGACGAGGGCGAGCTGGGCCATTGCCGAGCGCGCCGGGAGGGCCTGGCGCAGCACGGCCATGAACGCCACGAGCAGGAGGGTGCAGAGCATCCAGAGAAGCCAGCCCCAGGTCCAGGCGGAGGGGCGGCCGGCAAGGTAGCCCATCCGGTCCGAGAGGGAGACCAGGGCGCTGCCGGGGCGCAGGCCGAACCAGGTGAGGACGAGGGCCGCGCCGTGGAGGGCCACGTTGCCCCAGGCGAGGAGCAGGAGGACGTCCCCGCGGGCCTGCCGCTCGTCTCCGGGCTCGAGGTGGAACGCCGGAGGAAGGGGCGGCCGGTCCCGCCACGTCTTCGGCCGGCCGGTAAGGTCCTGCCCTCGATCGGTTTTCAAGATCATGCGCACGCTCCCGATCCTTTCCTATTTATATGATGGTGCCGGTGACTGCTCCAATGCGGGACGGGCGGGTGAGCTTTCTCGGTGGGAACGGGCACGGCGCCGCGCGTCTGGACGCGGCGCGGCTGGCTCTGCCCCCGGAGGTCGAGCTCGTGGACACGCCCTATCCCGGATTCGAGGGGAGACCCCGGGCGGGGAGCTTCGAGGCGTTCCTGGACGCGGTGGCGTCCCACCTCCGCGCCGCCTCGCCGAACCTGGTTTATGCCACCGGAATCGGCGGGCTCCTCGCCCTGGCCCTGCGCGCCCGGGGAGAGCTCGCCGGCGTCCCCGTCCTCCTGCAGGGGGCGGTCCTCTGGGGGCTCGAGCGCCGGTGGATGCCCCGGGTGATGCGCTTCGCCCCCGCCGGAGCGCTCCTGCGACTGTTCGCCTGGCGGTCCTTCCAGCGTCGCTTCGCCCGCACGCAGTTCACCCGTCCTCCGGCTCCGGAGACCCTCGCCGCGTTCTTCGATGGTTACGCCCGGTGCACGGCGGCGCCGGACCTCTTCGCCTGGATGACGCCGGCCCTGCTGCGGCGCCTGGAGCGCGAGCTGGCGGCGCGGCCCGCGGCCCTCGACTGCATCCGGGTCTGGTGGGGCGACCGGGACCGGGTGGTCACCCTGCGGGAGCTGGCGTGGACGCGGCAGGCCCTCGGCCCCGGCGCGGACTGGCCCCTCCGGGTCTTCTCCGGCTGGGGCCACTACCCCATGATCGACGAGCCCGAAGCCTGGGCGAGGGCCACTTCCGATGCCGTGGCGCAAGCTCGCGCGGTTTGACGATCCGTCGATCCCGAAGCTCCACAACCTGCGCCGGGCCGCGGCGGCCGGGCTGCGGGTGCCGGAGACCTGGTGGCTGCGGGCCGCCGGGGTGGGCGATCCCGCCCGCGTGGCGCCCCCCGCCGCCCTCGCCGGCTGCCCCCTGATCCTCCGCTCGGGCTCGCCCACAGAGGACACCCGGGTCACCTCCAACGCCGGCCAGCTCATTTCCCTCCCCGTGCGGGAGCCGGACCGGTTCGGGGAGAGCCTCGCCCGGGTGCTCGCGGCCCTGCCCCGGGACGCTCGCGACGCGCCCCTCGGCATCGTCTTCGCCCAGCCCCTGGTGGAGGCCGACGAGGCCGGTGTGGCCTTCTTCGACGGCTTCTACTTCGAGCGGACGACGGCCCCCGGCGGCAACGCGGGGCTCACCGGCGGCCTGGAACGGGGCGAGGTCGTCCGCGGCCACCTCCAGCGGGACGACCCCTGGTCCGCCTGGATCGCCCGCGTCCACCGGGTCTTCGCCCGGGAGGCGCCATGCCTCGACGTGGAATTCGCCCGCGACGCCCGCGGCTGGATCCTCCTCCAGGCCCGGCCGGCCCTGTTCCCGGTAGCGCGCAACGAGACGCTGTCCCTCGCCAACCACAAGGAGATCCTCGGCGACCCGCCGAGCCCGTGGATCGTCTTCGTGCTGTGCGAAGCCGGCCGGGAGGTGCTCTCCTTCTTCGCGGCGGCGGACCCTGAGGTCGGGCGCTGGGGGGAGCCCTATGCCGTGGAGCTGGCCGGGCGGGCGTGGATGAATTTCTCGTTCTTCTTCCGCCTGATGGACCGCTGGGGCCTGCCCCGGGCCTTCGTGACCGAAGGGGTGGGCGGCAAAGGGGGAGGCCCTGGGGACCGGCGGGTCCTCATGGGGCCCTTCCTCCGGAGCAGCAAGCGCCTCCTCCGTCTCCAGCTCCTGAATCTGCGGACCATCCGCCGGGCGGACCGGGAGTTGGCCCGGCTGGACGGCCGGATCGCCGCGGCCTCGACCCTGACCGAACTGCACCGGGTGAACGTGGAGGCCCTCGCCCTCGCCATCCGCACCAACTTCGCCATCAACGGCGTGCTCTCGGGCGTGTCCCGGGTCCGCCGCGTCCTCCGCCTGCGCGGACAGGGCCGGGTGGTGACACGGGAGATGATGGAGGAGTACGGCCGGCTCGCGGAGCTCCCGGCGTCGGAACGGGAGGCGGGGCTCGACGGCTGGCTCTCCCGCTACGGGCACCGGGGGCCGCTGGAGAGCGATCCGGCGCGGCCGCGGTTCGGGGAGTTGCGGGAGGTGTTGTGGCGGGATCTGCGCTCACTTGAAACCCCTCTCCCCTGGGAGAGGGGCTGGGGTGAGGATTCGCGGGCAGGCGCCTGGGTGTTCCGCATCGACGAGATCCGCGAGCGCTTCCGCGACGACCTGATGCGCCGCTGGCAGCGCCTGCGGGAGAAGATCCTCGCCGAAGCGGCCCGGCTCGCGGCGGCGGGCGAGATCGACGCTCCGGAGGATG
Organism: Thermoanaerobaculia bacterium; assembly: GCA_035633875.1. Lineage (GTDB taxonomy): Bacteria > Acidobacteriota > Thermoanaerobaculia > Multivoradales > UBA5704 > DATARR01. The sequence goes on from DASQEB010000077.1 coordinate 9,943, forward strand.
TCTTTCTGCTCCGTGGCGAGGACCTCTCCTCCGGCCGTCCCTTGCGCGAGGCCGTGGCAAAGGGACGGGAGAGGCTCGCGCAGGCCGCGGCGCTGGCGGACCTTCCCCTCACCGCGTCGCGAGGTGAGATCGAGGCGGCCGTGGCGCGGTCCGAGCAGACGCAGTCGAAGGCCGGCCGCCGGGTCTTTTCGGGCATCCCCTTGAGCCCGGCGGTGGTGGAGGGCCGGGCCGTGCGCGCCACGGATCTCGTGTCGCTCCTGCAAAGCCCTGGCCTCCTGGGGCCGGACGCCATCCTCGTGGTCGCGGCCTTGGAGCCGTCGTGGGCCGTGGTCTTCCCCCGGGTGGGCGGCGTGGTGGCGGAGATCGGCGGCGAGCTGAGTCATGCCTCCATCCTGCTGCGGGAGGCGGGCCGGCCCGCGGTGGTGAACTGCGCGGGGATCTTCCGGGCGGTGGCCACGGGGGACCGTCTGCGTCTGGACGGGGGACGTGGACGGGTGGAGATCGTGGGCTGACCGTTCCGTCTCTACGAATCGGTCCTCCTCCGAAGTGATTTGGAAACCCTTTCGCGCGACTTTCGATCATCCCTGGAAGCGAACTGTTCGGTCGATTCGATCTTTGAAGATCGCGTGTTGACTTCGCCGCATTCCTGGGTGAAGATCGCGGCCGGTCGCACCCTAAAACTTGTTGAGGCAGACGAACCGGCGTCGTCGAGCAGTTCCGTTCGTCCCGAGCGCAACGCCTGCTCTCCGGCTTCCATCCGGCGCGTAGGGGATTCTCAGCCTCAATTTGGCGGAGAGCCTCGTGAACGCAGTTGCCGGTCCAGTCGTTTTCGTCCCATACCGTCCCGGAAACACTTCGGGAGCCTGCTCCCCTCGTACCGCTCGCGCTTCCCGTTCGGAGTCAACTTAAGGAGGGCCTATGCCAGTCCAGGTCAGCTATCCCGGCGTCTATGTGCAGGAGAACCCAAGCGGTGCGCGCTCGGTTGCGGGCGTCAGCACCGCGAGCACCGCATTCGTGGACTACTTCGGCCGTGGTCCCATGAACAAGGCGGTCCAGATCACCAACTTCCGTGACTTCGAGCGCATCTTCGGGGGCCTGCACCGGGACAGCGAATCGAGCTACGGGCTGCTCCAGTATTTCAACAACGGGGGCTCCACCGCCTGGGTGGTGCGCGTGGGAGACGGCACCGCCCGTGCTGCCGAGGTGGCGGTGGGCTTGAAGCTCCCCTCCCGCGACGAGACGCTCAAGGCCGTCACCGACGCGGCGGATGCCGCGCGCAAGGCCGCCGACGCCGCCAAGGCTGCCGCGGAGTCGTCGCAGAAGCCGGAAGGCGACAGCGCGCAGGCGCAGGCCATGGACCTCGCCAAGAAGGTCGGCGAGGTGGCGGACGACACGAGCGAAGCCGCTCGGCAGACCCAGGCCGCTGCCGCCGCCACCGACCAGGCCAGCAAGCAACTGGCCATCGCCGTGCAGATCGCCGCCGCGGCCGGGGGCGCTCTCGCCGAGGACGCCAAGAGCGCCGCGAACGATGCCGCCACCGCTGCCGACGACGCCGCCAAGGCCGCACAGGCCGCCGCGGATGCCGCCAAGGCTGCCAAGGAGGCCGCCGACGCCCTGGAGAAGCCGGCCGGGGACGCGAGCGCGCAGCCCGACTCCAAGAAGCTGATGGACGACGCCGTGGAGGCCGCCGAGAAGGCCGCCGATGCCGCCAAGATCGCGGCCGAGAAGGCTTCGGACGCCCAGGTCGCGGCCGAGAGCGTCCGCGAGGGCGGCGAGGGGCCGAGCCTGGTCATCCGCGCGGCCAACCCGGGCTCCTGGGGCAACGCCCTGCGGGTCGCCATCGAGAGCTTCGTTTCGGGCGGCCAGCGGATGTTCCGCATCAAGGCCGAGGAGGTCCGCAAGGCCAACGGCGTCGAGCGCATCGTCAACAACGAGTCCTACCAGAACCTCTCGCTTGACGAGCTCAACTCCCGCTATGCCGTGTCGGCAATCAACTCCGCCTCTTCGCTCATCCAGCTCGAGTACCGCGGCCAGAAGCTGGCGGGCGCGTATCCGGAGGAGGTGGGCCTCGCCCAGGAGAACCGCGGCCGTCTCGCCGGCGGCACCGACGGCGGCAAGGCCAACGCCACCGCGCTCCTTTCCGGCATGACCGACGCTCTGGACTACATTGCCCCGAACGTGTTCAACATCCTCTGCCTGCCGTCGGTGGGCAACTTCTCGGACGGCGAGGCCAAGGCCGCCTATTCGGGCGCCCTCCAGTACTGCCAGAGGAAGCGGGCCTTCCTGATCATGGACACCCCGCCAGGCGTCCGCAAGGTCGACGACGTCATCGGTTGGACGGATGCCTTCCGCGGCGCGGACAAGATCTCGGGTGCGGTCTACTTCCCGCGCCTCGTCATCCCCGACCCGCTGAACGAGTTCCGTCCCCGCGAGGTGGGTCCGAGCGGCTCGGTGGCCGGCATCTTCGCCCGCACCGACACGGCCCGCGGCGTGTGGAAGGCCCCGGCCGGCATCGAGGCGGGCCTGCGCGGCGCCGACCTCGTGGCGAAGCTCCGGGACGAGGACAGCGGCACGCTCAACCCGCTGGGCATCAACGTCCTGCGCAGCTTCCCGGTCTACGGCAACATCGTCTGGGGCGCCCGCACGCTCGCCGGCGCCGACCTGATCGACAGCGAGTGGAAGTACGTCCCGGTCCGGCGGCTCACCAATTACATCGAGGAGAGCCTCTTCCAGAGCCTCAAGTGGGTCGTCTTCGAGCCCAACGACGAGCGGACCTGGGCGCAGATCCGCCTCCAGGTGGGCTCCTTCCTCGCGGGCCTCTTCGCCCAGGGCGCCTTCCAGGGCCAGGTGCCGGACAAGGCCTACTTCGTCAACTGCGACAGCAGCACCACGACCCAGACCGACATCGACCGCGGCATCGTCAACATCATCGTCGGCTTCGCCCCGCTGAAGCCGGCCGAGTTCGTGATCCTGCAGATCGAGCAGATCGCGGGCCAGGCTTAATCGATTCCGATCCGAGGAGGACGCCATGGCAGCTCCCGTCAACGTCAGAGACACGAAGATCCAGGACCCGTATCTGAACTTCAAATTCCTCGTGAGCTGGGACGGCAAGGTCGTCGCCGGCGTGAGCAAGGTCGGCGGCCTGACCCGCACCACCGCGGTCGCCAACCACCGCGAGGGCGGCGCGCCCCAGGGCGTGCGGCGCATCCCGGGCCAGACCGAGTACGGCCCCATCACCCTGGAGCGCGGGGTGACGCTCGATCTCGAGTTCGAGCAGTGGGCCAACAAGATCTGGTACTACCCGAACACTGGCGCCCTCGGCCAGGAGGCCTCGATGGCCGACTGGCGCAAGGACATCACCATCCAGCTCTGCAACCAGGCCGGCCAGATCGTGAAGGTCTATTACGTCTTCTCCTGCTGGCCCTCGGAGTACCACTCGCTTCCCGAGCTCGACGCCAACGCCAACGCGGTGGTGGCGATCGAGAGCCTGACCCTCCAGAACGAGGGCTGGGCCCGCGACGAGTCGTACAAGGCGCCGGACCTGCCGAGCTTCACGGCACCTTCGTAAGGAGCGGATCGCGAAGTGCGTCCTCTCACCGCTTCGGCGGTCCTGCGGATCTGGGAACAGGGTCAGCGCGGCCATTCGGTCAACAAGGCGCTGGCCCTGCTCGCCGCCGCTCTGCCCAACCGGACCTTCGCCGAGCTCGCGGACCTCAGTCTGGGGATGCGCGACGCCCTCCTCCTCCGCCTGCGGGAGCGCACCATCGGCTCCGAGATCAAGGGGTACACGGCGTGCCCCCGGTGCGGCGTGATCACCGACTTCACCCTGTCCGTCCAGGATCTCCTCGTTGCGGCCCCCGATCCGCCGCGGGAGGAGGTCTTCGCGGCCGGCGGCGGCTGGGAGATCCGCTTCCGTCCGGTCACCAGCCGCGACCTCGAGGCTGTCTCGCGGGCGGGCGACGTGGAGGCGGCCCGGGCGCTCCTGGTGCGACGGGTCGTGCTCGAGGCGGTTCATGAAGAGCGGCGCGTTGATCCGCGGGACCTGCCGGAGGAGGCGGTCCTGGCGCTCGCCACCCGTCTGGAGGAGCTCGACCCCCAGGCCGAGCTGCCCCTGGCCCTGGCCTGCGGCGCGTGCAAGCACGAGTGGCTCGCGCTCTTCGAGGCCGGCACCTTCTTCTGGACCGAGATCAACGCTCTGGCCGAGCGGGTCTTGAACGAGGTCCACGTCCTGGCCCACTTCTACGGCTGGAGCGAGGCCGAGATCCTCGCTCTGAGCGCTGTCCGCCGACAGTATTACCTGGACCTGATTCCGACCAACGCTTGAGATGTCCGACTTCCTGACGCGGCTCGCCGAGCGGGCCCTCGGCCTTCAACCCCTCGTCCGGGCGCGCATTCCGCACCGGTTCGCCGCGGCGCCCACGCTGGACGACGCCCTCCCCGAGGACGACCTCCAGCCCGCCGCCCTGCCGCCCGCGGCCGCGGCGGAACCGTCCGGGCAGCCCGTCCAGAGGCGCACCGATCCGCGCCCCCCGGCCCGGCCTTCCCCGCGGGACGAGCCTCTCGCCGATCCCGCGCCGCCGGGGTGGGAGCGGGTGGACTTCGGGGAGGAGGACGAATTCTCGGACGATCTCTCCGACAGTCTCCCCCGCGAGCCGTCCGCGTCCGCGGAGGGCCCGGCCCCCCGCCCGGGACCTCACCCCGACCCTCTCCCATCGCCCTCCC
>DASQEB010000078.1:0-12816 GCA_035633875.1 Thermoanaerobaculia bacterium
GCGATCCCGAGCGGGCGCTCGTGCTGCACGAGCAGGGCCTGGTGCTGCGCCGGAGCCTGGGGGACCGCCGGGGCGAGGCCATGACGCTCCACAACCTTGCCGCGCTCTTCGACGCCCTGGGCGAGCCGCGGCGGGCCGCCGAGCTCTTCGAGCGGGCCCTCGCCCTCCACCGCGAGACGGGCGACCGGACAAGCGAGGCCGCCACCCTGAGCTCCTGGGGCAACGCTCTGGAGCAGCTCGGGGCGCCGGAGCGGGCGCTCGCCCTGTACGAGGAGGCCCTGGCGCTGCGCCGCGCCCTGGGGAGCCGGAACGGGGAGGCGGTGATCCTGGCCAATCTCGGCTGGGTCTCCCGCACCCTGGGAAAATCCGAAGAGGCGCTGCAGCGCTTCGAGCAGGCGATGGCGCTCGCCCGCGAGCAGAAGCGGCCCCTGTCCGAGGCGGAGGCCCTCCTCGGCCGCGGCGCGATCCTTGCCGATCGAGGCCAGCCGGCCCGCGCGCTGGAGGACACCCTGCGGGCTCGCGCGCTGGCGCGGGAGGCCGCGTCGCCGGCCCGGGAGGCGGAAGCCCTGTACCGGACGGCGCTGGTGCAGCGGACTATGGGAGACCTCGACGCCACCCGTGCCAGCATCGAAAGCGCCCTCGACCTCGTGGAGTCCATCCGCTTCAAGCTGTCGAGCCCGGACCTCAGGGCCTCCCTGCGGGCGACCATCCAGGCCTACTACGAGCTGTACATCGACCTGCTGATGGAGCACCACCGGCGCGATCGCGGGCAGGGAGCCGACCGGGCGGCCCTCGCGGCCAGCGAGCGCGCCCGCGCCCGCGGCCTCGTGGAGCTGCTCGCGGCGGCCGGGGCTCCGCCGGTTGCCGGGGCGGAGCCCGGGCTGCTCGAGCGGGAACGCGCGCTACGCCAGGCGCTCAAGGTCGAGCTCTGGCGCGGTCCCGAAGGGGCCGGCACCGCCGCCGGGCTCCTCGATCGCTACCGGCAGCTCGAGGCCGAGATGCGCTCCGCGAGCCGGACGTTCGCCCTGACCTCTCCGGAGCCGCTCTCCCTCGAGGACCTCCAGAGCCATCTCGGCGGTGACGACACCCTGCTCCTCGCCTACGCGCTGGGCAGCGAGCGCAGCTATCTTTGGGCGGTCACCACCGGCTCCTTCGCCAGCTACGAGCTGCCTTCCCGGGCTGGCATCGAGGACGCCGCGCGCCGCCTGCACCGGCTCCTCGCGAGCCCGGACCGCCGCGCCGTGCAGCGGCAGGTCGAGCTGGCTGCGGCCGAGCTCTCGCGGCTGCTGCTGGCGCCCGTGGCTTCCCAACTCGCCGGCCGCAGGCTCGTCATCGTGCCCGACGGCGCGCTCCACTACGTCCCCTTCGCCGTCCTGCCCGAGCCGGGGGACGCCGCGGCGACGCCCCTGATCGTGGGCCACGAGATCGCCGTCCTGCCGTCGGCGTCGGTCCTCCCGCTGCTGCGGCGGGAACGTCCGGACCCTCCGTCGGCGGACCACAGGATCGCCGTCCTGGCCGATCCGGTCTTCGACCGCAACGACCCGCGCGTCCGCCGGCCCGCCACCCCGGCGGCGCCGGCCGGCACGGCCAGGCTCCTGCGCTCCACGGTGCCGGGGGGCGGGCGGCTGGACCGGCTGACCTTCAGCCGGGTGGAGGCCCAGCGGATCCTCGCCGCCGCGCCGCCGGGAACCGGCCTCGCAGCTCTCGACTTCGAAGCGAATCGCGAGAAGGTCGTCTCCGGCGATCTCGCCGGGTACTCCATCCTGCACTTCGCCACCCACGGCCTCGTGGACGGCGAGCGGCCCGAGCGCTCGGGCATCGTGCTGTCGCTGGTGGACGAGCAGGGGCGGGAGAGGGACGGCTTCGTGCGGCTCGGCGACCTCTATGGGTTGGATCTCGCGGCCGACCTGGTGGTGCTCTCCGCCTGCCGCAGCGCCCTGGGCGAAGAGATCCACGGCGAAGGTTTGGTGGGATTGACCCGCGGCTTCATGGCCGCGGGCGCGGCGCGGGTGGTGGCGAGCCTCTGGGACGTGGAGGACGAGGCCACCGCCGAGCTGATGTCCCGCTTCTATCGCGGCCTGCTGCGCGACGGGCTTCCCCCGGCCGCAGCCCTGCGCCGAGCCCAGCTTGAGCTCGCCCGCGAGCGGCGGTGGGAATCCCCTGCCTTCTGGGCCGGCTTCGTGCTCCAGGGCGACTGGCGCTGAGCCGGCCGCTCCCTCCGGTCATTGCGGCGGCGGCCCACCCGGAGACTGGACCTTCGTGTTCTGGAACACGCTGACCTGCCAGCGGCCCTGGTCTTTCGTGAGGATCAGGACGGGGTCCTCGCTGTCCTTTGGGTCCTTTCGGTTCTTGCTCCGGCTGTTCTGTCGCGCAGGCTAGAACGCCGCCTCGTCCGCCGACGGGCCGTAGATCGCCGGGACGGGCACGTCGTTCAGCCGGAGGTAGAGTCCGAGTTGGGCGCGGTGGTGGATCATGTGGCTGATCACGAAGCTCCGCAGGGTCGCAACCCGGGGCAGGGTGAACACCGTCCGGCCACCCGCCAGGAGGGTCCAGGGCTTGCCCAGGTGCTCGTCGCTCACCCCCTCGAGGGCGGCCCGTGCGGCGGCGACGTTCTTGTCGAACAGATCCAGGACCTCCTGCCGCGACGTTGCCTCCTGCGCAAGCGGGGAACCTCCGCCCGCGGGGGCGGCATCGAGAGAATCCTGCTCGATCGTGACCACCATCCAGTAGGGCAGCACCGTCAGATGCGTGGCGAGCCAGCCCAGGGTAGGGGACTTGGGGTGGGGCTTCCAGCCGAGCCTGTCTTCGGGGATCCGCTCCAGGACCTTTCGCGTGGTGGCCATCTCCTGATCGAATTCCGGCAGCAGCGCCTCGCTCAGTGCCATGGGTTTCCTCCAGGTTCCTTCAGTTCGAGGGACGATGCCCCGAGCCCGGACTCTAGCACGCCCAGCCGGAACAAAGAGTCCTCGGGAGGAACTGACGGGAGCAGCCCCGCAGGCGGTCTATCATTGCTTCCCGTCCGTCGCAGGAGCAGAAAGGAGCTTGCCTCATGATCCCCGAGCCGCCATCGCCAGCCGCCCCCGAAGCGGGCGAGATCGCCGTTGCGCCGCCGGTGCCGCCGACCCCGTGGAGACCCTGGGCGACGGTCGGCCTTCTGCTTCTCATCATCGTGGCCATGCTGGGGGTCCAGATGGTGGTCGCCGTCGCCTGGATGATCGCCGAGATCGTCCGCGATCCCTCGACCCGGGTGGAGGAGCTGGCCACGGACCTTCAGGAGGACGGCGATCTCCTCGCGGTCCTGACCATCGTAGGCGGCGTGGCCGCGCTGGGGGTTGTCGCTCTCCTTGTGCGCTCCCGGGGCGCCACGCTGCGGGAGTATCTGGCTCTCGGTCCGGTCCGTCCGAAATCCGCGTTCCTCTGGATCCTCGTGACGCTCGCGTTCCTCGTCTCCTATGACCTGGTCTCCACGGCGCTGGACCGGCCGGTCGTGCCCGACTTCATGGTGCGCGCCTACGAGTCGGCCGGTTTCCTGCCTCTGCTCTGGGTTGCGGTGGCATTGGTCGCCCCCGTGTGGGAGGAGATGGTCTTCCGCGGCTTCGGTTTCCGGGGGCTCCGCCCGTCCCGCTTTGGCCTCGCCGTGGCGATCGGCATACCCACCCTGTTCTGGGCGTGCCTGCACCTCCAGTACGACGCCTTCGACATGGCCTACGTCTTCTGTCTTGGCGTGCTCTTCGGTTTTGCCCGGGAGCACACCGGCTCGGTGACGATGCCGATCCTCCTGCACATCCTGACCAACGCCCTCGCTACGTTGCAAGTCGCTCTCGGGTGAGCCCCCACCTAAGGTGAGGGGCGGCGACGCCGGGGAAATAAGGAGCGGAAGAAGTGAAGGGATCGGGCGGTTTCGTTCGTTGCGGATGGCGAGGCGCTTCTGCCTCTCGACGTTGTTCCGACGAAAAGGAGACCGCTCGTGTCCAACACCCTTGCTGCGCCCCAACTCGTGATCAACAGCCGGATGATCTACTCGAGCTGGATCCCTGCCGATCCCAAGGCCGCCGCGGCCCTGCTGCCCGCCGGCCTCGAGCCCGCCGGGCCGATCTACATGAACCAGTACGTGGTGGACTCGGAGGAGCAGACCTCCGGCTTCGGCGCCTACTCGCTGACCTATCTCGGCCTCGACCTGGCCGGCCACACGGCGCCGGACGGCGTCACGCCCGCCCGCTTCTTCACCCATTACTTCAACTCCTCGGAGATCATGCGGGCCTACGTTGCCGAGCGGGGCGTGCCGGCCTCGCCGGGCTCGACCACCGTCGAGGTCCACGGCCAGACCCTGGTCGCCACGACCTCGGTGGATGGGGTGCCGATCATCCGCACCGAGGCCCGGGTGAGCGACAAGATCGGCGTCGTGGCCCGCGGCCACCTCACCTATGTGACGAAGCTCAAGGGCAAGCTGATGGCGGGCAACTACGCCTACATCGGCGAGCTGGTGGACCCGTTCGAGCTGGTCGCGGTCGAGTTCCTGGCCAAGGACCACCCGGTGTGGGCCATTCGTCCCAAGCAGCCCCTGGAGGTGGTGAAGGGGTCGTCCTGGTTCGCGCCGCGGGATTCCTTCGTCTACCCTGGGGGCGAGTATGAGTTGAAGGCGGGGGCCTGACTGCGGCCTCCGCCCCGAGCCGCTCTCCTTTATTCAGGGGAGATCCAGGGTGCTGGGAGACGTTTGAAGTCAGTCTTATCGAAGTTGCAGACGGTCTCGCCGTTGCGGACGGCTTGAAGGGCCAGAACGGCATCCAGAAAATCCACGTTTTTGTCCCGCGCCAGCTCGATTGCCTGGATCATGATCTCCCGCTGGTCGATCTCGATGCCGTCTGCGGAAAGAAGGGGGACTACGACCCGGGCAATATCGGCATAGGAAGGGCCGTAGAACGATTTCAGGACCCAGACGATTTCGGCAACGACCAAGGGAGACAGGACGAGCCGAACCTCTCCCGATTCCGCGCGCCGCATCAGGCGGGCGGAGCGTTCCGCCAATCCCTCCGGCTCGCCGGTCAGGAAGCGCAGCAGGACGTTGGCATCAACCCACAGCCTCTTCATGCTTTCGTTCTCTTCGCGCGCTCTCCCAACGCCTTGCCGACCTGCTGCCGGACGGCCTCCTTGCCAGGAAAGGGCTGGGTCGCTCGAAGAGCGCCGTAGAGATTTGAAAGCCGCTGCCTCTTGACGACCCGTACTCGGGCCGTCTGATCAGGGCTGACCTCGAAGATGAGGTCGTCCCCCTGTTCGATATCGAGGGCCTTGCGGACGTCGGTGGGGATCGTTACCTGACCCTTGCTGCTGACTCTGGAAATCGACATCTTCCTTACTGAGCCTCCATGCCTTACCTTAGCACTACTTCTTGCTTGGGGGGAACCGCGCCGCCGCCCGCCGGGATTTTCAGGCGAACCAGGGCTTTGTAAGGGATGTAAATTCTTCGCCGGACATCCTCCGGCCGGGTGCTATCCTGGCTCGCGATGGATCTTCGGGGCCGTGGCCGCCATTTTTCTCTCGTGATCGCGGCGGCGCTCCTCGTCCTCCTCGCTGCTCTCGCGACGCTTCAGTACCGGTGGATCGGACAGGTGAGCGCTCTCGAGCGCCAGCGCATGGAGGCGAGCCTGCGCACGGCCGCGGTCCGCTTCGCCGACGACTTCGATCGTGAGCTGGCGCGGGTCCTGGGGTACTTCCACGGCAACCCCCTGGCCCCGCCGGATGAGGAGCTGGCCGGCATGGCCCGGCAGCTCGACCGCTGGCTCGCGGAGGCCCCCTTTCCGCAGCTCGTCCGGGACGTCCACCACGTGTCGCGGGATGACTCCGGGGTCTGGTCTCTGCGCCGCCTGCGGCGGGGGAGCGGTTTCGAGCCCCGGCCGTGGCCGGCCGACCTGGAGCCGCTCCGGCGCCGGCTGAAGGAGGACACGATCTGGCGTGGCTCCGGACTTCCGATCGATCCCGATCTGGCGGGGCTCGTGATCCCGTTCCCCCGTGGCACCTCGGAAGAGGGTTTCCTGATCGTCCGGGTCGACCGGGAGGCCATCGAGAAGCAGCTCCTGCCGGCTCTCGTCCACCGGCATTTCGGGGGGCTCGACTCCGACGTGGCGGTGCTGGACGAGGCCGATCCGCCCCGGTTGATCTACTCGTCGAACCCGGACCTTCCGGGCGAGGCCTTCCGTTCCGGCGACGTACGGCAGCCCCTCTTCACGCTGCGGCCGTTCCAGGAGCTGCGGGGCCTGCGGCGTTTCATCCACAGGCGGGGCCCGCGCGGGGCGACGGGCTTTTTGTCCTTCCGGCACGCTCCCCCGCCCGGTGCGGGGATCGCGGCGCACTCCCCGGCGCGGCACTGGTGGCTGGTGGCCCGGCACCGGGACGGCTCCCTCGAGGAGGCGGTGGCGCGGATCCGGGTGCACAACCTCCTGGTGAGCGCGGGCATCCTCGCGCTGCTCGTCGCCACCATCGGCCTGCTGATGGCCGCTACTCAGAGGCAGCAGCGGCTGGCCCGGCAGCAGATCGAGTTCGTGGCCGGGGTCACCCACGAGCTGAACACGCCGATCGCGGCCATCCGCTCGGCGGGGCAGAACCTGGCAGACGGCGTGGTGGAGGAGCCGGGGCAGGTGCGGCGCTACGGCGCGCTCATCGAGCGGGAAGGGCGGCGGCTCACAGCCATGGTGGGGGAGGTGCTGGAGTTGGCCGGGATCCAGTCTGGCCGGCGCAATGACCGGGCGCTTCCCGTGGCGATGGGCGAGCTGGTGGACGGGGCGCTCGCGGATTGCCGGGAGATTCTGGACGCCGCGGGCGTGCGCGCCGAGGTGGACGTGCCCGCCGGTCTGCCGCCGGTCCTCGCCGACCCCGAGGCGCTACGGCGCGCGGTCCGCAACCTCGTGGAAAACGCGGTGAAATACGGCGGGTCCAACAAATGGGTGGGGATCCGTGCCCGGGCCGAGGCCCGCCAGGTCGTCATCGCGGTGGAGGACCGGGGGCCGGGCATCGCGCGGGAGGATCTACCCCGCCTCTTCGAGCCGTTCTTCCGCGGGCGGAACGCCGCGGAAGGGAGCGTGCCCGGCAGCGGCCTGGGGCTCGGCATTGTGCGGTACGTGGTGGAGGCGCACGGCGGGCGCGTGATGGTGGGGAGCGGCCCGGGCGGACAGGGGGCGGCGTTCACGCTTATCCTGCCTGCGGCCCCGGAGCCGGAAGGGGCTGCGGCGCCCGCGGAGGCTGCCGGGTGATCCGCGAGGCGGCGGATCCCGCGCCCGCGCGGCGCATCCTGCTGGTGGAGGACGAGCCCGGCCTCGTGCTCCCCCTGACCGACCGGCTCGTCCGCGAAGGCTACGAGGTCGAGACGGCCGGCGACGGAGAAACGGGCTTCTCCCGTGCCCTCGAAGAGTCGTTCGATCTGATGATCCTGGACGTCATGCTGCCGCGCAAGAACGGCTTCGACGTCTGCCGCGACCTGCGAGGGCGCGGCGTCGAGGTCCCCATCCTGATGCTCACTGCCCGCGGGCAGGTGGTGGACCGCGTGGTGGGTCTGAAGCTCGGGGCGGACGACTACCTGACCAAGCCGTTCGAGATGATGGAGCTCCTCGCCCGCATCGAGGCCCTGCTGCGGCGCTCGCGGGCGACGGTGTCGCCGGCGGCCGGCACCTACGCCTTCGGCGATGTGCGGGTGGACTTCCGCCGCGCGGAGGTGACCCGGGCGGGCGAGCCGGTGGCCCTCTCCGGGCTCGAATTCAAGCTCCTGGCCTACTTCATCCAGCACCGCGGAGCCGTGCTCTCGCGCGACGAGCTGCTGGACAAGGTCTGGGGATACGACGCGACTCCGACCACGCGGACCGTGGACGTCCACGTGGCGTCCCTGCGGCAGAAGCTGGAGGCCAACCCGTCGCGGCCGGAGCACATCGTGACGGTCCACCGGCTGGGCTACAAATTCGTGGCCTGAAACCAGGCTTTACATCTCTTACAGAAGATTTGCCCAGGTCTGCGGACTGCGCTCCCGCCGATGCCTATTCTGGATCATCGACGGAGCGCCGCGCTGGTGCGGCCTTCCCCCGAGGAGATTCGAAACCCATGAGAAGCAAGCAGTTCGGCATCATCCTGTTGGCGGCCCTGGCGGTCTTGACCTCCACCGTCGTCCTCGCGCAACAAGGCCCGATGTTCTTCAAGAAGGTGCACGGCCGGGGAGGCGAGGGCATGGCCGAGGTCATGGCGGAGCGGCTCGCTCTGAACGAGGAGCAGAGGGCGTCCCTGAAGACCTTCGTGGAGCAGCTCCATGCCGAGATCGAGCCTCTCCGGGAACAGGTCCGGACCCTGCACGAAGAGAACCGGAAGGAGCTGGAGTCGGGGAGCCCGAACGCCACCGCGATCGGCGAGCGGGAGATCGCGGCCCATGCGATCCGCCAGAAGATGAGGGCGGCGCACGATGCGTTCAAGGAGAGGCTGGGCACGATCCTCGACGAGGAGCAGAAGGAGAAGCTCGGCGAGATGCACGAGAGGATGCACTTCCGGCGCTTCGAGATCAACGGGCCGGGGATGCACTTCGAATTCGAGCACTGAGCTATGGCGGCGTGATCAGCAGCACCGACGGGACCCCGGGATCGGCCAGGCGGAGATAGAACCAGCCGATCCCGGCCAGTCCCAGCATCAGACCCGGCACCTCGACGCTGCCGTAGGTGCCGCAGGGCCAGGGGAGGTGCTGCGCGTGGACGGTGTCGATCTCGTGCCGTCCGATCTCCTCGGCCCGGCGCCGCCAGTCGGGGTTCCCCAGGAGCCGGGTTCCTTCCAGAAGGATGTCGCAGTTGCCGCCGCGGCCGTGGCAGAGGGAGTCGTTGGTCTGACTCATCTCGGTCCCGCCCTGGAGGGTGACGAGGGTGGAGGCGAGGGCGGCCTCGGCTTCGGCGCGGCAGGTCTCGTCCCCCAGGATCTCCCAGGCGCGCAGGCGGGAGAGGCCGAGGCCGGGTGCGCCGTGGCACCAGGCGCTCATGAAGGCGGGGCCGTCCGCCGGGCCGCCGGAGAGCTCGGGGTCGCGCAGGTCGGGCCAGTTGCCGCGCTCGGCGTCGAACCAGTGGCGCTCGTAGCGGAAGGCCTCGGTCGCCGCGTGCAGGAATCTCTCTTCGTTGGTCGCCCTCCAGAGCTCCAGGAGCCCCCAGCCGATGCCCCCGGCGCCGTGCGAGAACCCGGTGAGGTTGGCTTTGAGCCGCGAGCCGGGCTGACCATAGTCGCCCCAGGACCAGCCGATGTCCGAACGGGCCGCGGCTTCGAGGAGGCGGTCCCCCAGGCGGACGGCGCCCGCGGCGAGGGACTCCGGGCCGCCGTGGGTGCGATGGGCGGCGAGGAGCAGGGGGATGGCTCCGGCGCATCCGGCGAGGACGTCGAGGGCCTCCAGAGGAACCTCGCCGGCCGCGATCGGGGCGAGAAGCGCCAGGGCGGGCTCCCGCAGGGACTCCTCGCCAAGGAGGGCCGCGCCTTCGAGAGCGGCCCAGGCGAGGCCGGTCCAGCCGCTGTAGGCGCCGACGCGCGCCGCGGGGTCCAGGTCTTCAGCCCGAATGAGGGCATGGCGGAGGGCGCCCAGGGCGGTCCGCCGGAAGACCCGGTCGCCCGTGGCGGCGTGGAGACGGGCGAGGAAGAGCCCGATGCCGCTCGTGCCGCTGTAGAGCTCGGGTCCGTAGGCACGGACGGTCTGACGCCAGCGCCCGTCGAGCGACTCCATGGAGAAGCCGATCCAGTTGCAGCGGTCCGTGGCCCAGAGGGCGTCCCGGCAGAGGCGGGCTCCCAGGGCAGCGGCGGTCTCCAGGAAGATCGACCGGTCGCCCTCCGGGAGGGGAACGGCGGCCGGGGCCGGCGTCTCCGCCTCCAGGTCCGGAAGGGGCGCATAGACGTCCAGCGAGCCGGCGTTGAGCCACGGGCGGTCGGGGTCCGTGCCCGCGGCGGCAAGCTGGCGGCGGGCCTCGGCGAGGAGGACCTCCGGCCGCTGGTCCCCGGCCACGAAGCAGCTCCAGCAGGTCTCGGCCAGGACCCGGCAGCGGTGCTGGCCGAAGCTCTCACCGTTGCCGGGGTCCTCGGCCACGCCCACGCCGGGCGCGACTTGAAGAGCGAACAGGGGCACCTCCTCGCTGAGGAAGGGCCGGAGCTCGGGGTGGACGTCCCGCAGCAGGTCGGTGAAAGCGGGGAAGAAGCGCTTGGCCAGGTAGAGGACGGCCACGTCGGTCCGCTCGTACTCGCCGCGCAGCACCGCGACTTTGAGACGGAAGGGGATCTGGAACCGGTTGAGCCGGCGGGTGAGCAGGCTCACGAGCCGGGGAGCGCCTTCGGCCGAGACGTTCCAGTAGGCGCGGGCGAGGCCGAAGCCGAAGCTGTCGTCTTCCGGCACCTCGCCGAAGGAGTAGTAGAAGCCGGCCTGCAAGGAGGTCGACTCCCGGGGATAGAAGAGGACGATGGGCGTGCCGCTGCGCGGCCGGGCGCCGGGGCCGTCTTTGCTCAGGAACTGCCCGGGCTGGAGCGTGCGGACGGCGCCGCGGCGCTGGGCCGTGACATGGCCGGCGGAGTGGACCTGGGAGATCGTCCACCCCTCCTCCCAGCGGTCGCGGCCGGCGTTGGCCGCCGAGAGCTCGGCGATCAGGCCCGTGTCGACCGTCCCGGTGGCCGGCGGGTCCGCGGTGGGGAGCGGCGTCCGGAAGGGCCGGCTGTAGGCCCAGCGGTAGAGGGCGCCGGCGAGATACGCGGGCAGGGGCGGCTTCTCCGGCGTGCCCGCGCCGTTCGCCGGGGCCGGAGTCGCCGCCGGGGGGACAGTGAACCGCCGCCCGCCGAGGTGGAATGCCTGGGGGGACTCGATGCGGATCGCGGCGAGGAGGTCCGCGAGCACGCTCCGGGGATCGTTCACGCCCGAGCCGCTCACAGGCCGGCGAGCTCCCGGACGGCGGACGCGGGGTCGCGCAGGATGTTCATGCTCATCTGGAGCTGGCAGAGCCCCTGGGGCGTCATCTGCTGCGAGGACTGGATGGCCTCGTAGGCCGTCTGGATCATCCGTGCGGCGGCGCACGCCATGCTGCGCTCCAGCAGCCGCCGGGCGCTGCGCCCTTCGATCACTCGGGCGGCGGCGTAGCTCGCCCAGAACGCAGCGAGGGCGGCAGCCATCTCCTCGGTTTTGTAGACGGAGGCCTCCGTGGCCTGGGGGAGGGTGACGCCGGGACCGAGGGGGAGCTGGAAGATCCAGAAGCTCAGGTAGGCCTGGAAGACCGCGCCCACGTCCCAGCACTCGTCCCCCAGGTCGGCCATCTCCCAATCGATCATCCGCAGCTCCACCGGGGAGTCCTCGCTCTCCCGGCAGAGAATCAGGTTCTCCCATTTCACATCGCCGTGGACGAGCATCCGCGGCACCCAGGTCCGGCGGATGGCGTCGAGGGCCGTGGTCAGCTCCGGATACTGCTGGAGGATCTGGAGGAGCTGGGCGTTGCCCTGGCTCATCTGGCTCAGGTACTGCGGATGGGTCTCGTGAATCGAGAGGATCCACGGCACCTGCCGGTCGAAGAGCCCCAGGGCCTCGAGCTGCGGCTGGAACCGCTCGGCCTGGCGCTGGAACGCGCCGAGTCGCTCGCCCTGGAGCTGGGCGAGACGCAAGGGGAAGCTCCGCATCCGCAGGTGGTGCTCCCACAGGTTCTCCGCGTGGGGGAGCAGCTCCATCACGAGGAGGGCGTTGGCGGAGTCGTAGCAGTGGAGCTTCGGCAGCAAGGCCGCGAGCCCGGCGAGATGGGGGTTCTTGGTGGCCAGGTCGTAGCAGGCGGCCTCGCGCTCCAGGGTGCGGACGTGGGCGGGCACGCGCTGGCGTACCTGCTTGAGGAAGAAGCCGGGGGAGCGGCGCCGCAGGACCTTCAGGTTGCGATTTCGGCTCGACTGGTCGAGCACCATGAAATCGCCGTCCACCGCCGAGTCGACGGTCATCAGGCGGCGCTCGGCCAGGTAGTGGAGGACGTTCTCCGGGGTGACGGACAGCATGCGCTGGTTCGGTCGGGACTGAGAGGCCCGGCCCCCTCGGCGGGAGCCGGGCCCCGGGGTGTCAGGACGGATTATCCCTTACTTCTTGTCTTTTTCTCTTTGTCCTTCTCCCCGCCGGCCTCCGGAGGGCAGCCCCCGCAGGTCTGGATGCCGCCGCAGACGGTCGGTCCGCCCTGGGTGACCGTTCCGCCACCACCGCCGCCGGCCTCTTCACCGGGGCAGCCGCCACAGGTCTGGATGCCGCCGCACTGGGTCGGACCACCCTGGGTCAGGGGTCCGCCGCCACCCTCCTCTCCGGGCTTGGGGCAGGGGCCGCAGGTGAGGATGCCTCCGCAGACGGTCGGTCCCCCGCAGGTGATGATCCCGCAGGTATGGATGCCGCCGCAGATCGTCGGCCCGCCGCAGGTGATCATCCCGCAGGTCTGGATGCCACCGCAGATCGTGGGTCCTCCACAGGTGATCATCCCGCAGGTCTGGATGCCTCCGCAGACCGTCGGTCCGCCGCAGGTGATCAGACCGCAGGTGTGGATGCCGCCGCACACGGTGGGACCGCCGCAGGTGGGCATGCAGGTGATGCCGCAGGTCTGAATGCCGCCGCACTGTGTGGGTCCGCCACAGGTCGGGTAGCAGGTCTGACCGCACGTGTGGATGCCGCCGCACTGCGTCGGCCCGCCGCATGTGGGGAAACAGGTCTGGCCGCAGGTGTGGATGCCGCCGCACTGGGTCGGACCGCCGCACGTCGGCAGGCAGGTCTGGCCGCAGGTGTAGATCCCGCCGCATTGCGTGGGACCGCCAGCCGTGACCATCACGCCG
>DASQEB010000079.1:0-38027 GCA_035633875.1 Thermoanaerobaculia bacterium
AGGCTCCTCGGCCGTGCCGCCCGCGTGCATTGGGAAGGCGCCGGCGACGTCGTCAACCGTCTCCTCGCCAGCCTCGAAGAGGGGCGCACCGAGGCCCTCTGCGGGCTCACCTCCGGCTTTCCGGCCTGGGACCGGCTCGGCCCCGGCTTCCTGCCGGGTGGCCTCTACGTCATCGCCGGCAGGCCGGGCATGGGCAAGACGTCGCTGGCGCTCGACCTCGCCCGTCACGTGGCCGTGGAGCTGCGGCGGCCCATCGGCGTCTTCTCCCTCGAAATGAGCTCCGACGAGCTCGGCCTCAAGCTCGGCTCCGCCGAAGCCGGCGTCTCCTCGCGCCACCTCCGCGCCGGCCACCTCTCCCCCCGGCAGTGGCGGGACCTCGTCGCCGCCACGCGCCGCATGATCGCGGCGCCGCTCTTCCTGGACTACAGCCCGGGCCTGGTGCTGCGCGACCTCGAAGCCAGGGCCTGGTGGCTCAAGGCCAACCATCCCGACCTCGCCCTCCTGGTCGTCGACTACCTCCAGCTCCTCACCGCCGGCGTCCGCGTCGAGCACCGGCGCCTGGAGATCGCCCTCATCACCCGCAGCCTCAAGGAGCTGGCCGGCGAGCTGGGCCTGGCGGTCATCGCCCTCTCCCAGCTCAACCGCGAGCTGACCCGCCGCAGCGATCCGCGCCCGCAGCTCGCCGACCTGGCCGAATCCGACGCGATCGGGCAACACGCCGACCAGGTCGCCTTCGTGCACCGTCCCGAGGTCTACGCCCCCGAGGACGAGAGCCTTCGCGGGCTCGCGGAGATCATCGTCGCCAAGCACCGCCACGGCGAGACCGGCACCGTGGAGCTCACCTGGTCCGGCGCGACCACCTCCTTCCGCAACCGCTCCACCCCGGCGCCGGCCGGACCGGAGCCCGTCTGATGCCGATCCGCCCCGAGCGAGCGCGAGCCGTTCTCTCCCGGGTCGATCCGACCCGGCTGCGCTCCGGCTGGCCCGTGGGCCTGCGCGACGGCGCGCTCCTGGCGCTGGTCGCGGCCGGTCTGAGCGCCGAAGAGATCTGCGGGCTGCATGCCTCGTCGATCACCATGGATCGGGGAAACCTCCTGGTCGCGGTCCGCCGCCACGGCGTCACCTGGACGGCCGTGCTGCCCGTCGATCTCGGGGCGAGGTTGCTCGCCTGGCTCACCGAGCGCCGCCTGTGGGCCGACCCCACGCCGGTCTTCCCCGGGCCCCAGGGAAAGCTCTCCCCGATGGCCATCCACCAGATCCTCCACCGGTACCGGCGACGGAAGGGAGCGCGCGGATGACCGGTCCGACAGCGAATCGCGCGGCGGAGAGCGGGGGATTCCCGGTCGCCCTCTACGCGCGCACCTCGGCCGCCGGCCTCGGCCGGGAGACCGTCGAGCAGATCCTCGCCGGCCTGACCGCCTACGCCGCCGGGAGGGGCTGGGACGTCGTGCTGGAGTGCGCGGACCAGACTCCCTTCCCCGAGGGCCGCAGAGAAGGCCTCAACCGCCTCCTCGCGGCCATCCGAGCAAAGTCCATCCAAGCCATCCTCGCGCACTCCCTGAGCCACCTGGCGCGCTCCCTGCGCCACATGACCGGCCTGGGCAACCTCCTCGCCGCCCAGGGCATCGCCCTGGTCGCCACCGAAGACGGCCTCGACACCCCCGACCCGGGCGGAGCGATCCGCTGGCGAGACTGGCTCGAGAACTCGGCCCGTCTCGACCGCGAGCTCCGCTCCGAAGCCGCGAAGCTCGCCCGCCTGCGCACGCCCGGCGAGCGCTGGGGCCGTCCCGCGGCCGCCGTCAACCCGCTGGAGCTGCTGACCTGGTGGGAAGGCCGGGGAGGCCGCCGGCCTCTCTCCTTGCGGGAGCTCGCCCGCAAGCTCGGAGTCTCGGAAGCCACCGCGCGCAAGCGCCTCCGCGCCCTCCGCGCCGCCGGCCAGGTCGACGACGGAGCCCGCCACCGGGCCCTCGCCGCCCGTGGAGGTCTCCGGAAAGGCGGCCGGCCCGCCACCCCCCTCGACGACGCCGCCCTCACCGCCGCCTGGAGCAAGACCCCGAGCCTCTCCGCCGACGCCCGCACCCTGCGCGTGAGCCGGAGCCGCGTGCGATCGCGGCTCCGGGAGCTTGGGCTCCTCGAGAGCAAGACGCCCGCTGCTACCCATCCCTCTACGCCATAGGAAAAAGAGATGGTTGAGCCGACAGTCAGCCCGCATGATCCGGAGAGCTACACGGTGGAAGAGTTCTGCCGGAGGCACAACATGAGCAGGAGCTACTTCTACGAGGTCCTGCTCCCGATTGGGGCGGCCCCAGCCATGACCACCCTTGGCCGCCATCGCTCGATCACCCGCGAGGCCGCCGCGGCATGGCGGGCTGAGTGGACCGGCCGAACCCTGCCCTCACGCCCGAAGCGACCCGCAGAGATCCGTTGATGGTCCATTGATGGTCAGGCGCTTGTTTCGGGCTTACCGAGCCGATAAGTCCTTTAAGATCAATGGTATCCCCAGCGGGATTCGAACCCGCGTTGCTGCCTTGAAAGGGCAGAGTCCTAGGCCTCTAGACGATGGGGACGCTGGAAGGAACGAACTTGGACGCACGGGAGCCCGGCGTCCGAGGCGTAATTTACCACAGTTCCACGAAACCGTCCTCCCGCCGCCGGCCGGGCCGGCCGGTCGGGTGGAGCCGTGTCAGCCCAGGCCCTTCGATCCAGATCTCCCCCACTCCCCCGGGAGCCACGGGCTGGCCTTCCCCGTCCAGAAGGTGAACGCTGGCGTCCGCCAGATCGATTCCGAGCTTCCCGCAGAGGTTGGCCAGGACGGCTGCCGCGCCGTGGCCGTTCCACTCCACGAGCACCTGCTGGCGGGCGGGCTCGGGAAGAACGGGCAAGTCGGCGAGCCGTCTTTCCGGGTCGGCGACGGCAGCGTCGATAGTAATGTAGAAGAGCTGGACCCAGCGGGCAATCGTGGACGCGTCGTAGAGGTCTGTGCTGTATTCCAGCGGACCCAAGAGTCCTTCGGGCTCGTCGTAGGCGCCGAAGAGAAGGTCGTAGCGGGCGAAGGCGTCGAAGTTGCTCAAGGCTTCGAAGGTCAGGCCGGCCATGTCCAGCTTGTGGTACTGGGGGTCGAGGACCAGGAGGAGGGCCTGGACGAAGGGGATGACGCCGGGGTCGAACTCGGGCTGGACGATCTCGACCAGCTTGGCGAATGGCAGGTCCTGGTGGGCGTAGGAAGCGATGGCCGACTTGTGGGCGCGGGCGAGGATCTCGCGGAAAGTCGGGTTGCCCGCGAGGTCCACGGGAAACGGAAGCTGAGTGAGAAAGAAGCCGACGACGGGCTCGAGCTCCGCCCGCGCGCGGTTGGCCGTGTTGGTGGCGACGACGATCCGCTCTTGGCCGGAGAGGCGGTGGAAGACGACATCAAGGATCGCCAGGACGGCGATGAACGGGGTGGTGCCCTCGCGGCGCGCCAGGGCCCAGAGAGCTTGGGTGCGCTCGCGGCCGGCGGAGATCATGTATCGGTCGCCGTTGCCGCTCGGGACGGGCGGGCGGGGTCGGTCGGCCGGCAGCTCCAGGACCTGGGGGAAGCCTTTGAGACGCTCGCGCCACCAGTCGAGGTAGGCCTGGAGGGCTTCCCCCTGGAGCCAGTCGCGCTGCCAAAGCACGTAGTCAGGGTACTGGAGCCCGGGCTCGGGGAGCGGAGACGGATGGCCGTCGCGGACGGCCCCGTAGAGCTGGGCCAGCTCGTAGAAGAAGGTCTGGAAGGTGATCCAGTCCGTGGCCAGGTGGTGGATCACCAGAAGGCAGATGTGATCGGTCCGGTCGAGTCGGAGAAGGCAGGTCCGCATGACGGGTCCGTTCTCGAGGTCGAACGGAGCCCGAATGGCATGGAAGAGGACCTCTTCGGCGGCGGGCTCGCGACGGCCGGCGGGGAGCCCGGAAACGTCGAGGAGCGCGAGGTGTTGGCGGCGGCGCGCAGCAATGCGCTGGACAGGGCGGCCCTCCACCAGGGGAAAGGTGGTCCGCAGGGCGGCATGGCGGCGGACGATTTCGTCCAGGCTCGCGGCGATGGCTCCCAAGTCGAGAGAGCCGTGGAGGCGGCTCCCGGCGTCGATGTTGTTGGCCGTGCTTTCGGGGTTGGCACGGCAGAGCGCCCAGAGCCTCTCCTGGTCGAAGGAGAGGGGCCAGTCGCCCTCGGCCGTGGGACCCGTGCGCCGGGGCACGGGTGGCGGCTGGGGCGGACGCCGAGGGGCAGCCTTCTGCTGCCGGGCGCGCAGGGCCTCGAAGAGGGCACGCTGCTCGGGGGTGAGGCTCGCGAGACGGTCGGAGACGCTCACGGCGCAGCTTCCTCGGGGACGGCGAGTCCCATCTCGGCCATCTTGGCCAAGGCCTCCTCGGGGGAGAGGCCCTCGACGGCGGCGAGGAGGCGCTCCAACTCCTCGGGGTCCTCTTCTCCGCCGCGCTGCTCTCTCGCGATCGTCTCGGCCAAGCCGGCGATTGTGGGGGCCTCGAAGAGAGCCGTGACGGGAAGGTCGACCTCGAAGATGTTGCGGATCTGCGTCATGAGCTGGATGGCCAGGAGAGAGTGGCCCCCCAGCTCGAGGAAGTTGTCGTCGATGCCAATTCGGTCGATGCCGAAGAGGTCCTGCCAGAGGGCGGCGAGTTTCTCCTCGGTCTCGTTGCGAGGCTCGACGTAAAGGGTGGAGAGCCCGGTGCGCTGGTGCGGCTGGGCGGCGTGGCGGGCCTTCTCCATCTCCGCAAGGAAGACCTCGAGAGTGAACTCGTCGGTCTCGGCGATCAGGCGTTCGAGATCCCCCGCCGATACGATCACCTGGGAGAGGCCGCTTGCCAGGAGGCGCCGCAGGGCTTTCACGCTCTCGGCCGGCGAGATCCGGAAGGCTTCCATCTCCTGCTGGAGCTGCTCAGTGGCGAGGCCCAGCCCCTCCCCCACGCCGCCGGCGAGCCAGTCGCCCCACTGATGCGGGTCCCAGTGGATCGCGGTCACGGGCACCCTTCCGGAAGCGGAGTGCCGCAGGGCCAGGGCGTCGAGCAAGGCCCCGGTGGCGGCGATATCGAGCTGGCCCAGACCTCCGGAGAAGGTGATGGTGGAGGCGCAGAGGGCCACGA
This sequence comes from Thermoanaerobaculia bacterium, assembly GCA_035633875.1. Lineage (GTDB taxonomy): Bacteria > Acidobacteriota > Thermoanaerobaculia > Multivoradales > UBA5704 > DATARR01. The sequence continues at coordinate 5,119 of DASQEB010000079.1, forward strand.
AAGTCGGGGGCTCTGCCGAATCGTCGAGAGCTGCGAGGAGGTCCTCGGTGCCGCGGACCAGGGGACCGAGGGCGGCGGCGAGACCCTCCGGGGTCTTCAACTGGAGAAGGCCGCCGGTGTACGAGCCGCTGGTGACGAAGACGCCGTCGAGCCGGCCAAGGCGCTCGCGGCACTGGTCGAGGACCGAGCGCGCGCCTCCCGGAGAGGCAAGGTCGGCCCGGAGGAGGTGAATCCCCTCCAGCCCCTCCCAGGGCTGCGGGCCGGAGAGAGCGTCCGGCGGCAGGACGACGGCCACGCGCGCGCCCTCGGAACGGACCAGGTGCTCGGCCAGCGACGGCCCCACGCCGTGGGCGCCGTCGGTGATCAGGAAAGCGCCTCCGCGGTGCAGAGGCGAAGCGGCGGGCTCCACCGCCTCCATCCGGACACGCTCGAAGGAGCGGACCCAGCGCTGCCGGCCTCGCAAGGCCACCACGGGCGGGAGGCCGGCCTCGACCTCGTCCAGGATCTGGCCGATGAGACGCTCCTCGGCGGGCGAGCCGGGCTCGGGAAGGATGACGTCCACGGCGCCGCAGGTGAGACGGGTGCTCTCCTGGTGGAGGACCTTGACCGCACCAAGGAGGACGGCCTTGGCGGGGACGACCGGATCTCCCTCCAGGACCTCCTGGAGGTGATTGCCCACCACGGCGATGCGGACGGGGGCTCCCCCCTCCCCCGCTCCCTGGCTCAGGGCCTGCTGGAGGAGGACGAGGCTCGCGAGACCGGACGCCAAGGCGGCCTCGAAGGCGGGCTCGTCCCGGATCAGGCTCCGGAGGTGGACGATCCTGTCGTAGCCGCCCACACCTGCGAAGCCGTCCCCCGCGGCCACGGTGGCGACCTCGGCGCCGTCCCGCCGGAGCCGCTCGGCCAGCCTCTCCCCGAAGCCGGTCTCGTCCAGGACGACGAGCCAGGAGGTGCCGGCGACGGACCGGACCGGCCGGGCCAGCGGGGCCTGCTTCCAGACAGGCGCGTAGAACCAGTCGGCCAGGTCGGCCCGGGCCCTTGTCTCCTCGCTCCGGAGCCTGGCCGCCCGTGCTCCGTGCGGGGGCTCGATCCAGCAGCGCTGGCGCTCGAAGAGGTAGGTGGGCAGCTCGACGCGCTGGCGCCGCTCGCCGGCCCAGAAGCTCTTCCAGTCCACCTCGGCGCCCGCGGCCCAGAGCCGGCCCACGGCCTCCAGGAGGTTCTCGCCGTCCGAGCGGGACTCGCTCGCACGGCGCAGAGTGGAGGCGGCGACGAGGCCGGCCGGGGCGTCCGGGTGCTGCCGGGCGAGCGCGCCGAGGGTGGCCCCCGGCCCCACCTCCAGGTAAGTGCGGGCAGAATCCTTAAGCAACTCCGTCAATCCCTCCGCGAAGCGCACGGTCTGGCGCATGTGCCGGGCCCAGTAAGCGGAATCCTCGAGGTCAGCGGGGGTGATCCAGGCGCCGGTGACGTTGGAGAGGTAGGGGATGCGCGGCGGGCTCATCCGCACCTGCCGGGCGAGGGCGGTGAAGGCCGCCACCGCCGGCTGCATCATCGAGGAATGGAAGGCGTGGGTCGTCTGGAGGCGGATGGTGCTCGCTCCCCTCTGTTCCAGGGCTCGCGCCAGCGCGTCCACGGCGTCTGCCGGGCCGCCGACGACCGTGAGGTGCGGGCCGTTGGTGGCCGAAATGGAGAGAGAGTCGCCGAGGAGGGGGCGGACCTCGGCCTCGGGCAGGGGCACGGCGAGCATGGCTCCGGCCGGCAGGTCCTGGATGAGCCTGGCCCGCCGGGCGACGAGGGCGAGGGCGTCCTCCAGCGACAGGACCCCGGCGAGGCAGGCGGCCACGTACTCGCCGATGCTGTAGCCGATCATCGCCTCGGGCGCGATTCCCCAGGTCATCAGGAGCCGGGCAAGGGCGTACTCGACGACGAAGCAGGCGGGCTGGGCCACCTCGGTGCGGGCGAGGCGGGCCGCGGCCGGATCGGCCGGGGCGGCGTCGCGGCGGAGCAGGGCACGGAAGTCGAGACCCTGGCCCGCGGAGCGGAGAACGGCAGGCCCCTCGGAGAAGATGGCCTGGCGGAGGTCGAATCCGAGGTGGGGCGTGAGGATCTCCGCGCAGAGGTCGATCTGCTCGCGAAACGCCGGCTCGGTCTCGTAGAGCTCCCGAGCCATGTCCACGTACTGGTCCCCGAGACCCGGGAAGAGGAAGACGACCGGCCGGGCCGCCGTGCCTTCCCGGGCGTCGGAGATCGCCCGCCGGGGATCGGCGAGCGCCGCGGCGGCGTCCTGGGCATCCCGGGCCACCACGACCCGGCGGTAGTCGAAGCCGCGGCGGCCGACCTGGAGGGTGAAGGCGGCGTCCGCCAGGTCCATCCCGGGCTCGCGGCGGAGGGCCTCCGCCAGGTTGGCCGCCGCCGTTTCCAGGGCGGCGGGGGTGCGGGCGGATTCGGGGAGCTGATGCGCGGAGCGCCGGGACGCCGCGGAGGGCTCCCGCGGGGGCGTCTCCTCCAGGACGACGTGGACGTTGGTGCCGCCCATGCCGAAGGAGCTCACTCCCGCGCGGCGGGGAGAGTCCCCGGCGGGCCAGGGCCGCAGGACGGCGTTGACGAAGAAGGGGCTGTCCGCGAAATCGATCTGCGGGTTCGGCTGCTCGTAGTGGAGGCTAGGCGGGATCTCGCCGTGCTCCAAGGCCAGCACGGTCTTGATCAGCCCCGCGACGCCGGCCGCCGTGTTGCAGTGCCCCACGTTGGTCTTGACCGAGCCTACGGCGCAGAGGCCGGTGCCGTCGAGCCCGGCGCCGCGGAAGGCCTGGGTCAGCGCCGTCATCTCCACCGGATCGCCCAGGGCCGTGCCGCTGCCGTGGGCCTCGACGTAGCCGATGGAGGCGGGCTCGACGCCGGCCATGAGGAGGGCCTCGGTGATCACCTCGGCCTGCCCCTCGATGCTGGGCGCGGTGTAGCCCACCTTGGCCGAGCCGTCGTTGTTGGCCGCGGAGCCGAGGATCACGGCGTGGATGCGGTCGCCGTCCTCCAGGGCGTCGGCGAGGCGCTTCAGGACCACGAGGCCCACGCCGTCGCCGGCCACGGAGCCGCCGGCCCGGGAGTCGAAGGCGCGGCAGTGACCGTCCGGGGAGGCGATGCTCCCCTCTTGGTAGAGGTAGCCGTCCTTGACCGGGACGCCGATCGAGACTCCGCCCGCGAGAGCCACGTCGGTTTCCCCCGATAGCAGGCTCTGGCAGGCCAGGTGGACGGCCATGAGCGAGGTGGAGCAGGCGGTCTGGACGAGAACGCTCGGGCCCCGCAGGTCGAGCTTGTAGGAGAGGCGGGTGGCCAGGAAGTCGCGATCGTTGAAGAGGAGGGCCTGAAGGACCCCGGCCTTGCGCAGGGTTTCGGCGCTCGGCAGGAGGTTCGAGAGGAGATAGGCGCTGGGGCCGGAGCCGACATAGACGGCGGTCCGGGCGCCGAGGCCTTGGGGATCGTAGCCCGCGTCCTCCAGAGCCTCCCAGGCGCATTCGAGGAGCACGCGGTGCTGGGGGTCCAGGAGTTCCGCTTCCCGGGGAGTGAAGCCGAAGAAAGCGGCGTCGAAGCCCTCGACGTCGTCGAGGATCCCCTTGGCCCGCACGTAGCTCTCGTGGCGGAGCAGGTCCGGATCCACGCCCGAGGCCAGGAGCTCCTCGTCGGTGAAAAAGGAGATCGACTCCACGCCCTGGCGGAGGTTCTCCCAGAACTGTCGCAGCGTGCGGGCGCCAGGGAAGCGGCCGGCCATGCCGACGATGGCGATCCCCTGCGGCGGCTGCACGTCATCCGGATGATTCATCTGCCCTTCCTCTCGTCATTCGTCCCGTCCCCGGCGCTTCGCCCGGGCCTGGCTCATCTGCCGAAGCGCCTCCTGGCGTCCGCGGGTGCGGGCGCGGACGGCTTCGAGCTTCTCCTGCGGGGCCTCCGGCCGGGGCTCTTCGGCGAGCCGGCGGGCCAGGGCGTCGATCGTAGGGTAGCGGAACAGCTCCATCACCGGGACGTCGACGCCGAGGGTGCTCTTCAACCGACTGTGGAGCTTCGCGATCAGGAGCGAGCTGCCTCCCGACTCGAAGAAGTTGTCGTGGACCCCGATCCGAGCGACGCCCAGCACCTCCCGCCAGACGGCGCTCACGGCCCGTTCGAGCTCGTTGCGGGGAGCCACGTAGGCCCCGCCGCTCCCGGCGTCCTGGGGAGCGGGCAGGGTCCAGCGGTCCACCTTGCCGTTGGCGGTGAGCGGCAGGGTTTCCAGGGTGACGAACGTCCAGGGCACCATGTAGTCGGGGAGCGTCTGTTGGAGCGCGGTCCGCAGCTCCCCCGGCTCCGGGGCGGGCCGGCGGGCGGGCACGACATAACCCACGAGGCGCTTGTCTCCAGGGACGTCCTCCCGGGCCAGCACCACGGCTTCGCGCACGCCGGGGTGGCGGCTGAGCGCGGCTTCGATCTCCTCCAGCTCGATGCGGTAGCCCCGCACCTTGACCGGGATGTCGAGGCGACCCAGGAACTCCAAGTTGCCGTCCGGCTTGTAGCGCGCCCGGTCCCCGGTGGCGTAGAGACGGGAGCCGGGCCGGCCGGAGAAGGGATCGGGCAGGAACTTCTCCGCCGTGGTCTCCGGTGCCTGCGCGTAGCCCACGCAGAGGCAGTCGCCGCCAATGTAGAGGGGCCCCGGCACACCGACCGGGGCAGGGCCCAGCTCTTCGTCGAGGACGTGATAGCGGGCATTGGCGATGGGCCGGCCGTAGGGGATGCTCGGCCAGCCCGGGGCCACCTCGCCCACGGGATACCAGTTGGACCAGATGGTGGCCTCGGTGGCGCCTCCCAAGCTCACCACGCGGGCTCCGGGGAAGGCCGCCCGCACCTGGTCCGGCAGGGAGACGGGAATCCAGTCGCCGGAGAGGAGCACCAGACGCAGGGGGCTCGCCGCGAGCGTCCCCGGGGCGGGGAACAGGGGGGCGAGTTGCTGGAGGGCCGCGGGCGCCGAGTCCCAGATCGTGATCGGCTCGCTCGTCAGGGCACGGACCAGGCGCTCGGGATCGCGCAGGTCCTCCTCCGAGGCCACGTGGATCGTGCCGCCGGCCGCGAGCGTGCCGAAGACGTCGTAGACCGAGAGGTCGAAGCAGAGGGAGGTAACGAACAGGAGTTGGTCGCCCGGGCCCACGCCGAACGTTTTATTGACCCAGCGGATGAGGTTCACCACCGGCCGGTGCTGGACCACGATCCCCTTGGGCGCGCCCGTGGAGCCGGAGGTGTGGATGATGTAGGCCACGTCCTCCGGTCCCGCCGGCCCGGGCTCCGGCCGCTCCGCCGGATGCTGCGCGACGTGCCAGCCGGTCCACAGGCGCTTCGCCGGCGCCCTCCCCTCACCTGGGATCAGCACGACGTCATAGCGGAAGCGGAGCTCGTTGGCGAAGCCCTCGGCGCGATGGAAGATCCGGACCTCGGCCGGGAGGTCGCGGAAGAAACCCTCGTCCACCACCAGCTCCCTGCCACCGGGCTGCCTGCTGCGGGCGTCCATGACGTCGGCCACGAGCACCGCGCCACCCGGGGCGAGGATGCGCAGGGCGAGCTCCAGCACCCGCTGGAGGTAAGTGGGGCCGGGGAAGAACTGCACCGTGCTCGCCAGGATCACGAGGTCGAAGGAGCCCGCGGGCCAATCTTCGATCTCGTGGGCAAAGCCGGTGGGGAGCTCCACGTGGGCGAGGCCCTCCCGGCGGGCGGTCTCGCGGTTCCTCTCCTGCGTCCGCTCGGATGGGTCGAGACCCACGTACCGGGCCACGCGGGGAGCGATCTCCCAGAGGATCAGCCCCGAGCCGCAGCCGATCTCCAGCACCCGCTTGTTCCGACCGATCCAGGGCTCGGCGAGACCCACCACCCGGTCCCGGTATTCGTCCACCTCCGCCTCGGTGAAGGGCTCGCCCGTGGCGTGGAAGAAGCCGCCGGCGGTCACCCGGTCCACGGCCTGCTCGGCGATGAAATCCCACAGGCCACGCACTTCCTGGACGTCCACAGGCTCGTGCGCGGGCCGGGGGGTCGCGACGTCCAGGCAGACCACGTCTCCGAGCTCCGGCAGGCGCCACCGGATCTCCTCGACGGCGGCGAGGCGGGAGGAGCCGGCGACGAGGATGCGCGCGCTCGTGCCGGCGAGGATGGTCTCCACCCGCTCCACCGGCCAGGAGGCGTCCAGGGGCAGATAGGCGCCCCCGGCCTTCAAGATGCCGAGAACGCTGGTGAGCATGTCCAGCGAGCGTTCCATCCATACGCCCACCGCGTCCGAGGGGCTCACCCCGAGCCGGCGCAGGAGCCCGGCCAGCCGGTTCGCCCGTGCGTCGAGCTCGCCATAGGTGATCTCGCTCCCCTCCAAGACGGCGGCCACGGCCTCGGGCCGGGCGAAGACCTGGGCCTCGAAGAGCTGGTGGAGGAGGGGATCGTCCGCGGCCGGGGACGCCGTGTCGTTCCACTCGGCGAGGAGATGGTGGCGCTCGGCCTCGGAGAGCAGGGGGAGCTCCGCCAGGGCCGTCCCGGGGCCGGCGACCGCCCCCTCCAGGAGGTTGAGGAGGTGCGCCGCCAGGCGGGCCGCGGTCGGGGCCTCGAACAGGTCGGTGGCGTACTCGACCACGCCCAGGAGGTCCGCTCCCTGCGGCGCGAAGACGATCGAGAGGTCGAACTTGGCCGTGCCGGACGATGCGCCCTCCGGAGCGAGGACGAGCCTCGGCAGGTTCCGGGCAGCCAGGGGGGTGTTCTGGAGCGCGAGCAGGACCTGGAAGAGCGGCGTGTGCGAGAGGTCCCGGTCGGGGTGCAACTCCTCGACGAGCTTCTCGAACGGCAGGTCCTGGTGCGCGTAGGCCCCCAGGGTCGTCTCGCGCACCTGGCGCAGCAGGTCGTGGAAGGTCGCGGCCCGGGAGAGATCGGCCCGCAGCACGAGCGTGTTGACGAAGAACCCGATCAGTCCCTCGGTCTCGACGCGGTTGCGGTTGGCGATCGGCGAGCCGAGGGTGAGGTCCCGCTGGCCGCTCATCCGGGCCAGGAGGGTGAACAGGGCGGCGGCGAGGACCATGAAGGGCGTGGCGCTCTCGCTGCGCGCCAAGGCGGCGAGTCGGCCGCCGAGCCCTGGGTCCACCGCGAAGCGGTGCTCGGCACCGCGGAAGCTCTGCAATGCGGGCCGCGGGTGGTCCGTAGGGAGCTCCACGACGGATGCCCCGGCGAGTTGGCGCCGCCAGAAGCCGACCTGCTCCTCCAGCTTCCTGCCGGAGAGCCACGCCCGCTGCCAGACGGCGAAGTCCGCGTACTGCACCGGCATCTCCGGCAGCGGGGAGGGGGCGCCGGCGAGGGCGGCCGTGTAGAGCGCCGCAGTCTCGGCGATGAGGACCCCGAGCGACCAGCCGTCCGACACGATGTGGTGCATGTTGAGGAGCAGCAGGTGGTCGCCCTTTCCCAGACGGAGGACGGTGGTGCGGAACAGCGGTCCGCGGTCGAGGGGGAACGCCCAGCGCGTCTCCCGGTCGGCGAGCCTGCGCGCCTCGGCGTCGCGCAGGTCGGTGGGCAGCCCGGCCAGGTCGGCCACCGGCAGCCGCCAGGAGCCCGCGCCCGCGGGCGGAGCGATCACCTGCACGGGCTCGCCGTCCCGCTGCGGGAAGGAGGTGCGCAGGCTCTCGTGGCGCCGGACGATCTCGCCGAAGGCCGCAGCCAGGGCCGGCACCTCCAGCGCGCCGCGCAGACGAACGGCCAGGGGGACGTTGTAGACCGCCCCGCCCCCCTGGAACCGGTCGAGGAACCAGAGGCGCTCCTGGGCGAAGGAGAGCGGCAAGGCACGGTCGCGGGGGACGGGGACGACCGGCGGTCCGGCCGGGCTCTCTTCGGCGAGGGCGGTCTCGACCCCCTGGGCGAAGTCGGCGAGGATGGGCTTCTCGAACAGGCGACGCAGGGGGATCTCCACACCGAAGACCTCGCGCACGCGGGAGATCAGCCGGGTGGCCAGGAGGGAGTGGCCACCCAGCTCGAAGAAGCTCTGGTCGATCCCGACCCGCTCGATCTCCAGGACCTCGCGCCAGATGCCGGCGAGGAGCTCCTCCACCGGCGTCCGCGGCGGCACGAGAACTTCGGCGGCGTGCGGGGCAGGCAGGGAGCGGCGGTCCACCTTGCCGCTAGGGGTCCGGGGGAAGCTGTCGAGCCGCACCCAGGCCGTGGGGACCATGGGCTCGGGCAGCTCCCGCAGCAGGAAGTCCCGGATCTCGCTCCACTCGGGGAGGGTCCCCCCGCCCCGGAAGACCACGTATCCCACCAAGCGTTTCGCCCCGGCTCCCCTGTCCTGACCGTGCACGGCGGCCACCGCCTGGGCCACCGCCGGATGGCGGGCGAGGGCCGTCTCCACCTCGGCCAGCTCGATGCGGTGCCCGCGGACCTTCACCTGGTGATCGCGCCGGCCGAGGAACTCGATCGTGCCGTCCGGTCGCCAGCGGGCCAGGTCCCCCGTGCAGTAGAGGCGCGCGCCGGGAGCCCAGCCCTCCATCCCTTCGAAAGAGTCGGGGCGGAAGCACTCGGCCGTCAGGTCCGGCCGTCCCAGGTATCCCCGCGCCAGCCCGGCGCCTCCGGCGTGGAGCACGCCCGGCACCCCGGGAGGAACCGGGTCGAGATCTGGCCCGAGGAGGAAGACCCGGACGTTGGTGATCGGGCGGCCCACGGTGGGGCGCTCGGGCCACCGGCCGGGAGGGCCGTCCAGCGTGAGCGAGCTGACAGCGTGGGTCTCGGTGGGGCCGTAGTGGTTGTGGAGGACCGCTCCCGCGGCCTGGGAGAACAGGTCCACCACCTGGGGGGTCGTATAGAGCTGCTCGCCGGCCGTCATGACCTCCCGCAGGCGCAGCGCGGGAGATCCGGCCTCGGCCGCCAGGGCGAGTTGCTGGAGGGCCACGAAGGGGAGGAACGTGCGCTCGATTCGTTGCTCGGAGAGGAACCGCAGGAGCGCCTCCGGATCGCGGCGGGTCTCCTCCGCGACCAGCACGACCACGCCGCCCGTGCACCAAGTCGAGAAGATCTCCTGAAACGAGACGTCGAACGAGACCGGGGCGAACTGGAGCGTGCGGGTTCCCGTCCCCGCCCGGGAGTCCCTCGCCTGCCAAGCGAGGAGGTTGACCAGGGCCCGATGGGACATGGCCACCCCCTTGGGGCGGCCCGTGGAACCGGACGTGTAGATCGCGTAGGCGAGGCTCTCCGGAAAGGCCGGCAGGGACGGGCCCGAAGCCGCTGCATTCTCTCCCTGCTCGTCCACGAGCAGGGCCCGCTCCGGAGCGGCGGGCAGGTCGGCCAGGAGAGAGGTCCGCGTCACCACCACGGGAGCCGCGGCCTCTCCCAACATCCGGCGCAGGCGCTCCCGCGGGTATCCGGGATCGAGGGGCACGTACGCGCCGCCGGCCTGGAGGACGCCGAGGAGGGCCACGGTCATGTCCAGCGAGCGGTCGAGGAAGACCCCCACCGGCACGTCCGCCCCGGCTCCCCGCGCCCGCAGCCGGCGGGCGAGACGCCCGGCCCGTTCCATCAGCCCGGCGTAGGTCAACCGCTCGTCTCCGTGCTCGACGGCGGAGGCCTCCGGAGTGCGGGCCGCCTGGGCCGCGACGAGGTCATGGACGCAGAGGTCCGGCGGCACCTCGGCCACCGTGCGGTTCCAGACGGCGAGCTGAACCCGCTCCGCGGCGGAGAGGAGCGGCAGGCCGGAGAGCCGGCAGCCGGGATCGGCCACCGCTTGCGCGAGGAGAATCGTGAAGCGTTCAAGGACCCGGCCGGCCGTGGCGTCGTCGAACAGCTCGCGGCTGTGCTCCAGGCTCCCGGCGAAGCCTCCCCCGGGAGATTCGAGGAGGGACAGCACGAGGTCGAACTTGGCCACGCCGGCGTCCACCTCCAGCATCCCGGCCGTAATGCCCGGCAGGTCCGGGTCGGGAGGCGCGGCGTTCTGGAACGTGAGCATCACCTGGAAGACGGGGGTTCGCGCCAGGTCCCGCTCGGGGTGGATCTCTTCCACGAGCTTTTCGAACGGCAGGTCCTGGTGAGCGTGGGCCTCCAAGGTGACGGCCCGGGCCCGGTTCACGAGGTCGTGGAAACAAGGGTCTCCCGAGAGGTCGAGTCGCAAAGCCAGGGTGTTGGTGAAGAAGCCGATCAGGCCCTCGATCTCCATCCGGTTGCGGTTCGCGATGGGAGAGCCCACGACCACGTCGCGCTGGCCGGAGAGGCGCGCGAGCAGGGAGTGGAAGGCGGCGAGGAGGATCATGAACGGCGTCCACCCTTCCCGCCGACCGAGGGACCGCAGGCCGGATGCGAGGTCCGCGGGCAGGGTGAAGGGCCGCCGCGCCCCCGCGTGGGTGGGGGCCACCGGGCGTGGCCGGTCGGTGGGCAGCTCCAAGGCCTCGGGGGCCCCGTCGAGCGCGCTCCGCCAGTGCTCGACCTCGCGCGCCAGCATTTCGCCGGAGAGCCAGCGCCGCTGCCAGGCGGCGAAGTCCGGGTACTGGACGGGCAGCTCGGGCAGGGGCGACGGCCCGCCGGCCACGAACGCCCGGTAGAGCGCCCCCAACTCGCGCAGCATGATCCCGAGCGACCAGGCGTCCGAGATGACGTGATGGAGGACGATACCGAGGAGGTGATGCTCGCCGCCGAGCCGGATCAGATGGGCGCGGACCAGCGGGCCGGCGGCGAGGTCGAAGGGCCGCCGCGCCTCCCGTTCGAAAGTGCGCAGGGCCTCGGCCTCCCAGGCAGCCTCCGGCAACCCTCCCAAATCGACCACGGGCAGGAGAAGGGCCGGCGGCGGGAGCACCACCTGCACCGGCCCCTTCTCCCTTTCACAGAAGACCGTGCGGAGCGCCTCGTGCCGCCGGACGATCTCCTCCAGGGCCCGCTCCAGGATCTCGGGGCGGAGCGGGCCTCTGAGGCGCAGGGCTCCGGGGACGTGATAGGCCGGGCTCTCGGGCTCCAGGCGGTGGAGGAACCACAGCCGCTGCTGGGAGTAGGAGAGGGGGGAGCCCTCGGGGTCTCGCGGCAGGGGCACGAGGGCCGGCGCGGCGGGAGCGCCCGGCGCGTGGAGGGCAGCCGCAATCCTCTCCGCCAGGGCCGCCGGGGTGGGAGCCTCGAACACCGCCGAGACCGGCAGATCCACGCCGAAGGCTTTCCGCACCCGGGAGGCGGCCTGGGTGGCGAGCAGGGAGTGACCGCCCAGGACGAAGAAGTCGTCCCGGCTCCCCACCCCCTCCACGTGGAGAAGGTCGCTCCAGATCCCGGCGATCAGCTCCTCGGCCACGTCGCGGGGCACGGCGTGGGGATCCGTCTCCCCCATCTCGGGGAGCGGCAGGGCCCGCCGGTCCACCTTGCCGTGGGGCGTCAGGGGGAGGGCGGGGAGCGGGACGAACGAAGCTGGGAGCATGAAGTCGGGCAGCCGCTCGCCGAGGAACGCCCGTAGCTCGGAGGCCGAAGGTGCCCGTTCTCCGGCCGCCACCAGCCACGCGGCGAGCCGCCTTTCGGCCCTGCCCGCCGGCACCGCCAGCACCACCGCCTCGCGGATCGCCGGGTGGGCGAGGAGCGCCGCCTCGATCTCGCCCGGCTCGATGCGAAAGCCCCGGACCTTGACCTGGTCATCGATGCGGCCCAGGAACTCGAGGGCGCCGTCCGGCCGCCGCCGGGTGAGGTCGCCCGTACGATAGAGGCGTTCGCCGGCCCTCCCCTGCTCCGCAGCGAACGGATCGGGCACGAAGGAACGGGCCGTGAGGTCGGGACGGCCCAGGTAGCCCCGGGCCAGGATTCCGCCCAAGGCCAGCTCGCCCGCCATCCCCACGGGAGCCAGGTGCCCATGGCGGTCGAGGACGTGGGCCGACCGGCCGGGGAGCGGCAGCCCGATGGGCACCGTGCCGGAGCCGTCCCGGGCACCGACCTCGTGGAGGGTGGCCGTGATGACCGCCTCAGTGGGACCGTACCCGTTGAGGAGGCGGACTTCGGCCCGGGCTGGCCGGTTCCAGAGGCGGACCGCCTGGGGAGACATCTCCTCCCCTCCCACGAGCACCAGGCGGAGAGACGGGGGCAGCGCCGCCGTGTCCCCGAGATCGTTCACCCAGCGGTGCCAGAAGGCGGTGGGCAGGTTGACGAAGGTCAGGCCCTGCTCGCCGATCTTGCGGAGGAGCTCCTCGCTGCCCCACACTTCCCGACCGCGCAGGACCAGAGTGGCACCTGCTGCGAGCGGAGCGAGAACCTGCTCCAGGGCCACGTCGAAGCTCGGCGAGGCGAAGTGGAGGACCCAATCTCTCTCCGTCAGCCCGTAGGCGCGGATCACCCCTTGGCAGTGCTCGACGGCGGCGGCGTGGGAGACCCCGACCCCCTTGGGCCGCCCGGTGGAGCCCGAGGTGTAGATGACGTAGGCCAGGTTTCCAGGGTCGAGCTCCACCCCGTGAGGAGCGGCGCTCCGGGCAGCCAGGAGCTGCACCTCCTCCTCCAGCAGCACCGCCGCGCCACTACTTTCGAGGACGAGGGCCAGGCGGTCCCGCGGGTGTGCCGGATCGAATGGGACGTAGACGCCCCCGGCCTTGAGCACACCGAGGAGGGCCACGATCAGCTCCGGCGAGCGCTCCAGACAGACGGCGACCGGGACCTCCGGCCCCACGCCCAGCGAACGGAGATGATGGGCCAGGCGGTCGGCCCGGGCGTCGAGCTCTCCATAGGTCAACCCATCCTCTCCGCCGGCCACGGCCAGAGCGTCCGGAGAGCGCCGCGCCCTCTCTTCGAAGAGATGATGGAGACAACAGGCCCGGCCCTCCTCCACGGAACGGAGCGGGTTCCATCCGGAGACGAGTTGCCGGCGCTCCGCCTCCGTCAGCAGGGGGAGCTCGGAGATCCGCCGTACCGGATCGGCCACGGCTCCTTCAAGGAGCACCCCGAGATGACTCACGAAGCGGTCGATCGTGGACGCCTCGAAGAGCTGAGAGCGGTACTCGATCCGCCCGCCGAGACTCCCGTCCATCTCGTGGAGCGAAAGCGTCAGGTCGAACTTCGCCGTCGTGATCTCGGTCTTTAGCAGCTCCGCCTCGAGCCCCGGCATCCGGACCTCGACCGGGGGGACGCTCAGAAAGGCGAACATCACCTGGAACAGCGGCGAGCGGGACGGGTCACGCTCCGGATGGAGCTCCTCGACCAGCCTGTCGAACGGCACGTCCTGGTTTGCCTGGGCGGCAACGACGGTGTCCCGGGCCCGCCGGAGCAGGGTGAGGAACGGCGGGGCGCCCTCCAGCCGGCTGCGCAGGACCAGGGTGTTGACGAAGAAGCCGATCAGGCCCTCCGTCTGCGGACGGTTGCGACCGGCGGAAGGCACGCCCACCGCGAAGTCGTCCTGGCCGCTCAGCCGGGAGAGCAGGGACCAGAAGCCTCCCAGGAGGGCCACGAACAGGGTGACCCCCTCTGCCGGAGCGAGGGCCCGGAGGCGCGCCACGAGGTCCGGCGGCGGAAGGAAAGGCCGGCTCGCGCCGCCGGGACCGGGAACGGGGGGCCGGGGACGGTCGGTGGGCAGCTCCAACGCTGGCAACCCGGCGAGCTCCCGGCGCCACCAGGCGAGCTGGCGCTGCACCGCCTCGCTCTCGAGGTCGCGTCGCTGTTGGACCGCGAAGTCCGCGTAGCGGAGCGGCAGCGCCGGCAGGGGCGAAGGACGTCCCGCGAGGAAGGCCCCATAAAGCGCGGCCAGCTCCTGGAAGAAGAGGCTCATCGACCAGCCGTCGGTGGCGATGTGGTGCACGTCAACCATCAAGACGTGATCGCGGGGGCCGAGCCGCAGCAGGAGGAAGCGCGCCACCGGCCCCAAGGTAAGGTCGAAGGGTCGCTCCGCTTCCATCCGGATCGCATCGCGGAGGGCCTCCTCCCGCTCCGGCGCGGGCAGGCCGCTCAGATCGGCACGAGCGATCGTCAGCTCCGAGACAGAGGGCGGCGGGAGCACGACCTGAACGGGCTCGATCTCTCCCTGCGGAAAGACGGTGCGCAACGGCTCGTGGCGCCGCACGATCTCGGCAAGGCTGAGGAGGAGCGGCTCCTCCACCAAATCCCCGCGGAGGCGCACCGCCAGCGGCACATTGTAGAGATGGTTCCCCGGAGCGAGAAGCTCGGCGAGCCAGAGGCGGCGCTGGGCGAAGGAGAGGGGGAGGTCCTCCCCCGCTCCTCCGGCCGGCATCTCAGGAGCTGCAACCTGCTGGGACCCGACCAGCCGCTCCGCCAGGGCGGCCACGGTGGGGGTCTGCTTGCCCCGGGTCATCAGTGTGTTCTTCAGGCGGGCGGCGAGCCCCGCCACGGTGGGCTCCTCGAAAAGATCTACCAGCGGCAGATCGACCCGGAAGACGCTGTCGATCCGCGAGAGCACCTGGACGCCCAGCAGCGAATGGCCGCCGAGCTCGAAGAAGTTGTCGTGGACGCCGATCGTCTCGACCCCCAGGACCTCGCTCCAGATCTTTGCCAGCGCCTTCTCCAGCGGCGTGCGCGGAGGCACGTGCTCCGGGCGGTCCATCTCCTCCGGCCCCGGGCCCTGGCGAAGGGCCCTGCGGTCCACCTTGCCATTGGGATTGAGTGGAAGCCCGGAGGAGGGGACGAAAAACGACGGCACCATGGGCTCGGGAAGGCGCGCCCGCAGGAAATCCCGGAGGTCGGCCGGGAACGATGCCCCGTCCTGCGGCACCACATAGGCGACCAGGCCCTTGCCTCCCGGCAGGTCGTCCCGGACCACCACGGCGGCGTCGGCCACGCCCGGATGGAGGGCGAGGGCTGCCTCGATCTCGGCCGGCTCGATGCGGAAGCCGCGGATCTTGACCTGGAGGTCCGCGCGGCCGAGGAACTCGATCCGGCCCGAGGGGCGCCAGCGCGCGAGATCGCCGGTGCGATACAGCCTTTCCCCCCCTTCGGGATAGGACGGGAACGGGCTGGGGACGAACCGCTCAGCGGTGAGGTCCGGCCGGTTGCGGTAGCCCCGGGCGAGCCCGTCGCCCGCCGCGAACAGCTCACCGGGCACTCCCACCGGCACCGGCCGGAGCTCGCGATCCAGGAGGTGGACGCGGGTGTTGGCGACCGGCGAGCCGATGGACACCGGCTTCTCGACCTCGGCCGGGTCCCGCATCGAGTGGCAGCAGGTGAAGGTCGTGTTCTCCGTGGGGCCGTAGCCGTTGATCAGCGTGCAGCCGGGCAGGCGGGCGAGGGCCCGGCGGACGTGCTCCGGCGAGAGCACGTCGCCGCCGGCGAGGAGCTGGGAGACCCCGGCCAGCCCTTCCACCCCGCCCTCGACCACCTGGTGGAAAAGACCGGCGGTAAGCCAGAGGGTGGTCACCTTGTGGCGGGCGACGGCCGCCCCCAGCTCCTCCAGGGAGGGGACCCGGCCCGGGAAGACCGCCAGGCGGGCGCCGTGCAGCAGCGCGCCCCAGATCTCGAAGGTGGCCGCGTCGAACGAGGCGGGAGCGAGCTGGAGGAAGACCTCCCAGGGCCCGAAGCGGGCGTAGCCGGTCCCCTTCACCAGCCGCACCACCGCGCGGTGCGGCACCTCCACCCCCTTGGGCCGGCCCATCGAGCCCGAGGTGTACATCACGTAGGCCAGATGGCCTCCCCCTGCGAGAGAGGGAAGAGGCTCACCGCTCTCCCCTCCGTCCTCCAGCCTGCCGCCGGCGTCGAGGAGCACGATCGCAGCGGTCCGCTCCGCGAAGGGAGCCTGCGCCGCCGCGATCTCCCGTCGGGTCACCAGGGCGGTCAGAGCGGTGTCGGCCACCATGAAGGCGAGGCGCTCCTCCGGGTAGGAGGGATCCAGGGGAACGTAGGCTCCGCCGGCCTTGAGGATGCCCAGCATGCCCACGATCAGGGCTGCAGAGCGCTCCACGCACAGGCCCACGGCGGATTCCAGGCCCACCCCGAGGCGGCGCAGGCGCCGGGCCAGCCGGTTCGCCCGGGCGTCCAGCTCGGCGTAGGTCAGCCGCTCGTCCCCGATCTCCAGGGCCACGGCGTCCGGCGCCCGCCGGACCTCGCCTTCGAACAGCTCGTGCAGGGCGGCGTCCCGGGGATAGGGGGCCGCGGATCCGCTCCAGGCGCCGAGGACGTGCGCCAGCTCGGTGGCCGTCAGGAGGGGGAGAGCCGCCATCGACATCCCGGGATCGGCCACGATTCCCTCCAGCAGGGTCCGCCAGTGCCCCAGGAGGCGGTCCGCCGTGGCCCGATCGAACAGCACCGCGTCGTACTCCAGGGTGACGGCGAGCCCCCGCTCTCCCGGCGCCACTCCCAAGCTCAGATCGAACTTGGAAGTACCCGTCTCCACCCTCCGGGCTCGGGCGGCAAGGGGACCCAGGGAACTCTCGGGGAGCGGCTCCTCCAGGAGGAAGACGACCTGGAAGAGGGGGTTCTGGGACAGGTGCCGCTCCGGGCGCAGCTCCTCCACAAGGCGCTCGAAGGGGAGGTCCTGGTGGGCCCAGGCCCCGAGACAGACCTCCCGCACCCGGGCGAGGAGACTACGGAACGAAGGTGCGTCCCCCACGCGGGTGTGGAGGACCAGGGTATTGACGAAGAAGCCGATGAGCCTCTCGACCTCCACCCGGCCACGGTTGGCCACCGGCGAGCCCACGGGGATCGACTCCGCGCCCGTGGACCGGGCGAGGAGGACCTTGAAGGCGGCGAGGAGGGTCATGAACAGCGTGGCGCCCTCGCGCCGGGCGAGAGTCCCGATCTCCCCTGCCAAGCCCACCGGCAGATGGGCCGAGCGGGTGGCCCCCCGGAAGCTCCGCACCATCGAGCGGGGGTGGTCCGTGGGGACCTCCAGCACAGCGAGGTTGGCCAGCTGCTCCCGCCACCAGGCGAGCTGACGCTCCAGCACCTCGCCGCGCAGCCAGGCGCGCTGCCACACCGCCCAGTCCGCGTACTGGACGGCCAAGGGCGCGAGCGGGGACGGGAGCCCTGCGGAGAACGCCTCGTAGAGAACCGCGAGCTCGCCGAGGAAGAGGGAGAGGGACCAGCCGTCCGCCACGATGTGGTGGAGGGTGAGAAGCAGGAGGTGCTCGTCCCGGTCCAGCCGCAGGACCAGCATCCGGAAGAGGGGACCTCTCGCGAGGTCGAAGGGCGCCGCAGCCCCCTGTCGGGCCAGCCGTTCCGCCTCGGCCTCCCCTGCTCCCGGTGGCAGGGCCGCGAGGTCCACGAGAGGGAGACGCACGGCCGGCGGCACCACCACCTGCGCCGGCTGGTCCCCTTCCAACCGAAACACGGTGCGCAGCGCCTCGTGCCGGACCACGATCTCCTCCAGGCTCCGGGCCAGGGCCGGCAGATCCGCAGGGCCGGAGAGACGCACGGCACCCGGAACGTTGTACGCCGGGTTGCCGGGCTCGATACGGTCCAGGAGCCAGAGGCGCCGCTGGGCGAAGGAGAGGGGCACGGGACCGCCGTCCCGAGGCACCGGGGTGACCGGCGGGGCCGCCGGAGACGCCTCGGCATCGATGCGGGCCGCGAGGCGCTCCACGGTGGGATGGAGAAAGACGCTGCTCACCGGCAGGTCCACGCCGAACGCACGGGAGATGCGGGAGACGAGCCGGGTGGCCAGGAGGGAGTGGCCGCCCAGGGCGAAGAAGTCGTCGCGCACCCCCACCCGCTCCAGACCGAGCACCTCGGCCACGGCTCCGGCCAGGAGCTCCTCGACCGGCGTGCGGGGGGCCGCAGGGGCTCCCTGGACGCCGCTCCTCGCCTCCGGGTCAGGCAGGGCCCGCCGGTCGAGCTTGCCGTTGGGAGAGAGCGGCAGGGCGTCCAGAGCCACGAACGCCGACGGGACCATGGGCTCCGGCAGCGACTTTTGCAAGAACCCGCGCAACGCCGAGGAGGACACCCCCCGGGGCACCACGTAGGCCACCAGGCGCTTGCCCTGGTCGCCATCGTCTCGCGCCATCACCACCGCCTCCCGCACCTCGGGGTGGCGGGCGAGGGCGGCCTCGACCTCCCCGAGCTCGACACGGAAGCCGCGCACCTTGACCTGATGGTCGGCCCGGCCGAGGAAGTCCAGGACACCGTCCGGCCGGAAGCGGGCCAGGTCGCCCGTACGGTAGAGGCGCTCCCCCGGCTGGACCGAAAAGGGATCGGGCACGAACCGCTCCGCCGTCAGGTCCGGCCGGTCCAGGTATCCCCGCGCGAGCCCCTCACCGGCCAGGAACAGCTCGCCCGGGATGCCCACCGGAACCGGCCCGCCGCGGGCGTCCAGGAGGTAGACCCGGGTGTTGGCGATCGGCCGGCCGATCGGCGCCTCGCTTCCCCTCGTCAGGAGAGAGAAGGTGGAATACGTCGTGTCTTCGGAGGGGCCGTAGAGGTTGTACAGTCGCCGCGGGGGCTTCAGGGCCTGGATCGCCTCGACCAAGGCGGATGGGATGGGCTCCCCCGCCAGGTTGATCACCCCTGCCGACGCCGGCACCGTGCCGGCTCGCACCAGCTCGGCCAGGGCGGAGGGGACGGTGTTGATCAGCGTCACCTCCCCCACCGCTGACAGGGTGGAGAGAGCCAGCGCGTTTTCCGCGAGGACGACCCGGCCACCCCAGGAGAGGGGCACGAAGATCTCGAAGACCGAGAGGTCGAAACCGATCGAGGTCGCGGCGAGGGTTCCCGCGAGATCCCTGGGCGCGAAGACCTCCCGCGCCCAATGGATCAGCGCCACCGGGCTCCGGTGCTCGATCGCCACGGCCTTGGGCCGGCCGGTGGAGCCCGAGGTGTAGATGAGGTACGCCAGATTGCCGGGTCCGGCGACCGGCGCGGGATTCTCTCCGCTCTCTCGCGCGATCTCCTCCGCATCGGCATCCAGCGAGACCCGGCGGATCCGGCCCTCCGGCAGGGAGGGGACCGTGGCATCCTCGGCGATCACCAGCCGGGCGCCGGAGTCCTCCAGGATCAGCTCCAGCCGTTCCCGGGGGTGGGCCGGATCGAGGGGCACATAGGCGCCGCCCGCCTTGAGCACCCCGAGGAGGGCAACGACCATCCTCTCCGTCCGCCGCAGGCAGACCCCCACCCGCTCCTCCGGCCCCAGACCAAGGCCGCGCAGGTGGTGGGCGAGCCGGTTCGCCCGGCGGTTCAGCTCCTCATAGGTGAGCGGCACGCTTCCCGCAACCACCGCCTTGGCCTCGGGACTCTGCGCCGCACGGGCCTCGAGCAGCTGGTGCAGGAGGCCGCGCGGGTACTCCCGGGCAGTCTCGTTCCACTCCACCAGGAGCTGGCTGCGCTCCCCCGGGGTGAGCAGGGGGAGGTCCCAGACTCGTGCGCCCGGCTCAGCCACCGCAGCGCCGATAAGGGTTCGGAAGTGACCCAGCATCCGCTCTACGGTGGCGCCGTCGAAGAGGTCGGCGTTGTGCTCCAGGGTGACGGCGAGCCTCCCCCCTCCGGCCTCCGCCACTTGCAGCGTCAGGTCGAACTGCGCCGGCCGCTTTCCGATCCGCACCGGCTCCAGCTCCAGTCCGCCCAGGGAGATCCGCGCCCCCTCGCTTCCCAGGGCGAAGGCGGCGAGGCCCGGATCGTCCTGGACCCGGCCGCGCTGCAGCACGAAGAGGGTCTGGACCACGGGCGAGCGGGACGGGTCCCGCACCGGCCGCAGCCGCTCGGTGAGGAGAGCGAAGGGGAAGTCGCCCTGCTCCAGCCCCGAGAGCGCCGCCTCCCGCGTCCGCTCCAGGAGCCGTTCGAAGGCCGGCTCTCCCGACAGGTCCGCCCGCAGTGCCACCGTGTTCACGAAGTAGCCCACGAGCCCGGCGAGATCCGGCGCCGGCCGGCCGGCCATGGGCGATCCCACGGCGAAGTCCTCCTGGCTGGCGTAGCGGGCGAGCTGGGCCTGGAACACCGCGAGCAGCGTCATGAACAGGGTCGTCCCTCGGGCCGCCCCCAGAGCCCGGACCCCCTCCGCCAGGGACACCGGAAGGATCATGGCCCGGACCCCACCCAGGTCCGTCTGCACCGGCGGGCGCGGGTGGTCCGTGGGAAGGTCGAGATCGCGGACGCCCTCCAGCCGCTGCCGCCAATACGCCCAGAGGCGCTCCCCCCGGGGTCCCGCAAGCCTGGCCTCCTGCCAGTGGACGAAATCCGCGAACCGCAGCGGCAGGGGCTCCAGGTCCGCGGCCGGGCCGCCAGTCTCCTGGGAATAGAGAGCGCTGAACTCCCGGGCCACCACCCCCAGCGACCAGAAGTCGGCCACGATGTGGTGCACGGCGACCAGGAGCACCCCCTCCCCGCCGGCGCGAGCGAAGAGACGCAGGCGCAGGGGCAGGCCGGCCTCCAGGTCAAAGGGCCTCCAGGCCTCCTGCTCCAGCCGCTCCGCCAACTCCGCCTCGCTCCTCCCCGAAGCGTCCTCCACCCGGAGGTCCACCGGGCTGCCGGGCAGCGACCGCTGCACGGGCTCGTCCCCCTCCACCCGGAACACGGTCCGCAGGGCCTCGTGCCGGGCGACCAGGGCGAGCAGGGCCCGCTCCAGGGCCGCCGGGTCCAGCCCCCGCACGCGAGCCGCCACGGCGATGTTGTAGGCGCCTCCCTCGGGCGCCAGCCGGTGGAGGAACCAGAGCGCCTTCTGCCCCGGGGAGAGGGGCTGATCCCCGTCCAGGGACATCGCCCGGAGCGGCGGGAGATCCGACTCCCCCTCCGCTCCGGCTGCCAGATCAGCCAGGAGCCGCTCCGCGAGGGTCCGGACTCCAGCCCCCTGGAGCAGCTCCGCCAGAGGCAGGGCCAGGCCGAGAGAGGCTTCCACGTTCCCTTTGAGCTCCACCGCTGCCAGCGAGTCCAGACCCAAGGCGGTGAGCGGCTGCTCCGGGGAGATCGCGCCCGGCGCCAGCCCCAAGGCCGCCGCCGCGCGTTCCCGCAGGAACACTTCGAGCATCGCCCGCCGCTCCTTCGGCTCCAGGGCGGCGAGCGTGCCGCGGGTCAGGGCGAGGCCGGACTCCGGGGCCGTATCCCTGCCGGTCAGGGCGCTTCGGCCCACTACCAGGAGATCGCCCCGGAGGTAGAGCTCCCGGCAGAGGCGCCGCTGCACCTTGCCGCTGGAGGTTTTGGGGAGCGATCCGGCGCGGATCAGCACCACCTCGTGGACCTGGACCTCGTGCTCCTCGGCCACGGCACGGCGCACCGCTTCCGCGATCTCCTCCAGGCCCTCCCTCCGCCGCCGCTCCACCTCGTGGACCACCACCAAGCGCTCCTCGCTTCTGAAGTCCACGGAGAACGCGGCGCCGTTTCCGGCACGCAGGTCGGGGTGGCTCCGTTCGGCGGTCAACTCGATGTCCTGGGGGTAGTGGTTGCGCCCGCGGAGGATGACCAGGTCCTTGAGCCGCCCGGTGACGAACAGCTCGCCTTCTCGAAGGAAGCCCAGGTCCCCCGTGCGCAGGAACGGGCCCCCCCCCGGGCCGTCCGGGCCGAGGAGAAAGGCGTTGAAGTCCCGCTCCGTGTCTTCGTCCCGCCGCCAGTAGCCCTGGGCCACGCTGGGCCCGGAGATCCAGACCTCCCCCACCATCCCGGGCGAGCACTGCATCCCCGTCTCCGGATCGGCGATCGCCACCCTCTGCCCCATCCAGGGCCGGCCGCAGCTCACCACGGGGCGATCCGCCGGGTCCTTCTCCACCTGGGGGCGACGGCCGAGAATGCCGCCGGTGACGAACAGGGTCGCCTCGGCCAGGCCGTAACAGGGGTAGAACGCCTCGGCCCGGAACCCGCAGGGGGCGAACGCCTCGGCGAAGCGCTCCAACGTGCCTGCCCGCACCGGTTCGGCGCCGTTGAAGGCCACCCGCCAGGAGGAGAGATCGAGCCCTTCCCGCTCTTCCGGGCCGATCCGGCGCGCACACAGCTCGTAGGCGAAATTGGGGCCGCCGCTCGTGGTCCCGCGATAGCGGCTGATCGCCGCGAGCCACCGCAGCGGTTTCTGGAGAAAGGCCACAGGGGACATGAGCACGCACCGTGCCCCGGCGTGGAGCGGCTGGAGGGCGTTCCCGATCAGCCCCATGTCGTGGTACAGCGGGAGCCAACCCACCACCACCGAGTCCTCGTCCTGCTCGAAGGCGGCGCCGATCATCCGCTCGTTGTGGAGCAGGTTGGCATGGGTAACCATCACGCCCTTGGGAGTTGCGGTCGAGCCCGAGGTGTACTGGAGGAAAGCGACCGCGCCGGGGTCCGGCTCGTAGGTGTCCTCGCCCGCCCCACCGTCGGGGAGCGTGTCCGTTGGAATCCATCGCAGACCGGCGAGCTCCGGAGCGAGCGAGAGGAGTCCCCGGAAACCCTCGACCCCCGCCAGGATCGTGGCTGTCGTGAGGGCCGCCCGCGGCTCGGCGTCGCGGGCGATCGACCGCAGACGCGACTGGGAACGATCGTTGGGCCGCGGTGGATAGGCGGGCACCGCCACCACCCCGGCGTACAGACACCCGAAGAAGGCAGCGATGAAGTCCAGCCCCGGCGGGAACAGGAGCAATGCCCTCTCCCCCGGATGAACCGATTCGCGGAGAGCCGAGGCGACAGCCCAGGCACGAGCGTCCAGACCAGCCCAGGTCAGCCGCTCCTCCTCGACCTCGCCGTCTGCCAGGAAGGTGTAGGCCACCCGATGCGGCTGCTCGACAGCCCGGGCACGCAGCAACCCGCCGAGCGTCCCCCGCTTGAGGCCGGGGCGGACCGCGGGTTCGGTCATTCGGTTCCCTTCAGGATATTTGATCGTCTCGAACCGTTTTTCGAATCGAAAATGTTCAGATCTCCGGGGATGTGTTTGTTGTTCTTAGATCGGGCACCCCGGACCGAAGAGAAGACCCCTCAGGAGTTGACCCTGAACACCCCCATACAAGGTGCCTTCCAAGGCTGCGGGCGAGACAGACCCTTGTCGCCGGTGCCTGTCCCGCGTTGGCGGGATCGGAACACCAAAGAACCGAAGAGCTCGATTGCATCCCTCCGCATTGCGCACGAGCGGACCATACCTTCGTCAATATCACCCGAGCGGGTCGCCACCCGGGACAAAGGAGACTCGATGCTAGGCACCGGAATCAGTGAGAGGCTGGAGCAGAATCCGCTCCGCAAGGGGCTTGTCCACCATCCCTTCTTCAAGGAAGTGAAGACCTCCCCCCTGACCAGGGACAAGGTGGGGGTCTTCCTCGGCCAGTGGTGGCACCCTCTGCACTACTTTCCCCACTTCCTCTCCCGGACGATCGACGTCGTGCCGGTGCTTGAAATGAAGACCGCCATTTCCAAGATCCTCTACCAGGAGCTCGGCGAGGGGAGCCCCGCACGGGCCCACGAAAGGATCTACATCTCCACCATGGAGGAAGCAGGTTTCGACCGCGCCACGGTTGCCGAGGCCGAGCCCTTCGAAGAGACCCGGCGGCTGGTCGAGCGCTACAAGGAAGCTTCGGCGGACCGGTTGAGCGCTCTCGGCTTCGCCTACGGCACCGAGGTCGCGGACCTCGCCATGGTCTCCGGCATCGGCAACGCCGTCCGGCGCGTTTCGGGCCTCCAGGACCTGCCGTGGGTCGACATCCACATCCTCCAGGAGCCGGACCACGTGGAGCAGGTCAACGAGGCGATCGAGCCCGACTTCACCCCCGAGGAGGTCGACCGGCTGGTGGCCAGCGCCGAAGAGATGTGGCGCCTCTGGATCGCCTTCTTCGACCGGCTGCGCAAGGTGATGTTCGGCACCGACGCTCTCCCCGCCGAGCCCGTCGAGGTCGCGGCCACCGCGTAGCTCTCCGGGGGCGGCCCACAGGGCCGCCCCGATACACTCACCCCTTCTTGAACGCCTTGTCGTCGAGCCACTGCAGGACCACTCTCAGCGCCTCGGGGCTGATCTCGTGGCCCATGTCGAACTCGCGGTAGGTGAGGGTGACGCCGAGGTCGCGCAACGCCTCCCGGGAGTCCCGGGCGTGCTCCACGGGGATCATGGAGTCGCGGGTCCCGTGGACGACGAGCACCGGGAATCCCTCCTGCTCCGGCAGCTTCGGCAGCATCTCCAGGAGTTCCCGGGGCAGGCGGGAGGAGAGGGCGGCCATGCCGGCGAAGCGCGCCGGCTCGCGCAGGGCGAGATGGTAGGCCATCATCCCCCCCTGGCTGAACCCGGCTACCACCACCTTGTCCGGATCGACGGGATAGCGCTGCCGGGCCGTGTCGAGGAAATCACGAAGGGCCTCCGCTCCCCGCAGGAAACCCTCCACGTCCGGAGGGGCGCCGTGGATCAAAGGGAACCAGCCGTAGCCATACTGGCCGTTGCCGAAGGGCACGGCCACCGGTCCCTGCGGGCAGAGCACCAGGGCCCGCCCCCCGTGCAGAATCGGAGCGAGCCCCAGGAGATCGTGAGCGCTGGCCCCCCAGCCGTGGAGGGCGATAACAGTCGGGAAGGGTCCCTCCCCGGACGGAACATGGGCTGTATACAGAAGGCTCATGAGGCGGGAAGGATAGCGGATCTCCCCAGAATCGCCACCTGCCTGCCAGCGCTCCTACGGAATTCCGGGCAAACCACCCCTCAACAATGGCTTGAAGCCGGACTGCTCGAAGTGCCTGTCGTAGGTAAGGGCTTCAGCGATGCTCTCGCGCTCCATGATCTGAAAGGAGGCGCAATCCGTGTGGCTCCAAGTCTTATCGCCCCTTGAGGAGTAGAGCGACAATGCCTCCTGAAACTGGGAGCTCGATTGGGGAACAATCGAGGTCTTCGGATCCTTCTGAAGTTGCTCGACCAAGTTGATGGTAGCTCGCCGAAGGAACACACCCCTCTTGGAGAAGTGGTTCAGAACCTCTGTCAGGACCATCTCACTGGTCACAAGCCGGGTCTGACGGAGAGTCGTCGAGACCGAAATCGCCGTCTCGTGAAGGGCATCCTTCGGGTTGACCAGAGCGATCAGGTAACCTGTATCGGCAAAGACGACCCTCATTCGTCTTCCCGAGGTGCTCCATAGAGATAGTGGTCAGTGTACATCGAAAGGTCTCTCGGGACCTTCTCCCACTCCTCAGGAGGGACCGCAGCACCGATCTCTACGATCTTCTGCCACAGCGGCTTCTCTTCGTCGAGCGTCAACTCAACCGAAGGTTCCTTCTCTCTGACCGGCTCGACCTGGACCATCACCTCGACTTCGGCCCCGGCTTGGAACGAAGGATCGCGAACTTCGATGACGCCATCTCGCTCGATCGTAACGTGTTTCCTGATTGTCATGCCCCTTCACCTCCCTGAACACTCCACAGTATCTCACAGGAGAGCTGTCCTCGCTACTTGTCATCCTCTCCGGAGACCGGCACCGCCGCAACCACCGGCCCCAGCGGCGGATCTCCCTTGTAGACGACCCGTTCCAAAAACAGGCCCGAGGGCGGGGCGGTCCACTCCGCGGGGAGGCCGCGGCCGGGGCGCAGGGGCCTCGCCGCGAGGAGGGTTTGAAAATCGGTCGGTGGCAGCTCCCCCGCACCTACCCGGACCAGGGTTCCCACCACCCGTCGGACCATCTTCCAGAGGAAGTGGGACGCCGTAAGACGGACCAGGACCAGCGCTCCCTCCGTCACCACCTCGACTCCCTCGACCACCACCAGCGTACTCGGCTGCTCGGCCGGCCTCTCGCAGAACAGCCGGAAGTCGTGCTTGCCGGGAAGGAAGGTGGCTGCCTCGGCCATGCGTCCAGGATCCAGCGGGCGCTTGACCCACCAGACGAACCGCTTGGCGAGGGCGGTCCGGCGGCGCGAGATCTGGTAGAGGTAGGACCGCAGGACGGCGTCGTGCCGGGCATGGAACTTCGCCGGGGCCTGCGACAGGGAGAGGACGTGGATGTCCGCCGGAAGGAGGTCGTTGGCCTCCCGCCGGAAGCTCTCGGGATCGACCGCCTCGACCATCCGCAGATGCGCAACCTGGGCGAGGGCGTGGACCCCCGCGTCCGTCCGCCCCGAGCCACCGATCTCCTTCACCGTCCCCCCGGCCTCCTCGAGGGCCCGACGTAGCTCGCCCGTGACCGAGCGGGCGTTCTTCTGCTCCTGCCAGCCGTGGTAGCGGGTCCCCTCGTACTCGATCGTCAGGCGATAGGTCGGCATTCCTGGATTATGTCCCAACCCATCCAGAGGGCAGCGCACCGCGTATCTTTCTCCGGACCGGATCTATGGAGGCTGTGCTAACATTTTGGCGCTTCTCCACGAGGGCCCGCCCGGGCCCAATTCGAGTCTGACGGACCAACTCAGTTGACGGAGGTATACCGCAATGAAGAAGGCTGTCGTTGCTGCGATGGTTGTGTTCGCGATCACCCTCGCTCTGCCCCTGGCCCATGCCGGCGCCATGAAGGGCTCCTGGACCGGCTGGATCACCGACGAGCACTGTGGGGCCAAGGGCGCCAAGGCCGAGCACAAGGACTGCGCCACGAAGTGCCTTGAAAACGGCGGCAAGCTGGTCTTCTACAACACCGCCGACGAAAAGATCTACGCCCTGGACAACCAGGACCTCGCCAAGCAGCACCTCGGCCACGAGGTGAAGGTCACCGGCGAGGCGGACGGCAAGGCCATCAAGGTCGCCTCGATCGAAAAGACCGAGATGGACCACGCCGGCCACAACCACTAGACTGCCATTCCCTTGTCCGTGCGACCTCACCCCCTGAAGGGCCGGGGTGAGGTCGCCACGGCAAATCGAGCGCCGCCCCTCCTAGATCCGCACCTTCCGGGTTACCGTCGTCGTATCGCCCAATTGGATCGTGG
The DNA here is from genome assembly GCA_035633875.1 of Thermoanaerobaculia bacterium. Taxonomy (GTDB): domain Bacteria; phylum Acidobacteriota; class Thermoanaerobaculia; order Multivoradales; family UBA5704; genus DATARR01. Next base: position 31,771 of record DASQEB010000079.1, read on the forward strand.
TCGCCGAGGCGGGCCGCGCCTCCTGGAGCGCCTGGCCCACCGGAGGCAGGCCGTAGGTGCGATCGCCCACGTACCAGTCGAGCGGCGCGGTCTCGCCGAGCACCACCTCCAGCTCTCCTCCTTCGGGCGGCAGCGAGAGATGGTTGTAGGTGCGCCACTGGCCGCCCTGCCCCGCGCCCCTGAGGGGCATTTTCTTGCCCTGCATCCGGATCGATTCCAGCTTCGCGCCCGCCGGGATCAGCACGAAGCCCACGTGCGCCCCGCGAGGCGAGGCCAGGCGTAGGCGGACGCGGCGCTTGCCCGCCTCGACAGAGCTCTCGAGGACGGTCAGCTCCGGAGCCGATAGCGCCAGAGCCGGGGCCGAGGCGGCGAGGGCCCGCGCCTGCGGCGCCGACCACGGGAAGGGGCGGACCGGTTCCTGGGCGAAGGGGACCGCCCTGCGCAAAGGCTCGGGGAGCGGCCGGCCTCCTGCGAAGGCGATCCAGCGCGCCAGGCCGGTGTCGGCGTCGAAGTGGTACTGGAGAGGGAGCGGCCGGGGGGCCTGTGGCGAGAACGGAGCGGTGGACATTGCCACAACGGCGAATACCACGGCGAGCGCCGCGATGGCCACGGGAGCCCACCGCCGCCAGGCGCGGTCGGCCAGCGCCACGAGGGGGGCGAGCGTGGTGGCGAAGAGTCCCACCAGCACGCCGGTCACGAAGAGCCCTCCGAGGCCCAGGCCGTCGTAGAGGGCCAGCAGGATGGGGAACCACAGGAGGCCCCCCGCCAGCGCCGGCAGGAACGAGGCGAGAGCGCGTCCCGACGGCGAGCCGAGAAGGGCGAGGCCGGCAACGCCCGCCACCAGGGCCGGCACCAGGAAGAGATAGCTCACGCCCGGAGCCAGGATGGCGAGGAGCAGACCGACCACTCCCCAGGCGAGCCAGACACCCGCCCACAGCCCGGCCGAGCGCGCGCGGCTGAGCCACGCCGCCGCCGCCAGGACCGCCGCCAGCGGAAGCAGCCAGAACGCGACTTTGGCCGGCAGGGGGTTCGCCGCCCATACGGCAGGGAAAGCGCCGCGCAGGAGCGTCTGGAGAGCGAACGCCGCCACGGCGGCGAGAACCACCCCCAGAAGGAAAGCGAGCAGACCGCCGCCCAGAGAGGCCCCGGCGAAAACGCCGCGCCGGTGGGCGAGGACGACAGCCGCGATCACCGCGACGAGCGCCAACCCCGCCAGGAGCAGGGTCCAGCCAGCCGGCCAGCGCACGACGAAGAACCCGAGCAGGTCGAAGAACACCGCCCGGCCCGGCGGCGGGCTGGCGAGGTCCGCTCCGGAGAGCCCGCGCACCGCCGCCAGGGCGTTGTCGCCGTGGTGCTGCAGGCTCGCGGACGAGAGGTTCTCCAGGTTGTCCTCGGGGGTGTGGTAGTGGAGCGGATTGCGGATGAAGGCGAAGTTCAGACCGGGAACTCCCCGGCTCTTGAACACCGTCAGGTCCGTATCGTTCGGCAGCCGGTCGTAGATCGTGGCGAAGACGGAGCTGGAGAGCGGGCGCTCCGCCCCGCCGGCATACCGCGGGATCATCCAGCCGTCGGCCCCGCTGGTCTCGAACAGGAGGCTCGGTCCCGACGAGCCCCGCGCCTCCAGATTGACCACCGCCCCGACCTGCTCCATGCGCGGGCTCTGCTCCGCGAAGGCACGAACCCCCAGCAGGCCGGCCTCCTCGCCGTCTGTCAACAGCAGGATCACCGGGCTGCGCGGGGGCGGCCCCGCCTTCAGGGCGCGGGCGGTCTCCAGGATCGCGGCAACGCCGGCCATGTCGTCGGCGACGCCAGGACCCGCCGGGACCGAGTCGTAGTGGGCCATCAGGACGACCGCCTTGCCGGGCTGCGTCCCTTCGAGGCGCGCGACCACGTTGAAGACCCGCGCACAGTTGCCGAGGTCCGAGCAGGCGAAGCCCTCCTCCACCTCCGGCGTCAGCCCCATCCAGCGCAGGTGCGTGAGGATGCGCTCCCGGACCCTGGCGTTCATCGCGCTCCCGGTCGGGTGCGGAGATCCGTCGATGAGCAGCGTTCGGAGCACCTCTCGAGCCCGAACCGCAGAGAACTCCGTCAACGGCACGTCCTGCGGCTTCGGCTCCAGCGGGCGGGTCCGGACCACCGCCAGCACAAGGACCAGCGCGAGCAGCGCGAGCGCCAGCCCGAGCCACCGGCCGGCCCCGGTCTCCTCCCGTCCGACGGCACTTCTCGTTGCACCACGATCGATCATGGAACCTCCCCGAGGGTTTAGCGGCGGATTCTAACAGGCTCTTGCCGGACCGTTGACGCCGCGAACGGCCTCCACTACCCTGCCTCCAGAATGGCCATCGGACAGGACGACCTTCTCTTCGGGCGCATCGCGCTCCACTACAAGCTCATCACGCGGGAGCAGCTCATGGAGGCCACCGCCTTCCAGGCCCGCGAGGGAGGGAGCCGCCGGCTCGGCGAGATCCTCGTCGAGAAGGGCTGGCTCAACCCCCGCCAGCTCGAGCAACTCCTCGCCGTCCAGAAGGACTATGTCGCCAAACAGCAGGCCCAGGCCACCCCGGCGCCGATGCAACCCCCGCCGGCCGGACGAGCGGCTTCGGGGCCGGCGCTCCTGGGCAAGCCGCTTCCGGTCAGCCTCGTCCAGGAGTCAGCTCCCCTGCCCTCCCTGGTCCAACCGGCGGCATTCCCGGCCGTGTCGGCGATTGTCGCAGCTCCAGTCGCGGTCGCGCCGGCCCCGGCGCCTCCCCCCGCCCCGGCCCCGGTGACCACCCCGGCGCCCACTTCCCTCGGCCCAGGTCCCCGCCAGCTCGACCGCATTCTTCAGAGTGCCGTGGACCGCGGCGCTAGTGACATCCACGTCCACAGCGGCGCCGCCCTGAAGCTCCGCCTCCACGGCCGGCTCCAGGAAGTCGACACGGCTCCCCTGGCGCCCGCCGCGGCCGAGCGCATGATCCTGGAGATCCTCACGCCCGAGCAGACCGAGGCCCTGCGCGTCCACGGCCAGGTGGACTTCGCCTACTCCCTCCCCGGAGCCGGGCGCTTTCGCGGCAACGCCTACCGGCAGCAGGTGGGGATCGACGTCGTCCTCCGGGCCATCCCGCCCAATCCGCCGAGCCTGACCGACTTGGGATTGCCCACCACCCTCGCCCGCTTCGCCAACTACCACCAGGGCATGGTCCTGTTCACCGGCCCTGCGGGCTGCGGCAAGTCCTCCACCCTGGCCGCCATGGTCAACATCATCAACGAGGACCGCCGGGACCACATCATCACCGTCGAGGACCCCATCGAGTACATCCACCCCTCCAAACGGTGCGTGGTCAACCAGCGCCAGGTGGGGCGGCACACCGGCTCCTTCGCCCGCGCCCTGCGCGCCGCCCTGCGCGAAGACCCGGACATTATCGCCATCGGCGAGCTGCGCGACCTCGAGACCATCTCGCTCGCCCTGACCGCGGCCGAGACCGGCCATCTCGTGCTGGCCACCCTGCACACCAACAACGCCATCCGCACCGTCAACCGCATTCTGGGAGTGTTCCCGCCCTCCCAGCAGGAGCAGATCCGCACCATGGTCTCCGAATCCCTGCGTGCGGTCGTCTCCCAGCGTCTGGTTGCCCGGGCGGACGGCAACGGCCGGGTGCCGGCCCTGGAGATCATGGTGTCCAACAAGGCGGTCGGCAACCTGATCCGGGAGAACAAGACCTTCCAGATCCGCTCCGTCCTCCAGACCGGCGGCTCTCAGGGCATGTGCCTGCTGGACTCCTCCCTCGCCGAACTGGTCAAGAACAAGGTCATTACCCGCGAGGAAGCCCAGCGGAACGCCGAGGAGCCGCAGCGGTTCGCGGGCGGATCGTAGAGATCGAGGCCTCTCAGGAGCGACGACCATGCCCCGCATCGACGAGCTCTTCCATTACCTGAAGGACCACAAGGGGTCCGACCTCCACCTCGCCGCGGGGCTCGAGCCGCGCATCCGCCTCCACGGCTCCCTCGAGCCCGTGGAGGGCTGGCCCGCGCTCACCCACGACGCCCTCGCTTCCCTCCTCCGCGAGATCGCTTCGGACGAGGACTGGGAGGAGTACGAGAAGACCGGCGACCTCGACTTCGCCTACGGCTTGGCCGGCGTGGCCCGATTCCGCGCCAACTTCCTGCGCCAGGAGAACGGCGGCGGCGCCGTCTTCCGCATCATCCCCGAGAAGATCGTCCCCCTCGAGGACCTGAACCTCCCCAAGGCCATCGAGACCCTCGCCCATCTCCAGCAGGGGCTCGTCCTGGTCACCGGCCCGACCGGCTCGGGCAAGTCCACGACCCTCGCCGCGATCATCGACCGGATCAACACCGCCTATGCCAGGCACATCGTGACCATCGAGGACCCGGTCGAGTTCGTCCACAAGAGCAAGAAGTCCGTCTTCTCCCAGCGCGAGGTGGGCACCGACACCGAGAGCTTCGGCGCGGCGCTCCGGGCCGCCATCCGCCAGGACGCCGACGTCATCCTCGTGGGCGAAATGCGCGATCTGGAGACCATCTCGCTCGCCGTCACGGCTGCCGAGATGGGCGCCCTCGTCTTCGGCACCCTCCACACCAACGGCGCGGCCAACACCATCGACCGCCTGATCGACGCCTTCCCCGCCGAAGAGCAGGCCCAGATCCGCACCACCCTCGCGGAGTCCATCGCCGGCATCGTCTCCCAGCTCCTCCTGAAGACCGCCGACGGCCAGGGCCGCGTCGCCGTCAACGAGATCCTCCTCAAAACCCCGGGTCTCGCCAATATCGTCCGCGAGGGCAACACCCCCATGCTCACCTCCGTCATCCAGGGAGGCCGCGCCCAGGGCATGCAGCTCATGGACGACGCCCTGATGGCCCTCGTCGAGCAGAAGAGGATCACCGCCCGCGACGCCTACATGAAGGCCACCAACAAGGCGCGTTTCGAGCCGCTGGTCAAGGACGACGTGTAGAGAAGCTTCTGGAGTTGTCAGAGCGTTCTGACGGACCGTCAGAAGCTTCCGAACGCCGCCAGAAGGTTCTTCCACCCCCCGGCAATGCCGACCGCTTCCCTGTAGATGGTCCGCACCCTGTCGCAGCTCCGAGCAGAGACGCTCGCCTCGTCAGGGCTCCTTTCGAATCGAGGTTTATCGAGAGGTCGATGCCGCTGCCTGGGCATCGAGGGCCGAGCGCAACCCGCGGGCGAGACCGGCGGCCGGTCCGATCCCCCAGAAGTGAAGGAAGACGACCCCGCGCCCTTCGAAGCGGGCCGGCAGGTCTCGCATCAGCCACGAGCCAAGGAGGTCGCGGCGCTTTCCAGGAGGCATCAGCTCGACTCCCCGCCGAATTTCCGCGAGGGAAGCGACGCTGAGGAATACCCGGTCTTCATCGACATCCCTCAACCACGCCACCACCTGTGGATTCGGCTGGGGCTTCACCCACTCGGAGACGACGTTCGTGTCGAGCAGGAAACTCACAGGTCGAGCTCACGCGGGCCGCTCTGAGGGCGCTCGATCTCCAAGCCCGAATCTCGCAAGGGCGAGGCCGCGAAGAAATCGGCCAGAGTTCCCTGGCGCTGCGTCTTGCGCTCCCACTCCTCCGCCGCCACAACGACGACCGCCTTCCGGCCATGCCGGGTGATGACCTGAGGCCCGCTCTTCAACGCGTTTTCGACAACCTCGCTCAGGTGCGCTTTTGCGTCCGCGATGGTCCAAGTTGCTGCCTTGCGAGTCATGGTCATATTGGTCACTTTACCCGTTCGCCCCACCTTCGGCAACTCGCGCCGCCTCCCGCTCTTCCGGCGGCCGGAGCCGCCGGAAGGAGGCGAAGAGCAGGAGGTCGTAGACCACCTTGAGGCCGGCCCCGGCCAACAGTGGAGCGGCGAGGGCGAGCCTGCCCATCATCCACCCCGCGAGCGTGGGGCCGAGCGCCCAGGTCCCCAGCCGCACCAGGCTAGTCCGCCCCGAGGCCGCCGTGCGCTCCTCGGGGCGGACCACCGCCATGGGAGCATCGCCGCGAACAGCACGGGCAGTCCTCCCCAGCGGAATCCGGAGCCTCCGAGGCCGCGGCCCTTCCCCCGTGCGGGAGCCGATCCTCTCCCCATTCGGCGAGCTCCCGGTCCTGTCGGTCCGTCGTCAAGCCCTGGAAGAGGAAATCCTGGCTCTCTGGGAGGGGTGAAGCCGTCTCCGCGGGGCGGCCGAACAGGATCGATCGAACCGTCCCGGCCCTCTCTTCAGACAGACTCCCGTTTGGTGAGCTCGCGGGGGCGCGACGCCTGGGCG
>DASQEB010000080.1:0-4657 GCA_035633875.1 Thermoanaerobaculia bacterium
CTGGACGCCTCCCGAGGGCGAGACCCTGGTGATGGGCTGCGACGGGGAGCTGCAGCAGGTCTTCACCAACCTGGTCCTGAACGCCCTCGATGCGATGAGCGAGACGGGCGGGTGTCTGTCCCTCGGAATCGAGGCGAGCGATGCTCTGGTTACGGTGAGAGTGCAGGACACCGGGCCGGGAATCCCGCCCGAAAAGCTGGAGATGATCTTCCAACCGTTCTACTCTACGAAGCTGAACCGCGGTGGAACCGGGCTGGGCCTTGCGATCAGCCACGAGATCGTGCACCGGCACGGCGGGGAGCTCCGGGTGGTGAGCCGGCCCGGAGAGGGGGCCTGCTTCCTCGTGGAGCTGCCCCGGTTCGTTGCTCGGGCCTCGGCATGAACATCCTGGTCGTCGATGACGAGGAGGTCCTGCAGGACGTCCTCACGTTTCTCATCCGCAAGGAAGGGCACAACGTCGTTTCCGCCCTCTCTGGCGAGGAGGGGCTGCGGGTGCTGGAGCGGGAGGAGGTGGATCTCGTCCTCCTGGATCTCATGCTCCCCGGCATGCACGGGATGGACGTGCTGCGGGAGATCCGCCGCCGCGATCCCGACCAGGTCGTGATCGTCATCACGGCCTTTTCCTCCATCGAGAGCGCCGTGGCGGCCATGCGCGAGGGGGCGTTCCACTACATCCCGAAGCCGTTCAAGAACGAGGAGGTGCTCCTCACCATCCGCCGGGGGCTCGAGCAGCGGCGCCTGACCTCCGAGAACCGCTCGCTCAAGGAGCAGCTCCGGCAGCGCTTCGGGTTCGACAACATCATCGGCAAGAGCAAGCCGATGCAGCAGGTCTACGAGATGATCCGTCTCGCCGCCCCGGCCAAGAGCAACATCCTGATCCTGGGCGAGAGCGGCACCGGCAAGGAGCTGGTGGCCAAGGCCATCCACCACCACTCCCGGCGGGCGGACGGCCCGTTCATCACCGTCAACTCCGGCTCCATGCCGGCGGACCTCCTGGAGAGCAACCTCTTCGGCCACGTCCGCGGCGCCTTCACCGGTGCCGTGGCCAGCAAGAAGGGGCTCTTCGAGCTGGCCAACGGCGGCTCGATCTTCTTCGACGAGATCGGCAACATCCCGCTGGACACCCAGTCCAAGCTCCTGCGGGTCATCCAGGAGCGGGAGTTCATGCGACTGGGAGGGGTGGAGACGATCAAGGTGGACGTCCGCATCATCGCCGCCACCAACGCGGACCTCGAGACCGCCGTCCAGCAGGGGGCCTTCCGGGAGGACCTCTTCTACCGGCTGAATGTCATCACGATCAACCTGCCGCCCCTGCGCAAGCGGAGCGAGGACGTGCCGCTCCTCTCCCAGCACTTCCTCCAGCAGTACGCCCAGGAGAACGAGAAGCTCCTCCGGGAGATCTCCCCCCAGGCCATGGAGCTGCTCCTCGACTATCACTGGCCGGGCAACGTCCGGGAGCTGGAGAACGCCATCGAGCGGGCCGTGGTCCTCTCCACGAGCGAGGTGCTGGACGTGGACCTCCTGCCCGCCTCGGTGCGGGCTCCCGAGTCCCATGGAGCGTTCCTTCCTCCCGCGCTCCCCTCCAACGGCGTCTCCTTCAAGGACGCCGTCAGCCAGTACGAGCGGCAGATCATCATTCGCGCCCTCCAGGCGGCCGGCGGCGTGCAGAAGCGCGCGGCCGAGCTTTTGCAAGTCAAGCCCACGACGCTGCACGAGATGATGAAGCGTCTCAACATCTCTTCCGAAAGCGTCGTTTCTTCCTGATCGTGCGAGACCCTGTCTTTGATTCCCGCGAGCCCCGCGGGTCTGGGAGCTGCGCCCGCCGCCTTTTGCGGCCGGGCAGGGAGAGATCTTTCGTCATGTTCGCCAAGGCATCCGTCCTCACGTCCACGCTCGTCTTCGTCGCCACGCTCTCTTTTGCCGAGGAAACCCGGCAGGCCCCTCCGGCATCTCTGCTCGCGCCGCTCTCCCGGGGCGAAACCGTCGAGCTGCCGCAGCTCGATCCGGGCCTTCCCCGGCCGGAGTCTGTGCTCGGCTACCCTCTCGGGGCCCGGTTCACGAATTGGGACCGCATCGTGGCCTATCTGGAGGCCCTGGACGCCGCTTCGCCCCGGGTGACGATGTGGGAGTACGGCCGCACCTACGAAGGCCGGCCCCTGAAGCTCCTGGCGATCTCCGCGCCCGAGAACCTCCAGCGGCTGGAGGAGATCCGGCAGGACGTCCAGCGCCTGGCCGACCCCGCCGGGCTCTCTGCCGGGGACCGGGACCGGATCCTCCGGCGCACCCCGGCTCTCGTGTGGCTCGCGTACGGGGTTCACGGCAACGAGTCCTCCTCGGCCGAGGCGGCCATGGGCGCGGCGTACGTCCTGGCCACCGGCCAGGGCGAAACGGCCGGCCTGCTGCGGGACGTGGTCGTCCTCCTCGATCCGCTCTCCAACCCCGACGGCCGGGAGCGCTACGTCAACGGCTTCAAGCAGCGCGTGGGCGACACCCCCAACCCGCGGCGGACCGCGGCCGAACACTTCGAGTCCTGGCCCGGCGGCCGGCAGAACCACTACATGCTGGATTTGAACCGCGACTGGGCCTGGGCGAGCCAGCAGGAGACCCGGCACCGCATCGCCGCCTACCGTCACTGGGAGCCGCAGGTCTACGTGGACTTCCACGAGATGGGGAGCGAGTCCTCCTACTTCTTCCCGCCCGCGGCCGAGCCGATTCATCCCCGCATCGACCGTCGCATCCTCTCCTGGCTCGACACGTTCGGCCGGGCCAACGCCGCGGCCTTCGACCGCCAGGGGTGGATCTACTTCAAGGGGGAGAACTTCGACCTCTTCTATCCCGGCTACGGCGATTCCTATCCGAGCTTCCGCGGCGCGGTGGGCATGACCTACGAAATGGCAGGCGGCGGCCGGGCGGGTCAAGCCGTTCTCCTGCCGGACGGCTCCACGCTCACCCTCGCCGACCGCGTCGCCCGGCACCTGACGACCTCCCTCGCCACGGTGTGGACCGCCGCCCGGAACGGACGCCGCCTGCTGGAGGACTTCGCAGCCAACCGCGCCCGGGCCGCCTCCGGGCCGGCCCGCACCTATCTCTGGCCGGCCGACCAGCAGGAGGCGCGGGCCCTGGCCGACCTCCTGACGCTCCACGGCATCCGCGTGCGCCAGCTCGCCGAGCCCGCGGAGGTCCCCGCGCGCAGCGTCGACAGCGGCGCGGAAGAGGCGGAGCCCGCCCCCCGCCGTTTCCCGGCCGGCACCTGGGCGGTGTCCACGGCGCAACCTCTGGGCAACCTCGTCGAGGCGCTGATGGAGCTCGACTCGCCCATGAGCGAGTCCTTCGTCGACCGCCAGCGCCGGAGGCTGGAGGCCAGCCTCGAGGCGGAGTTCTACGACATCACCGCCTGGTCCCTTCCTCTGGCCTTCAACCTCCGCACCTGGATCGCCTCGGGCGAGGTCGGCCGCGGCGCAAACCCTGCGGCGGCCGCTAGCGGCATTCGGGGCGAAGGCGGCCTGGGCTTTCTCGTGCCGCCCCAGGGAATCGCCTCCTACCGTCTGGCCGCCGAGCTCCAGAAGCGGAAGATCCGCCACCGGGTCGCTCTGGCCTCCCTCTCGGCGGCGGGCCAGGCTTATCCCGCCGGGACCCTGTTCATCCCCCGCGGGGGTAATCCCGGGGATCTGCGAGAGATGCTGGACGAGCTCCTTCAGGAGAGGTCGCTGACCGCGCAGGCGCTCTCCTCCTCGTACGAGGTCGGGGGCATCTCCCTCGGCTCGAACGAAGTGGTGCCCGTGCGTCCGGTGCGCGTCGGCCTGGTGGGCGGCGAGGGCGTCGATCCCACGTCCTTCGGTTTCCTCTGGCACCTCCTCGACCGGCAGGTCGGCATCGACCACGACCGCCTCGATCTCGCCACCCTGCGCCAGATCGACCTCTCGGAGATCGACGTCCTCGTCCTCCCCAGCGGCGACTACGAAGACCGCCTCGGGGAAAGGGGGCGCGAGGCCCTGGATGCCTGGGTCAAGGCGGGCGGCGTGCTGGTGGCGATCGGCGAGGCCGTCCGCTGGCTCCAGGAGCACGAGATGACCTCGGTCAAGCGGTGGCAGCCTCCCAAGAGGGACGGGGAAGACGGACAGGACGGCCATGGGGAGAGCGCGGACGGGGAGGACCCCGAAACGGCGGAGACCGACGTGGAGAAGAGCCTGGCGCGCCGGCCGATCTACACCCCGGGCGCCGTGCTCGCCACGCGTATGCAGGCCCAGCACCCCCTGACCCTGGGGCTCACCGCACCTCCGAGCGTCCTCGTCGAAGGAACGCTCGTCTTGAAGCCCACCGGCGACCCCCGGCAGGACGTCCTGGTCGCGGTGGACGAGAACCCAGTCGTGGCCGGCTTCGCCTGGCCCGACGCCGAAGAACGCCTGGCCGGCTCGCTCCTCGTTGGCCTGGAGACCCGGGGCCGCGGCAGCGTCGTCCTCTTCGCCCAGGACCCCGCCTTCCGCCTCTTCTGGCGGGCCACGACGCCGATCCTGTTGAACGCGCTGCTCTATGGCCCGAGCGCGGGGGTGGGGAGCCGGTACTAGCCGGCCCCACCCCCTCCTCTCCCACTCCTCCAATTCCCGCCGGAGACTCGCCTGGCCGCGCGCAGGGTCGCCCGCCGTGGGCGAGGCTCGCC
>DASQEB010000081.1:0-14362 GCA_035633875.1 Thermoanaerobaculia bacterium
GCTGCGCTTAGTCGTCGGCTTCTACAGAGTATCTTGCGTGATGCTCTTGGCATCAAGAGAGGATCTCTCGACGGAGAGATTGAGGAATTCTTGTGTAGCACTGGGGTTCCGTCTCATCTGGCCGAAGCTATTGACGCTGTCCGGCAAATCGGAAACTTTGCAGCACATCCTATCAAGGACCAGCATACGGGCGAAGTCCTGCCGGTTGAGCCTGGTGAAGCCGAGTGGTTGCTCGATGTTATAGAGTCTCTGGTGGACTATGTCTTCGTGCAGCCAGTCAGGCTTGCACAACGTAGAGAGGTATTGAACCAAAAGCTCGCAGCGGCAGGTAAGCCGGCATTGAAGCAGAGAGCGCCGAACCCCGCCCTTTCAACGGACGGCTGACGCCGCCGCTGAAGGGCATCCCGTTGTGCGCCCGGGGCCTTTTAGTTCTGGGCTACTCGACCGTTTTACCAATCCGCTCCCTCCGCCGAAAGTGATCCTGAAAGGCCCGCGACCGGCTTCGCCCGTCGCTACGCTCTCTCGCTCCAGTCAAAAACAGGCAGCTTGGCTTCGCCAAACTGCCCCGGAGAATCAGAGAATGGAGCGGAGAATCGGGTGGCACTTGGCGGGCACTGCAGTGCAGCACGTACTCGCCCGTGAACTCCTCGAACTTCGTGCGCATCCTCACCTGCCCCCTGGCGGCGCTCGCGGGAAGGGTGATGCTGTCCTGCCACACGTAGGGAGGAGTCATAACGGGTCCGTTCTGGATCAGGTTGGGCAGGTGAATGACGTGGCACCTGGTCAGCAGGGACCGAGGTGCCATCGGGACTCATTGGAGCTTAGGGGCAGCAGACATTCACAGAGGTGGTGCATCGGTCGGAGTAGGCGCCGCCCAGAACCTCCGTCTTCAGTTCCGGGTCGTTCAGGACGGCGAGCGTCTCGCGGGACAGGGTCATCTTCTTGAGAGCGGTCTTCTTCACGGGATCTCCTTTGGGGCTGTCATGATGTACGGTGCCCCTATTCCTTCAAGTGCTCGGAAGGAGGCAGGGCGAGACAGATGCTGACAACGGTCGGAAGACTCTCCTGGGAATAGGTTCCAGGAATACCAGCCACTCCCCCCCCAATAGGTGCCCTGCGATTCGTCAGCGTAATGGTCCCGTCTCGAGCGTCCGTTCCCGCGACCGAGCGAGAGGTCCCTCCCGGGCGGCAGCTCAACCTTTGACCGTCTTTCTCTGGAGGAGGGGCCACAACGGCGTTACCTTCGAGATCCGCCGGTTAGGGGATTCGCCGATGCGGGACTCGTGGTCTATGGTCTTCTGCTCAAAGCGGCGCCCTGGTGCCCTTCTTTCCTCCCGGCCGGTGGTTTCCCGCGTCCGAGCTCGCGTAATCCCGCTCGGGTTGCGTGCGGGCATAGCCATAGTTTCACTTCGCGCAACGGTCGTGGCCTTCCGAGATCCTGATCAGGAGCGGGGTCGGCCTATGGTCGATTCCGGTCCCAAGCCGTGGTAAAATACGCGGAGCCTAAAAGGCAGTGCACAACCAGCCCCTGCAGCGGACGCCTGAGGCGCCATCAGCGGTGGGGATAGCTGGGCGATCTTGCCTACGAGGACCGGCGTCGGCCTTCCACCGGCGCTCGCTGAGGGGCATCCCGTTGGCCGGCGCAATCACTTCGCGGCTAGCCAGTGATGAGAGATCTGCCTGATCTAAATCATGCTATTGTTAGAACATCGCAAATCTAGGAAAGGATGGGGAAGATGACAGCATGCTGGAGTTCGATTCGCTTTAGTATCGCGGCTGCCGTCCTCGTGCTACTGGCGTTGCCCGAGATTGCGTCGGCGCAGCAACTGCTATACGCTCAGATTACGACAGCGCCCGCGATGAACTCACCACAATTTGTCGACATTCCTGGTCTCACGCTTACTTTACCAGCAGCGAACGTGGCGCAGACAGCGGCTTTGGTGACACTTAGCGTGCCGCAGCCCTATGCTTCCGGCAATGACTTCCCCGGGCTGAGATTCGCTATTAACGTTGCCGGAACGGTTATGGCCGACGGCGGCTTCAGCTATGAGATGCTGGCGCCGCCAAGCTTCGGTCGCACACCGATAACGATCGTTGTCAGAGTACCTCTATCTGGCTTCTCTCAAGTGGTAAAGGCTCAATGGGTGAGTATGCGGAACAGCACTGGGCACATCGACAGCTTTGCAAGCTTGTCAGCGATCGTCGGCAGGTAATCCGCGTGCCACATCGTGGTCTAGGACCGGTGATAGGGCCGGCGAGATGCTACGCAACTCGCTACAGCTGCTCGTCTCCCACAAGGGGCGCGGGGCTGGATAACGGCGACGGCCTCCGCGAGGGGAGCGCCGTTTACCCCTCTCCGGTCGCCTCCCGGGTGCGGCTCCCCATCCAGAGCAGGAGCGCGGCGAGCGCGCAGGCGGCGGGGCAGACCAGGAGCGAGAGCCTCATCTTCTCGGCATCGGCGGTGACGCCCAAGGCGTCGTTCAACCTGCCGATGAGGGGAGAGCCGACCAGGTAGGCGACGATGTAGATCATCGAGAACAGGATGCCGATACCGAGCCCGCGCAGGTGCGGGCCGGCGATCTCGTGCAGGTCCGCGGTCGCGGGCGCGACCCAGATCAGGGCGAGCCCGTAGAGGACGACGCTCACGAGCAGGAGAGCGCCCCCGTCATCCACGAACAGCAGCCCGAGCCAGAGCGGGACCGAGAGGAGGGCGGCCCAGGCGGTGAACGCCATCCGGCCTCCCTTGCCCCGCTGGCGGAAACGGTCGGACACGTAACCGCCGAGGATCATCACCGGCATGCCCACGGCGACGGACAGGATCCCCGCCGCGGTGCCGACGAACGCGAGGCTCATCTCGTGGACGCGGATGAAGAAGCTCGCTCCCCAGACTCCGATATTGTTGGCGGCGAGCCCGAACAGCGCGTATCCCACGTACAGGTAGCGCAGCGGCACGGAGCGGAACAGGATCTTCCAGTCCTCCCGGCCGTAGCGCACCGCCGCGGCCTCCATGCGTCCGCGGGCCGGCTCCCGCAGCAGGAAGACGAAGACGGCGAGCGCGAGCCCCGGGAACCCCAGCAGGTAGAACGCCCACCGCCATCCGTAGGTCTGTCCGATCCAGCCGCCGAGGAAGAAGGCGAGACCACCCCCGATGGCGATCCCCGAGGAGTAGATCCCCTGGACGGTCGCGCGCAGGCGGGGCGGGAAGTAGTCGGAGAGCAGCGAGAGGGCCGCGGGTCCGAGCGTCGCCTCGCCGACCCCGACCATGAGCCGGCAGAGGAAGATGGTCCAGAAGCCGTCCGCGAAACCGGTCAGGCCGGAGAAGAGGCTCCACACCGCGAGCCCGCCGGCGATCAGGTTCTTCCTCACCACGCGGTCGGCGAGACGCCCGAAGGGAACTCCCAGCAGCGTATAGAAGATGACGAACGAGGTCGTCCCCAGGACCGCCAGTTGGAAGTCGCTGAACCTCATCTCCGCCTGGATCGGCGTGAACAGGATGTAGATGACCATCCGGTCGAGGAAGTTCAGGACGTAGACCAGGGTGAGGAGGAGGAGCGCGTACCAGGAGTATGCCGGCACTTCCTGCCGGGCCGCTGGAGGGACATCCCCGAAGATCGCTGCCGGGTCGCTGGACATGGGGCGGGAGTATATGATCCCGGCGCCCGGGTTCGAAACCATGGTGCCCACCGTCTACGCCACCCGTTATGTGACCCCCCTTCGGGAGGGCGGCTCCCTGCCCGCGATCGTGGAGGCCAGCGATCTGGGATTCTACGTGCTCAAGTTTCGGGGAGCGGGGCAGGGCCCGCTGGCGCTGGTGGCCGAGCTCATCGCCGCGGAGCTCGGGCGGGCTCTCGGGCTCAAGGTGCCCGACGTGGTGCTGATGGAGGTGGACCCGGCGCTGGGACGCAACGAGCCCGACCCGGAGATCCGCGATCTGCTCAAGGCGAGCGTGGGGCTGAACCTGGGCGTCGACTACCTGCCGGGCTCCGTGACCTTCGACCCAGCCGCCCGCGATGCCGTCGAGGCGGATCTCGCCTCGTCCATCGTGTGGTTCGATGCGTTCATCACCAATGTCGACCGGACGCCGCGCAACCCCAAGCTCCTGTGGTGGCACAAGACTCGCTACCTGATCGATCACGGCGCCGCGCTCTACTTCCACCACAACTGGGCGAGCGGAGAGCAGATGGCCCGCAGCCGGTTTCCCGCCATCCGCGATCACGTCCTCCTGCCCTGGGCGGACCATATCGAAGAGGCCGATCGCCGGCTGCGCCCGCGGCTCGACGAGGCGCTGTTCGCGCGCGTGATCGAGCAGGTCCCGGAGGCCTGGCTGTCGTCCGAGCCCGGTCTCTCCGATCGGCGCGACGGGTATCTGGAGTTCCTGACCCGGAGGCTCGCGGCGGCGGCCGAGTTCGTCGAGGAGGCGGTGCGTGCCCGCGCTCAGCTCGTTTGACTACGCCATCGTCCGGGTGGTGCCGCGGGTGGAGCGCGAGGAGCTCGTCAACGCGGGCGTGATCCTCTTCTGTCTCGAGCGGGACTTCCTCGCGGCCCGGGTCGATTTGAAAGAGCCCCTGCTGCGCGCGCTCTGGCCCGAGCTCGACGTCGAGCTGGTCCGCCAGCACCTCGAGGCCATCCCCAGGATCTGCGCCGGAGGCCCGGACGCGGGTCCCATCGGCAGGCTCTCCCTCCGGGAACGCTTCCACTGGCTGGTCGCTCCCCGCAGCACGATCATTCAAGTCTCTCCCGTCCACGGGGGCCTCT
Organism: Thermoanaerobaculia bacterium; assembly: GCA_035633875.1. Lineage (GTDB taxonomy): Bacteria > Acidobacteriota > Thermoanaerobaculia > Multivoradales > UBA5704 > DATARR01. The sequence goes on from DASQEB010000081.1 coordinate 4,756, forward strand.
GCGAGTCGCCGGAACGCGCTCTCGACGAGCTGTTCCGTCAGATGGTCTTTGTGCCATAGACCGTCCGAACGCTCTCCTCGAGAACGCCACGTGTCTGCCGTCCAGGTAGCCGAGTCCCTCTCCTGAACGAGAGGGACTCGGCTACGCCCTCTATCTCGCTCCTTTCTGCGGACCACGGGCGTGCTCGCGCGAGCCCTGGTTGGAGCTCGTTCCCTGCGCACCCTGTTGTGGACCCCGGGCCTCTTCGCGTTCCTCCTCGGAGGAGGGCCGGTCTTCAGGAGCTCTCTCTTCCGGTGCCTCTGCTTCTGCGACGACCTTGTGCGAGGGCCTTTCACAAGGACAACTGTCCTTCCGCTCCTCGGCGGCCTCGCAAAGCTCCCCTTGGGAAGGCGGCAAATCACAGGGGCCACGCGGCCTGAGCACACCCCGCGGAGGCCTGCACTCGTCAGGTGTGCGGGGAATGCAACTTCTCTCGAGCTGTTCGATCACCCTGCATGCGACGCACCGGCCGAGCCTCCCCCCTTGAATGTGATCGGAACGATAATGAATACCGGCCCAGAGGCGAGCCATGCCGGTATTGTCGGCGAGCCGGTTGAACTCTTCCCGGTAATCGGGGAAGAACCAGGACAGCAACTCGCTTGCGGCGGCGCCATACGTGCTGTGCCCTGAGGGGTAGGACGGGTGGCGGGGCGTACCCGGAGAGGGATTGGGCATGAGGCGCCGCGCGCCATCTCCATCGCCCAGGGAGCTCACCTCACGGTTGTAGAGGACGCCGACGCGCGAATCGTACTCGAAGGGGCGGGGACGGAAGGAGACGCCCATGCGCCGTTCTCCTTGACGGCACTCGGGATCGGCGACCCCGGCGATCCATTTGTAATACCACGCCGCGAGCAGGGCGCTGTAAATGGTGATGTCCAGCGCAGCCCAGACCCATGCCTGTCGGGGAGGCGACCAACTCGCGTCCCGCAGGAGCAGGTTCAACGCCTGCCGGTGAGCCAGCCCCGGAGTTTCGGCCTCGAAATAACGGGCCAACTCGCGGCCGGTGCGGATGACGGGGAGCGCCGCGTCCTCCTCTTCTCCACGCAGGATTTCCAGAAGATTCGGCTCCGGGTCACGGCCACGCCGGAGGACCATGAACGCCGGGTCCCGTTCCAGGTTGAAAACCGCGCCCAGGGGCTGTGGCCGGTACTGCAGAAACGGGCTGATCTCCCGGCGTTCACGGCATGGCCGAGAGCTGAACAGCGCTTGGGGGTCGTCCCGCAAAGAGGCCAGCTCGATCAACTCGTTGATTTCGTCTTCGACCACCGCCGAATCAGCCGGATAGGGAGGGAAATAGCAAGGATCCTCCTCGTTGTCCGTATAGCGCGTCAGCTCCGAGATGCTGATCACGCACGGCGGACGGCACTCTCCGATCGTCCAGAAGCTGGCTTCTGGCTCCACCTGTGGTCCCGGCAGGCGATACCTTCTCCTTGAAGGCAAGGAAGGGCACGTCACTTCCTCAGATGGATCGAGGTTCGATGACGGCGGGTTTGGACAGTTGCGGGTACTTTCGCGCCTTGACTCTGCCATGAAAGCCTCTCTTACGAAAGTATGGCCTGGAGGACCCAGGCCAACTGTTCACGCCCGTCGAATCAAAGATCATATCTGCTCGCATTCGATCAAGAGGCCATGGAATCTCCGCGCCCAGGACCAAGAATACCTCTGAGCGTATCGAGCACAGGATTCCTACTACCCTTGATCATCATGATGCATCAAAGGACGGGAGTCAAACTGATCGGTTCACTGCCGCGTGAGCACATGCGCATGAGAGTCCTCAAAATATTATACAACCCGACTGTGGAATGATCGGCGTCACGACAGGATTGGATTCAAAACTCCCACGACACGCCTGTGGAGGGCGTGATCCCAAGCCAATCGTCGAGCTCCCTTCCAACGGCCACAGTGCCGTCCGGTCTGGGCTCGAAGATGAACTCGTCGACACAGCACACGTTTTCCCGGTCCGTGAGGTTGACGATCTCGACTTCGAGCCGCAACCGGCCGTGGCGTAACGCGAACACGCGGCTCGCTTTGACGTCGAGACGCGCATATCCCGGGAATCTGTCGGAGTTGAGAGGCCCCAGGACTCTGGTGATCTCGGTCGACCCGTCCGGCCGAGTCGTCAGCTCCGCCGTGGCCGGAGTCGTCGGCCAGCCCGTGTGCGCCGTGCCGGTCAGAGAGAACGACCAGCGCTCACCGGGGCGGTATCCGACGAGCCACTTGACGGCGTGGGTCTGATCCCAGCTCCGCGGCACGTCGGTACCGTCGATCACGTCGTGCGCCGACGACCAGGCGTAGCTCATCCACCAGTGGATCGGCTTGTCGGGATGGCCGCGCAGGAGGATCTCGGCCCCACGGAGGCGGGCTCGCTCCGGTCTCAGCAGCAGGCGGTCCGGCTCGGTCTCGGGAAACAGCTCGATGGGATTGAAGAAATTCTCGGAGCGGGGATGCAGTCGGGACAGCCTTCGATAATAGGCATCGAGCCGCAGGCGCAGCCCTCCGGCAAGCTCCTGCTGGTACGTCAGCTCGGCCTGCTGCGACAGCTCGGCAGGGAAGAAACGGGTGTCTCCGTCCTCGATGCGCAGCTCGTGGATTCTCTGCGACTGATAGAACCGGCCGAGGGCGAGCCGGAGCTCGGAGCGGTCTCCGCGGCGCCAGACCACGTTGAGCCGCGGGCTCAACTGATCGTCGTCGGTGTGGGTCTGCCGATCCCAGCGAACGCCGAGCTCGGCCGCAAGATCCGGGGAGAGGCTGGCGCGATGCGCCAGGTAGAGCCCGACCGACGTCCCGGCGGGATCGATCCGATGCGACGTCACGGAATCCCCTTCCCCGTTCGAGTACCGGTACTCGGCAAGCAGCCGGCGGGCTTCGAAGCCGGCCCGGAGCAGGTGGGAGTCCGAGAGCTCCCACGTCGCATCGTGTTTCAGACCCAGGAGATCGACGGTACGCTGGTCGGAAACGGTGATGATCTCGTCTTCAGGATCGGAGATTCCCTCCCGGGAGCGATCGAGGCGCCCCACGGAGAGCACGGTTTCGGAGGAGATCTCGGGGGACCAGAGCCGTAGGGCCCGCAGCCAGAGATGGTTGTTCCTGTTCCAGTAATCCACGCTCTCATTGCCGTCGGGCTCGCTGAACTTCAGACGGTCGTCGGCGGCGAGGGCGTGCGCCGACACCAGCGTTCGGGAGGAGGGCTGAAAAATATATTTTACGTAGGCGTCTCCAAAGCGGGGATCGAGCCCGTCTTCGCCCAGCTCCATCGTGCGCCGGAAGGCCTCGGGATACCAGGCGCGCCCGGAGATCGACCAGGAGCCGGTCGACGTCGGGGCGCCGTAGGCGAAACGGCTGTTGAGGCTTCCCACCTGAATCCGCCCCTGAAAGGGATCCTGCGGGACCCAGGTCGACATCTCCACGAAGCCGCCGTGGCGATCCCCGAAGTCCGCTGTGAAGCCGCCGGCGTAGACATCGATCGTGTCGACGAGCTCGCTGTCGATGAGGCTGAACGGGCTCTGAAAGCTCTGCAGATGGAAAGGCTCGTAGAGCTCGAGGCCGTCGAGGACGAGAGAGACGTCTCGCGTCTGGCTGCCTCGAATGCCGAATGCGGCCGAGTTGCCGGGCGCGGTGACGCCGGGCAGCCCTTCGATCACTCGGCTCACGTCGCCGCCGAACGAGGGCACGAGCACGGCGTCGGCGTTGCTGACGGTCCGGCGAGGCGCCTGGTCCTGCCGCACGATCGAAAGCTTTCCCGGCGTGACGACGATCTCTTCGAGAAAGACCGGGTAGCTCTCTTTCGGCTCCTCCGGAGCCTGAGCGGACCCCTGGACGGGGACGCGACCGCGGACGATCAGGATCGAGTCCGCCGGCCCCTCGCGGGCCGTGAGGCCCAGGGGCGCGAGGATCTCGTCGAGGATGGCGCGTGGGTGGGTGGACCGCGGCTCGATCGTCACCCTGAGCTCGTCGGTCACGACCGCCGAGCTGAAGATGAGGTTTAAACCGCGCGCTCGCAGATCCTGGAGCACCTCGGCGAGCGGGCGTCCCTGATAGGCGGGATTCTGATCCGCGAATAGGGAGCCCACACCCGACGCGAGCATCGCGAGCCCGAGAATCAGGACGGCGCGGTAGCGGTTGGCCGGCAGGGAATCGGCGCGTCCCAGGGGCATGCAGAGGATTCTGCGCCTAGATCGCCACCCTGTCCACGATCAAACGGCCGTCCTCGATGCGATGGACCATCCCGCAGGTCGGCAGCACGGCCTCGAGCGCCTGATCGACCGTCAGCCCTTCCACGGAGCCCTGGAGCACGGTCTCGTCGGCCAGACCGGCCACGTCCTCGTCCGCAAAGTGCAAGGTCCAGCCGCCCTCCCGCGCCATCCGGTCGAGGAAGACCCGCGCCGAAAGACCCTCGATGTCGGGCATCGGCGCAATGCCGGCGATCCAGCTCCATTCCGGACCGGACCGCGGGATCTCTCTCGTCCTCGAAATGCCGTGTCCGTCGGTTTCGAGCTCGGTCAGGACGCCGACCTCGTGGCGGCCGTCGGCGGCCCGGAGGATCACCGAGCCCTCGCGCACGCGGATGCGAATGGAATCCGCCCCCAACCGCACCTCGAACTGCGTGCCGGTCTCCCGGACCTCGCCCAGAGGCGTCTGGAGGCGGAGAGGCTCGGCCTTGGGGGTATGCGCTCCCGAGTCCACGTAGACGGCGCCGCGGCTCACGGCGAGCGTCGCGCGCCCGAGGATCTGGATCCGCGAGTCCGCGTCGAGGCGGACCGAATGGCCAGATGCCAGCCGGACGGCCACGCGACCGCCCTCCCCGGTTTCGACCTCCGCTCCGACCGGCAGGCCGGCGCCGGCCTGCAACGGGCGATCTCCGGCCCAGGCCGAGCCCGCCAGGGATTCGACCCGGACGGACACCTGGGGAACTGGGGGGCCGGCGGGATTCACGCGCACGACGCTCCACGCGATCGCCAGGATCACGGAGGCGACCGCGGCCAGCCCCGCCGTTGTCCACAGGAAGCGGGCCCGCGCACGGCGCCGCAGCCCGCTCTGCCACTGCTCGTGGGCGGCAGCCCGGACGCGGGCCGCAACGTCGTCGGGCACGGCCGGCCTTCGACCTGCCAGGCGGATCAGCATCGCCACCTCATCGCGCGGCTCGGGCGCGGGATCGTCTTCGGAATTCTTCATGGCGACTCCTGGACCAGGGTGGCGAACCCGTCTCGAAAGGCGTCGCGGGCCCGCACGAGGAGCGATTCGGCGGCCTTGGCGCTCAGGCCCAGACGGGCGGCGATCTCCTTGACGGCAAGTCCCTCCAGGTATTTCCACTCCAGGGCGTCCCCGTAGTGCGGGGGCAACCGGTCGAGGGCGACCTGCACGAGGCGCCCGAGCTCCTTGCGGTCGAACACCTCGGCGGGGCCTTCGCGGAGCGAGGCCGGCATCGACTCCAGCGCCGCCCGCACCTCCGGCCTGTCCTCGACGAGGTCGACCTGGCGCGGGACCAGCCGGTTCCTCTGGCAGAAGGCGGAGATCTCGTGGCGGCAGAAGGTGCAGAGCCAGGTGAACAGCGCAGCCTCGCCGCGATAGGTCGCCAGCTTCGAGATCGCCTTGCACAGGGCCGCCTGGGCGACCTCCTCGGCGGCGTCCTCGTCCCAGTCCAGGCGGGTCAGCGCGAATCGGTACAGGCCGGGGAAATGGCCGTCGAAGAACTCTTCGAAGGCCCGCTCGTCCCCGGCGAGCATCCGGCGAACCAGCTCCCGATCGCTCGTCACCCGTGTCTCCTCATCGCTCGACGACCTCTTCCATGTATCCCTTGGCGGACTCCAGGCTTCGGCCGTTGGAGCGTCCGGAGCGGCGAAATCCTTCGCGGCCGTCCCGAGATGAATCCCCGCGAAGGATTTCCCGGGCTCTCCCTCTCTAAAGGGTCGTGGCCGGGGAAACCGAGCCCTTCCAACGACGAGGAGGACAGTCATGATCCGACGCTTCGCTCTTTCGACCCTGTTCCTGTTCGCCCTTCTCGCTGCGCCCTTCGGGGCTGCGGCCCAGGGCCCGCCCGTGGAGTTCGAGGAGCTCACGATGATCTTCGAGCTCAACGAGACCGATGGGGACGCCGAGGTGGTGATGTTCGCCCAGGCCCCGGAGGGCATGACGCAGCTCACCGTGTTCGGCCCGAAAGGCGCGAAGAGAATCGACCTGAGGGCGAGAGGGGGACGGGACGACGTCGGGCAGGCCGAGGTCCTCCTCGAGAGCGCCGAGCCGTCGGTCGGCGCTGTCAAGAAGGCGTTCCCGGAGGGCGAGTACACCTTCATGGCACGCACGGTCACCGGCCAGCGCGTCGCGGGCGTCGTGACGCTGTCGCACGCCCTGCTGCCGGCTCCCTCCTTCAGCCCTCGGGACGAGGAGGTCGACCCGGACCATGTGGTCGTGAGCTGGTCACCCGTCCCCGGCGCCGCCGCCTACCAGGTGGAGATCGAGCAGGACGAGATCGGAGCCAACCTCACCGTCACCGTGGGGCCGGACGTGTCCTCCCTCGAGATCCCGCCGGGCTTCCTCGAACCGGGCACGGAGTACGAGATCGGCGTCGCCACCATCACGCCCGGCGGCAACGTGGCGGTTGCCGAGAGCTCGTTCACGACGACCGATTGATCAGGAGAGTCAACATGCGAAGAATCGCCATTTCTTCGATCCTCCTGTTTCTGCTGCTGGCGACGGTTTCGGCGGCCCGTGCCCAATCCGCTGCGCAACGCTGGGAGCTGGGGCCGCGCTTCAGGCTGCTGACCGCCGGAGGCAGGCCGGCGAACGACATGTTCGGCCCCGGAGCCTACGGCCGGTATCGCTTGAACGAGAGATGGCTCGTCGGATTCGCCGTGGATTCGATCACCGGCGACTACGAGCGGCCCTATGAGATCGCAGGGCTGTCGTCACCGGAGGAAATCGACTCGACGGTGGATGCTCTGGTGCTCAGCGGCTGGGTCGAAAGGGAGTACGGGAGGACGAACGGGAAGCTGCGCTGGTTCTGGAGCGCCGGGTTTGGCTTTTCGTCGCCCGACACCGACGACATCACGGGACCGGTGTCCGGCGGAGGAACGTTCGACATCACCACGGATGCCGGATCGGAGATCCTCGTCTCGGTCGGCGGCGGATTGCGACGCGGGCTCGGCCGCCGCTGGAGCTTCGAGGTCGGCGTGCAAGTCGACCAGCACTTTACCGAATGGACGGTCACCGATCGGGTTTCCGGGAGAACCGGCACGCTCGACAACTACACGACCCGCGGCTTGCTCGGCGGGTTGACGTACCGGTTCTGAACGGGGGAGGGCTACTGCGGCCACTCGTTCGGGCTGATGACGCCGTCCCGGTTGCGGTCGAGACGGGTGAATCGGGTTTCGTCGCCGGTCCATTCGACGCGGTTCAAGCGGTTGTCGCGGTTGCGGTCGAGGTCCCTGAAAAGGCGCAGGGTCCGGACGGTTGAGCGGGAGCTCCAGGTATTCTCGCCGTTGTCGGTCCGGGCACCGTATTCGGGGCGTGTGACGTACCCGTCGCGGTTGCGGTCCAGCCGCCCGAGTCCCGTTCCCCCCTGCCGCTGCTCAACCCGGCTCAGCCGGCCGTCCCGGTTCGTGTCCAGCTCCTGGAACTGCTCGTCCCGTCGGTCATTGCGGAGAACGTTCGGCGTCAGGAGCTCGGTCCGGCTCAAGCGTCCGTCCTTGTTCCGGTCGACGCGCTCGAAGCTGGGCGGATCGAGGGGCCACTCCGCCGGCGAAACGTAGCCGTCCCCGTTGCGGTCCAGTTGCTTGAAGCGCTCGGCATAAGGGTTCTTTTCATTCCCGCCGCTCCGGTCGCTCCGGGGCTTCTCCGGCGAGCTCTGCGCCTTGTCCTGCGCGCTCGCTCCGGCCGGCAGGGCGAGGGCCAGCGAAAGCAGGACGAGGGGGAGCCATCGATCTCGGGTTCTCATGAAAAGCCTCCTGCTGTGCCCCGCGGGCCTGCGGGACCGCCGTGCAAGGTCCATAGGGTGCAACGGGGATACCAGGCAGTGCATTCCTGCCGCCGTGACAGAGGAGCGCGCTCACCCTCCCGGGGCCGGTACCGTGTAAGATCCGCCCAGACTCGACGAGCTGGAGGGCCTCGCGCCTCTCTGCAAGGAGCCCGGACATGCTGGATCGCCGTGCGTTTCTGTCTTCGACCGTCCTTCTCCTGGCCTCCCTGGCCGCCGGTTGCGCCAGCACCCTGGGTCCCCCCGCGGGAGGCTCCAGCAGCTCAGCGGGGACTGTGGTCGAGATCGACCTCCTGCAGCTCAACGACGTGTACGAGATCGGCCCGGTGGAGGGCGGGACGCGGGGCGGGCTCGCCCGGGTGGCGACGCTCCGCAAGCGCCTCCTGGCCGAGAACCCCAACACCTTCACCCTCCTGGCCGGCGACTTCGTGAGCCCCTCGGCGCTCGGCACGGCCAAGGTGGACGGCCAGGCGCTGGCGGGCAAGCAGATGGTGGCGGTGCTGGATGCCATGGGCCTCGACCTCGCCACGTTCGGCAACCATGAATTCGATCTCAAGGAGAGTCAGCTCCTGGACCGCCTTGCCGAGTCGCGCTTCCGCTGGACCTCGGCCAACGTGACGCGGGCGGGGGGCGGGGCCTTTCCCGGAGTGAGCCCTCATGCCGTGCTCACGGCCAAGGGCCCGAGCGGCAGCGTCCGCATCGGAGTGGTGGGCGTCACCCTGGCCAGCAACCCCGTGGATTTCGCCTCCTACGCCGACCCTCTCGACTCCTTCCGCCGGGAGGTCGAGTCTCTGCGCGGCCAGGTGGACGTGGTAGTGGGCCTGACGCACCTGGACTTCGCCGAGGACCAGGCGCTGGCCGAGGGCGTTCCCGGGGTGGACCTGATTCTGGGCGGTCACGAGCACGAGAACGTCCGGGCCTTCCGCGGCGCCGACTTCACGCCCATCCTCAAGGCCGATGCCAACGCCCGCACGGTCTACGTCCATCGCCTGCGCTACGACACCGTCCGCCGGAGCCTCGCCGTGGATTCCAGGCTGGTGATCGTCTCGGACGAGATCCCCGAAGATCCGGAGGTGGCCAAGGTGGTGGCCTCCTGGGAGGAGAAGGGCTTCGCCGGCTTTCGCGAGCAGGGCTTCGAGCCCACCGAACAGGTGGCGGTGACGACGGTGGCCCTCGACGGCCGCGAGGCCAGCGTCCGCACCCGGTCCACCGAGCTCACGGACCTCCTCGCCCGCGCCCTCCTGGCCGAGGCGGAGGGCAGCGAGCTGTCCGTCTACAACGGTGGCTCGATCCGCATCGACGACGTGCTGCCTCCCGGCCCGGTCACCCAGTACGACGTGATCCGCATCCTGCCCTTCGGCGGCAAGGTCCTGACCGCCGACATCCGGGGGAGCCTTCTGGCCCGCGCGCTGGACCAGGGCCTCGCCAGCCGGGGCAAGGGCGCCTTCCTGCAGACCGCCAACGTGAGCCAGAGCGGGGGAGGCTGGACCGTCGGCGGCAAGCCCCTGGAGCCGGACCGCACCTACCGGATCGCCATCAACGACTATCTGGCGTCAGGCAAAGAGCAGGGCCTGGACTTCCTCGCGCCGGGACCGGGCT
>DASQEB010000082.1:0-7201 GCA_035633875.1 Thermoanaerobaculia bacterium
GAGTCTCGGTGTCGATCGTGGCCGCGAACCCGCTGACCGTCTCCGGGAGAGGCGTGCCCGGGAGGTGGAGCGTGTTGGACACGATGCCCGTCTCCCCGGCCACGTACCCCGTCGCGAGGCTGATGTGGTTCGTGGCCGTGAGGGTCGGGTTGACCGGCACCAGGCGCTCGGCCACTTCCCCCTCGCGGAAGAAGCGGGCGAACCCGCCGGCCTGGAACCGGCCTTCGCGGTGGATGCGATGGAGCTCGGAGGCGCCGGCGCCGTCCAGGCTCAGGAGGACGACCCGCCGCGGAGAAGAGGATGGCCCGGAGGGCAGGCTCCGGCAGGAGAGAGCGAGGAGGACGAGGAGAACGACGGCGAGAGGTCGGCCCTTCATGGGGGCCTATCCTAGCCCACCCCCGTCGACCCGAAGCCCCCATCCCCCCGGCCGCTTCCCCCGAGCTCCTCGGCCTCTTCCCATTCCACGCGCTGGACGGGAGAGACGATGAGCTGGGCGATGCGATCGCCGCGCTTGAAGCTGAAGGGGGTCTCGCCCAGGTTGATGAGGATCACACCGACCTCGCCGCGGTAGTCGCTGTCGATCGTGCCTGGGGCGTTGACGATCCCGAGGCCGTGCCGCAGGGCGAGGCCGCTTCTGGGACGCACCTGGCCTTCCCAGCCGGGCGGGATCTCCAGGACGATGCCGGTGGGCACGAGCAGCCGTTCGCCGGGGCGGAGGACCACCTCGCCGTCAACGGCGGCGCGGAGGTCGAACCCGGCGCTGCCGGGCGAGGCGGGGGAGGGAAGGGGGAGGTCGCGGGCCGCGGGGAGCCGCCGGATCCGCACCTTCATGGCCGGTTCGGGGGGCGCGTGCCCGTCCGGGGCCTCTGGCCGCCCGTGGGCCCGCCGAGACCCACGGGCGGCTGGTTGACGCCCGGGATCTGCTGGGAGTACTGGTCGAGGTACGGCAGGGGGCGTCCCAGCCAGCGGGTGGAGAGGGTGAGGCCCCCGCCCGGCACGCCAACTCCGCCTTCATTTCTGGGCAGCCCCTGCTGCTGGGTGAGGATGTCCACCGTGAAGCGCCACTCGTCGTAGCGCTCCTTGCCGAAGAAGGTCATGATCGACTCTTTCCCGCTCTTGCTGTAGACCCCGACGATCGGACCGACCGCGACCTCTTCGCCCTTGCGCGGACCGAAGGGGGACTCCCGTCCGTCCGGATCCTCGCCATCTTCGGTCTCGTCCTGACCTTCCGGCTGGGGCTGCAGGGGGCGTCCAGCGCGCGGCGGCTGCCCGGGGGGCCGGAGCGGCTGCTGGCCCTGCTGCCCGTGGAAGATGAGCCCCCACTGGCCGTCCTCGGTCATGGGGTCCTTCCAGAGCTGGCGAAGGGTGCGCGGCTCCCTCTTGATCAGCTCTTCGAGGCGCGTGGGGTACTGCTGGTGCTTGTTGAAGAAGATGCGGATGGCCTCGGCGTACTGGATGCCGCGGAAGATGAGCTCCTCCTCTTTTTCACGCCGGATCGCCGTGCTCCACAGGGGCAGGGACAAAGCGAGCAGGATGTTGAGGATGGTGATCGCGACGATCAGGATGACCAGGTTGTACCCGGCCTCGCCGCGTCGCTGGGGGGAGGCGCTCATCACCACTCGCTGTAGGGGGTGCCGTCGAGGGAATTGCCGGGCGCGCCGGAGCGGACGTCGATGATGCCGGGCTGCCCGTCCTCGGAGCTCTCGATCTCGGCGGGCGGGTTGTCGGGATCGATCTCCTCGTAGATCGGGATCCAGGTCTCGCCGCTCTTGGTGATCGGGTCGACGGGGATCTTCCGCAGATAGCCGGTGTCCACCAGGGACTGGAGGCTGGTGGGGTACTTGCCCTTGTCGCCGTAGTGCTGGTCGATGACGTCCCGCAGGCTCCGCAGGTTGGTCTTGAGCACCGACTCCTGGGCGCGTCGCGGCATGTCCCTCATGGCGGGCATGGCGATCGTGGCGAGGATGCCCACGATCGCGATGACGACGATCAGCTCCAGCAGCGTAAAGCCGCGCTCGCGCTCATGCATGGGTCCGCCTCCTCCCCTACCACTTGTAGTAGGGGACTCCGTTCAGTCCGACTCCCTCGGACATGGAGTAGACGTCGTAGACGTTCTCCCCGCCCCAGGAGGTCGCGTCGGGCTCGTCCTGAAAGCTGCGCAGGCCCCACTCGTCCTTGCCCGTCATGGGATCGATGGGGATCCGGCGCAGGAATTTGGCCTTCCTGTCCACCTGGCCGACGATGTCCACTCCTTCGACCAGCACCTCCAGCTCCGTAGGGTAGCCCTCGCTGCCGAGGTCCACCGGGATCAGCCCGAGGTCGCTGTACCGCTTGTACTCGTCGATGGCGTTGCGCATGTCCCGCAGGGCGGCCCGGAGCTCGGTCTCGCGGCTCCGCTTGGCGGTGAACTTGGCGACCGGCAGGGCGACTCCGGCGAGCACCACCATGATGGCGGCGACCATCACCAGCTCGGCGAGCGTGAATCCGGCCTGGCGGCCCAGCCGGGGAGATGGAAAGAGTCTTTTCATCGTCATCCAAAACGTTGTACGGATGCTCAGGCTTCCCCGTTGGGGGCCGGGGCCGTCTGGCGCTCCGGCCGTGCAGCCGGCTCCGGTTCGCCGCTCACCTCCACCTGGGCCGGCCTGGAGCGGACGGCCAGAGGCTTGAGCGCCGCATCCAGTGCCTTGCCTTCGAGGCCGAGCGCGGTGGAGCCGCTGCCGACGGCGCGGAACACGATGCGGACCACCGTCCCGGTGCCGGTCACGCCCTGGGTCTTGCCCAGGCGGCTCGCCCCGATCACCAGCACGCCGGGGCGGCCGGCGTCGGACATCACCTGGGCCTCGCCCTCCCCGCCGAGGAACTCGCCGGGTTCGACCTTGTCGACGGCGAGCACCGCCGGGTCGAACTGCAGCGAGAGGGGCAGGTGGGAGACGGCCTGACCGGCCGTGGCCTGCACCCGCACCTCGAAGCGGTCGCCGGCGTCCACGGTGAGCTTGGCCGGCGCGAGCCACAGGCGCACGGCGGGAGCCTGCTGCCGGGCCGCGGCCGGCGCGGCACCTGCCTTCAGGGAGGCGGGGGCGACGGCCTCGGCCGCTGCCGGGAACGCCGGGGCGAGGATGGCCGTTCCGGAGGCGTTGCGCTGGGAGACCAGGCCTCCGGGCGGCTCCTCGTCCGGCGGCGGCGGCGGCTCCGGCTCGGCCGTGGGCTGCCGGAAGATGTCGCTCGGCGGGGCCGAGGGCACGAGGTCCACGCCGGTGGGAGGCTGCGGCGGCGGCACCTGGTCGGGCGGGAGGGGCTCCTCGATCACCTCCTCGCCGCCCTCGCCGGGGCGCAGCCCCCGGGGCAGACGCTCGAGACGGCGGCGGATCGCGTCCTGGATCTCCTCGGGCGTGCCCTGATCGCCGTCGAACGGACCCTCGACGTCGGACTCCACCCGGGGGCTGCCGCCGCGGAAGGTGATGTTCTGCTCGGTGCCGACCCAGATGGGCTGGAGGTCCTCGGCGGTGATCTCGGCGTTGCGGACGATGTGCGGCGTCAGCGTCAGGACCACGTCCGTGCGCTGGCCCTCGGTCCGCTTGTTGGAGAACAGGCGGCCGAGGATGGGGATCTCCGACAGGCCCGGGACCCCCTGCTCCGAGGAGTTCCGGTCGTCGCGGATGAGACCCGCCAGGAAGTTGGTCTCGCCGTCCTGGAGGCGGATGGTCGACTCGATGGCGCGCGTGCCGATGATCGGCTGCTCCTGCCCACCCGAGCCCGCGACGTTGCCTGCCAGGTTGCTCACCTCCACCTTGAGCTTGAGCGTCACCTCCCGGTTGTGGTGGACCCGGGGCTCGATGTCGATGCGGATGCCCACGTCCTGGTACTGGAACGAGGTGATCGGAATGATGCCGCCCTGGCCGCCCACGTTCTGGGTGTTGAAGGTGGTCAGCGGGATCGGCACGCGGTCGCCGATGACGAGGCTCGCCTTCTCCCCCTCGGTGATGCGGAGCTGGGGCTTGGCCAGGAGCTGGGCCTCGCTGTTGCTCTTGACGAACTCGTAGAGGAAGCTCGGGATGGTGAGGATCCAGTTGCTCTGGTTGATGAACTCCAGGTCCGAGAAGCGCACGCCGCTCGGGGTGGTCCCGCCGGTTCCGCCGGTGCCGCCTCCCGCCGTTCCGCCGAGGCTGAGCTGCTGGCCGACGGCGTAGCTCGACAGGCTCACACCCAGGTCGCGGATGCGGCCGCTGTTGACCTGCAGCAGCTCGACGTCGATCACCACCTCGGCCTTGGCCTTGTCGTTGGTCTCGATGATCTTCTCCGCCACCTTCACCCGGTCGGCCGTGTCGCGCAGGATGATGGCGTTGAGCTGGTCGTTGGTGGCGATCTTCCGGGCGTCGACCAGGCTGCGCAGGACGGTCATCATGTCCTTCACCTCGGCGTTCGAGAGGAAGAAGGTCTGGATGACGAGGTCCTCGTAGACGCGCCGGTTCTGCGGCGTGTCCTGGGCCACGATGATGGTGTGCTCGTCCATCACCTTGTAGAAGTGGCCGGAGGCCCGCATCAGCGTCTCGAGGGCCGCCTGCGCGGTCACGTCCTTGAGCTCGATGGCGATCTCCTGGTCCTTCAGGTTCGGGTCGAACAGGATGTTGATGCCGAAGGCCTGGCCGAGAGCACGGTAGATCTGGAAGATGGAGACCTGCTGCGGGAACTCGAGCGAGATCGGCTGGTTCGAGCGGGGGTTGAGCACCGGCGGCTGGGGCCGGGAGCCGCTGGACTTCTTCTTCATCTCCTCGATCGTGTCCTGGCCGCGACCCTGCCGCTGGGCGAGATAGAGCTGGCGCATGTGCTCGAGCTGGGCCGCGGCGTACTGGTTGGTGGGATCGAGCTGCACGGCCTGCTGGTACTCGACCAGGGCCCGCTCGACCACCCCCGCCTTTTCGTACTCCTCCCCCTTGCGCAGGTGCAGCCGGGAGGCTTCCATCTTGGCGCGCAGCAGGGCGGACTTGTATCCGATGTTGCCCGGATCCTCCTCGAGCGCCTTCAGATAATGGAGCACGGCGTCGTCCCACTTGCCGAGCTGGGCCGCGGTCTCCGCCTCGCGGTAGGCGCTGTGGCCGGAACATCCGGCCAGCAGGCCCAGCAACAGCAGCGGGACCGACATCCGGACGATGAGAGCGCGCATCTTCAACATGTCCTCCGATCTAGCGGCGGCCTTGGATTGCCAGCCGCTTCGCGGGCTCGTCGGGAAAATTCACGAACTTGATGTCGACCGACTCGAAGCCGATCCTGGCCACGATGAACTTCCCCTCCAGGATCCCACCCTCCTGGAGGTTGTAGATCTTCTTGCCGTCGGTGAAGACGGCGATCCTCCGGTTGGCCGGACCGAAGTTTCCCATGTACTCCAGCGTGAACTCCGGAGGCTTCGGGATGGCCGCAAGCCGGTCCGCCTCCTCGGCCGCCCGCCGGGCCTCCTCCTCAGCCGCCCGCCGGCGCTCCTCCATCGCCCTGAGCTCCTCCGGCGTGGGACCCGGCGGAGGCGGCGGCGGCGGAGGCGGCGGCGGAAGCACGAACCGCCACGGGTCGCGTCCGGGAGAATAGCTCGGAGGCACGCGCTGGAGGTCGGACAGACGCAGCTCCGCCACCCGTCCCGGGTCGGCCTGCGTCCCACCGCTGCGGCGGGAGCCGGGGAGCCGCCGCGCTGCGACCGGCTCGTCGGCCGCCTCCGGATCGAGGGGGGCTCTCGCGCTCACCCCGGTGTCCACGTCGTCGCCGCCGCCCAGGGCCGGTCCCAGATAGCGCCAGGCCACCACCAGCAGCAGCACTCCAAGGATGCCGAGGAGGAGCTTCTGCCGCGAGGCCTGGTTCACGACGGCCTCCTGTCCACGGCGGCCGCCGTTGCGGTCGCCGCCGCCGCGTCCGGATCTCTGGCAAAGAGGGTCGAGAGGGTCAGGTCGATCTTCACCTCCGGCCCTTCGTCGGCGCCCCCGACCACGGAGATCTCCTCGATGGTCAGGAACGACGGCGAGAGCTCCAGCAGGTTGATGAACTTGCGCAGCTCGGCGTAGGTGCCCTCGACGGAGAAGGAGAACGACCGCCGGACCAGCCCGTAGCTTTCGATCTCCTCCTCGTCGTAGGAGATCGACCGTGGGAGGAGGCCGGCCTGGCTGGCCAGCCGCTTGAACTCGGCGTCCACCCCGATCAGCGCCCGTCGGCGGTTCGAAAGGTGCTCGGAGTAGAGCTGGCGGACCTGGAGGTCGTTGGTCCGCACCCGGGCCACCAGCGTCTCCAGCTCTTTGCGCTGCTCCCTGAGCTGCCCGATCTGGAGCTCCTGGCGGTCGAGCTCCTCCTCCAGAGAGGCGACGTCGCCGGCGTACCCGAGCCGGTAGACGGAGAACGCGACGGCGTTCGCGAGGAAGAAGAGCAGCGCCGGAAGCCAGACCCAGAGGCGCTGGCGCCAGATCTCGCCCGGGTTCCCGGTCATTGCGGAGCCCCTCCGGGAGCGGGGGCCGGGGTGGCGCTTGGAGGAGTTTCCTCCTCCACGACCACGGGGGGCGCTCCCTCCGGGACCGCCGCGAGGGGCGTGCCGCCGGGGATGTAGGACACGGTGATCTCGAAGGCCACGTAGTTCGTCTCTTCCTCCCGGACCTCCCGGGTCAGGTTCGCATCCCTCCCGAAGGAAGGATGATCGAACAACCTGTCTACGAACTCGCGCAGCACTTCGTCGTTCTTGGCCACGCCGGTGATCGTCAGGCCCACCCGGTCGTCCTGGGGCAGGTCCCTCCGGACCACACCGGCGGAGCGCAGGCGCTCGGCCTCCCGCCGCTTTCCGGTGGCGGGCGTGAGCCGCTGCAGGCGCACGTCGTTCGGCAGCACCTCGGCCATGCGGTCGAAGAGGAGGCTCCAGGAGAACGTGCGCTCGGCGATCCTCCGGTTGAGGAAGTCGATCCTCTCGTTCTGCTGCTCGAGGTCGAAGCTCGCGAGGCGGGCCTCGAGTTGGCGGATCGCCTCCCGCTCCTTGGCGATCGCGGCGTCCCGGCCGGCGATCTCCGCCCGCTTGTCCTTCGAGCCCGAGAGGTAGCTCCAGAACAGCGAGACGTTGCCCAGGAGGAGGGCGAGCCCCAGGAGCCACAGCGCCAGCGCGGTCCGCACCACCGGGCGGCTGTTCAGGAACGGCCGGCGGGAGAGGTTGAGGGAGTCCCGCCGCCGCACGGGCGGCCGCGGC
>DASQEB010000083.1:0-6520 GCA_035633875.1 Thermoanaerobaculia bacterium
CAAGGGCCGTCGCGGTCTCCTCTTCGGAGAGGCCGGCGAAGAACCGGCACTCCACGACCTGTGCGAGCCGGGGGTTCTTTTCGCCCATTCGCGTGAGGGCCGTATCCAGGGCCAGGAGCCACTCCGCCTGGCCGTCGATCGCGATGCGCCCTTCGTCCAGCGTGGTCTCGACATGCCCCCCGCCGCGCTTGGCGGCCCCGCGGCGGCGCGCGTAGCCGATGACCACCTGGCGCATGGCCCGCGCAGCCACGGCGAGGAAGTGGGAGCGGTCCTGCCAGTCGACCCGGCTGCCGTCGACCAGCTTCAAGTAGGACTCGTGGACGAGGCTCGTGGTGTCGAGGACGCGGTCCGGGTTGCCCCGGCCGAGCTGGCGCCGGGCGATCCGGCGCAAGTCGTCATAGACCAGCGGCAGAAGCTGATCGAAAGCCTCGCGGTCCCCCTGGCGGTAGGCTACGAGGAGCTCGGTGACGTCGCCGGTTTTCGGCATGAAGTCCACAGGCCGGTTCGTACCAGGGCCTGAAACTATACAGGAGGGATTCATCGCCGGGACACCTCCACGCTCCCAGGTCTTGGAACGACGGCGCGGAGGGAAAGCCCTCACTTCGCGGGTCAGATCCGCAGCACCTTCGCCCCGCGGATCTTGCCCGCCTTGAGCTCCGCGAGCGCCCGGTTCGCCTCGTCCAGCGGGTACTCCTGGATCTCCGGCCTGATCGGGATCTCCGCGGCCAGGCTCAGAAACTCCTGGACGTCCCACCGGGCCACGTTCGCCACGCTCTTGATCTCTTTCTCCATCCAGAGATGGGCGGGATAGTCGAGGCGGAGGAGGGCCTCCTTGTCCTTCTCCTCCTTGCGGATGGCGTTGATGACCAGCCGGCCGCCGGGGGCCAGGTTCTTCAGGGATTCCACCACCGGCGTCCAGACAGGGGTGGTGTCGATCACCGCGTCCAGCTTCTCCGGTGGCTCCTCCTGGATGCCTCCGGCCCAGACCGCGCCGAGCTCCAGGGCGAACTCCCGCTCCCGCTCGCTGCGGGCGAAGGCGTAGACCCGCATCCCGGGGAAGCGGTGCCGCACCATCTTGAGGACGAGATGGGCGGAGGCCCCGAACCCCATCAGCCCGAGGCGGTGTTCATTTCCCAGGAATGTCAGGCGGAGCGAGCGGTAGCCGATGGCTCCGGCGCAGAGGAGAGGCGCGGCTTCGGCATCGGAGAAGAGGTCCGGGATGGGGTAGGCGAACCGCTCGGGAACCGTTAGAAACTCGGCGTATCCTCCGTGGACGTCCCGGCCCGTGGCCCGGAACTCAGAGCAGAGGTTCTCGTCCCCCATCATGCAGTGCTCGCAGCGCCCGCAGGCCGAGAAGATCCAGGCCACCCCCACCCGGTCGCCGGCCTGAAAGGCCCACGCCCCCGGCCCCGTCTCCTCCACCCGCCCCACGACCTGATGGCCGAGCACCACCGGCAGGCGCGGCGGGGGCGTCCGTCCCTCGATCTCGTCCAACTCCGTGTGGCAGACCCCGCAGGCCGCCACCCGCACGAGGATCTCGCCCTCCCCAGGAGCGGGGACCGGCAGGTCCGCCAACTCCAGGGGGGCTGGGTTCTCGTCCAGCCGGCAAAGCCGCTCGAGGATCATCGCTCGCATCGGACGCATGCTACCCCGAATGAAAGAAAATAGAATGTGCGGGGATGAAATCGGGGAGGTCGACACCTTGAAGGTCCTGCAGACGGGGAAACGGGTCTATCTGCGCCATCCCGTCCCGAGCGATGCCGAGGAATTTCTTGCCATGATCCGGACGAGCCGGCGACTGCACCGGCCATGGGTCTATCCGCCGAGCACCGAAGAAGCGATCGAGTCCTATATAAAGCGCGCCTGGTCGGAGCGCCACGCGGGCTGCCTGATCTGCCTCCGCCGGACGGACGAAATCGCCGGCGTCGCCAGCCTCAGCGAGATCGTCCGCGGAGTCTTCCAGAGCGCGTACTTGGGGTTCTACGGCAACGCGCAGCACACCGGCCAGGGACTCATGAAAGAGGGCGTCCAGCTCCTCCTGCGCCATGCGTTCCGGGAGATGAGGCTGCATCGGGTCGAGGCGAACGTGCAGCCGCAAAACGTCAGGTCCCGGGCCCTCGTCCGCTCCCTGGGCTTCCGGAAGGAGGGATTCTCCCCCCGCTATCTCAAGATCGGCGGCCGGTGGCGGGACCACGAGCGGTGGACGCTGCTCGTGGAGGACTGGAAGGCCCGAAGATGACGTCGTCCAGCCCTTCTGGCGTATGCTTCTCCTGAAGCGTCACTCAGCTCAGGAGATTTGCCATGAGCAACCTCGCCGTGAAGGCGGTCCTCGTGCTCGCTCTTCCCCTCGTCGTCCTTCTGGGCGGCGGCTGGATCATGGAAAAATGGAGCCAGCGGGACCTCGTCAAAAAGGCTCTGGAGGGTTCCAGCCATTCAAAGCCGCTCAATCTGCGTTGGCTGGGATATGGTATCGACGATGTAGAGAACCATTGGAAGCCTCTGCTTGGAGATCCCAAGGTCGTCGGCGCCGAGCAGAAATTCCTCCAGCTCGATCTGGCCTTCCCCCTCTTGTATGGCGCCGCGTTGGCGATCAGTTTGTGGATGGCCTGGGCAGCCCTGGGCCGGCCCTTCCATGCGTGGCTCATCGCGCCTGTGGCGGTCGGGATGCTCGCCGACTGGACGGAAAATCTCGTGCAGCTCCAGCAGCTCGATCGCTTCAGGAACCGAGCCGCCCTGGAGGCAACGTGGATCCACGTCGCCAGCGCGGCGACCGTCCTGAAGCTGCTGTCCCTGTCGGGGGCGTACCTGTTCCTCGCGTGGCTCGTCTACCGTGCGTTCAAAGCGGACTCCCTTCCCGCGAGTTGACCTCCCGGGAAGGGAGTGGTGACGCGCACGTCTGCAGCAGAGGTCAGCGGCGGCTGAGCGAGCTCTCGCTCACCACCAGGATCTCTTCGGCCATCAGCCTGTTGTTGGAGCCGCTGAGCTCGATCTCTACCACGTCTCCCCGCTCGAGGTTCTCGGGCTGGTAGCGGCGCCCCTCGAACTCGACGATCGTCCCGGAGTCGTAGTGGACCACGACGATGTCGTCCGTCCGTCCGGTCGAGAAACCCGAGCTCGAAGGCTGGATCTCCAGGGTGCGATCGCGGGTGTTGAGATAGCGGACCGTACCCCGCAGCTCCCGGGAGGCGAGATCGTCGTCCCGGTAGCGGTCGTCCTGGCTGTAGCGGTCGTTCTGGTTGCCGCCGGTCACGTCATAGAGCACTTCGATGTCCTGGACGAAGAGTCGGCTGCCGCTCTGCTCCACGTCGGCCTGAATGCGGTCACCGCGCTCCAGGTCGTCCGGCTGGTAGGTCTGGCCCTCGAACTCGACCCGCGTGCGGTCGTCATAGTAGAGGGTGACCTCGTCGTCGTTGCCGTTGCGCAAATCGGAGCGGTAGCCGGTCCCTTCGACATTCACGACGATGAAGCGGTCGAGGGTGTCCACGCGCTCCACGGTGCCCCGCACGTCACCGGTCGTGTACGGGTCGTAGCGGTCGTTGGTTCTGGTATCACGGCCGCCGCCAAGGATGTCTCCGACGCCCGAGGAGCCGCAGCCCGCAAGGAGGACAGCGGCGACGAGCGCTGTCAAAAAGCTGGTGGATCGAACGATTCTCATGGTTGTACCTCCTATGGTGCTTTCACTCCCGCCCGCAAGATGGAGTTGCAGGACCCGTGCCGACCTCAGCAGCGAAAAAAAGACGTAACCGACCTAAAGGACAGCAAGGACCACGGGCAAGGCTTTCTCTGCTGTCCTTTGGGTCCTTTGTGTCCTTTAAGTTCTTTCTACTCCACCGCCCGTGGCGTCGCCTGAATCCAGACCACCCCCACGACGCCGGACAAGGTGAGCACGCTGCCGACGATCTGGAGCGGCGTCAGCCGGTCGCCGAGGAACGCCACGCCCAGGATCATGCTGAGGACGACCGTGAGCTGAGCCATCACACCGGCTTGCAGGTTGGTCACCCACCGGTAGGCGTAGGTCATGAGGAGCTGGGCGGCCACCGAGGTGGCGCCGACGACCGCGAGCCAGAGCCACTGCTCCGGGGTGGGCGCCCGGAACGTGGCGAGCCCGAAGGGGGCCGTGGCGAGGAGCCCGAAAAGAGAGAAGCTGGCGTAGATGGCCCAGGAGCCCTCCGTGCGGCGGGCTGCACGGACGGCGGCGACCGCGGCCCCGGAAAGAACGGACGAGGCCATCGCCGCGAGCTCCCACCTGCCGAAGCGCAGCTCTACCGCGGCCCCCGCTCCCCCGCCGGCGGCGAGGACCATGCCGATCAGGGCGGCGACGAACGGCAGGAGCAGCCGCCGGTCGACGCGTTCGCCGAGGAAAAAGGCGGCGAAGGCTACGCTGAAGAGGGGGGAGGAGTAGTTGAGGAGCGTCGCGATCCCCACCGGCACGTGCTCGATGGCCAGGAAGTAGAGGAGGACGGCCACGCCGCCGAAGATCCCGCGATAGAAGAGCAGGTCCAGGCGCTGCCAGGTCAACGCCTTGCGGGCGAGGCCCGGCACCGCCAGAACGGGCAGGAGCATGAACGCGAAGCGGAGAAACGCCACCTGACTCCCGGAAAGCCCGTCCGCGGCAAGCTTCGCCGCCAGGGCCATGAACCCGAAGCAGATCGCCGCGAGGGCCGTGAGGAGGAGGGGGTGGCGCGGCGGCACCGGTGGATGATGTCGCAGGCCGGGCGGGATTGGAATCCACCCACCCGGGGCCGGAAGCTCACCCCCGACAGAGCAATCCTCCGAAGCAAGTTGGGAACGCTAATTTTCCACTTCGAACCGCGCATCCGGCTCGCGGCGGGACCGCTGCAGCCACGCCGCGATCCGTCCCAGGAGCTCGAGGCTGACCCGCTCGGCCTCGGCGGCCTGCTTGAAGATCAGCAAGGCCGCGATCGCCTCCTGGTGGACGTCCCGCGACTCGAAGATCGGCACCATTTCAGTAGCGAGCCGCTTCACCTGGCCGTGGTCTCCGCGGAGGGCGTAGACCATGGCGAGGTCGAGCGAGACGAGGGCGGCGTCGAACCCGATGCCGAGTTCCATAAAAGCCCCCCTCGCCTCTTCAAGGGCTGCTTCCGCTTCTTCCAGCCGGCCGAGATCCCGGGTAATTGCCCCTTCCAGCCAGCGAAGTCGAACGAGATGCATTCTGTCACCGTGATTCACGTACAGGTGGCGGTGCTTCTCTAGCGTATCCCACGCCTCTTGGTGACGGCCGCTCTCGCTAAGATACATGAGAAGGTTGTGTTGGGCTGCCACTGCGAGCCGCGGTTCTCTCTCGATGTCAATCCGGGACAGACCGTTCCGGATCAAGCGGATGGCCCTGCTGTACTGACCTCCATAGCCGAGCGCCAGCCCCTTCTGGACGAGGGCACGGCCTTCGAGGTGCCGCTCCTTTCCGGAGCGGTAGATCTTGATGACCCGATCTAGGAGCCGGGCCGCCTGCTCGTAGCGCCCCTGGGAATTGCGGAGCGAGGCCGCAAAGCTCAGAATCTCAGCCTCCGTCAGTATGTCCTCTCCCGCCCGCCCGTGGTGCTCCATCGCGACACGGAGAGCCTCTTCGGCTCTTCGTAGGTCGGACGCAATCCGATAGGCGTTTCCAAGGTGAGCCCAGGCCAGTGCCCGGGCATCCTCCACGAGTTTCTCCCCGTAACGGGTCGGGCTCAACCGCTCTGCAATCTGGACGGCCAGACTCGCCAGCCCGGTCACGGCGGCTGGATCCTCGGACCACAGATCACGAACCTGGGCCTTGAGGAGCTCGCACAATCTCAGGCAGTGGAACCTCTCGTCAGCTTGGACAAGCTCCTCGCGTCGTGAGGCAGGCTCCTGTAGGAGCTCGACAAGGAGGGGCTCGGCAAGTTCCTCCTCTTGGAGAAGAGACCTCAGTTGCTGGCTGACCCGCTCGGCAGCACGCTCGAAAGCCGCATCGTATTTGGAACGACGATACTCCCCCATACTATGGCTCCCTCCCGACGCCTTCGGCATCGCAAAAGAACTTAAAAATCGAAAATGGCTCGCTGCGCTCATCCGGTCCGCAGGTACACAGGTCCTCCCAAGGACCACCGTGAGCGGACGGAGACCTGCCCTCTTCAGGGTTCAGCACTCCTCCAGGAATCTAGTTGCCGCAGGACCCGAGAATGGGACAAAAAAGGGAGGACGGATGAACCGCAGCCCTCCCTTGAGTTCTTCATGGACCTTACACCGGTCTGGGCTATGGCCTCAACTGTTGCCGTTCGGGTCGATGCCCATCCGGTTCTCCGACCCCTCCTTGGCGCAGCGGTCGCTTGGACAGGTCTCGTCCTCGGCTTGGTCCCGGAACACCTCCCGGATGAGAACCAGGAGTCTCGCGAGGGTACCTGCCTCCCCTCCCCGCCGAGAGGCTTCCGCTTCGATGGGGCGCATCGGTCCAGAGACGACAGGACCTCCAGCCATCGATACCTTCGGGAATAGCAGGACGACGATGACCACCGCCATAAGAAAACGAAGAGCACTCCTC
>DASQEB010000084.1:0-4145 GCA_035633875.1 Thermoanaerobaculia bacterium
GGACGGGGGCCAGGGATGACCCTCACGCGGTTCTTCGAGATCCTCACCTGGCGCGACGCCGTCGACGTCCTCGCCGTGGCGCTCATCATCTACTACCTGCTGCTCCTGATCCGGGGAACGCGGGCCGTCCAGATGCTCCTCGGGCTCGTCTTCCTCGGCCTCGTCTACTACGCCGCGCTCCTGACCGAGCTGCCGACGCTGCAGCAGATCCTGGAGAACCTGCTGATCGTCCTCCCCTTCGCCATCATCGTGCTCTTCCAGCAGGAGATCCGCCGGGCCCTGACCAACTTCGGGCGCAACCCGCTCTGGGGTCTCGCCAAGCAGCAGAAGGTCGTGGCCTCCTTCGGCGACATCGTGCTCGCCGCCACCACCCTGTCGAGCCGCAAGATCGGCGCATTGATCGTCATCGAGCGCCTCCAGGGGCTGCGCACCTACATCGAGAACGGCATCGCTCTCGACGCCGTGGTCTCCTACGACCTGCTGATCAACATCTTCTCGCCCGACACGCCGCTCCACGATGGCGCCGTGATCATCCAGGACGACCGGATCGCCGCGGCAGCGTGCTTCCTGCCTCTGACGTCCAACCCGGAGCTGTCCAAGGAGTTCGGCACCCGCCACCGGGCCGCCCTCGGCATCTCCGAGGAGACGGACGCCGTGGCCGTGGTCGTTTCCGAAGAGACGGGAGTGATCTCCCTCGCCTTCGACGGCGAGCTCCACCGGGACCTGGACAGCAAGAGCCTGCGCAACGCCCTCTACAAGTACCTGCTGACCGACCTGTATCCGCAGGGAGGGCTGCCGTGAACGAAACCTTGCGGACGTGGGGTCTGCGGCTCCTCGCCCTGGGGCTCGCCATCGGCATCTGGTTCAGCGCCTCGGTGGAGGACCGTCTGGTCTCCAGCGAACGGCAGGTGGAGGCGAGCGTCAGCTACAACCGGCCGCGGGGCTTCCTCATCCTCGACCCGATCCGGACCGTGAACGTCCGTCTGCTCGGGAGCAAGAACGCCATCCGGCAGCTCAACCCCAGCACCGTGAGCGTGCAGGTCAATCTGCCGCAAGGCGAGGAAGGAACCGCCACCGTCAACCTGAGCGACGACGACGTCCTCGTTCCACCGGGCCTGGAGGTTGTCTCCATCGAGCCCAACACGATCCGCGTGCAGATGGAGCAGGAGGTCACGCAGCGCGTGCCGGTAATCCCGCAACTCGTGGGCCAGCCGGCCGAGGGGGCCAGCGTCGAGGAGCCCGAGGTGTTTCCCAACCAGGTCCTGGTCTCCGGCCCGGCGTCGATGGTGAGGGATCTGGAGTCCCTCACCACCCGGCCGGTCAGCCTGAACGGGCGCTCCACCACCTTCGAGGAGACCGTGACGGTTGTCGTGGCCAATCCCCTGATCCAGATCGTCCAGCCCACGACCGTCTCGGTCCGGGTCCCGATCAAGCCTCCCCAGGTCGCCGGCGACGGCGACGAGAACGGAAAGGAAGAATCTTGACCCAGACCCGCCTCTTCGGAACCGACGGCATCCGTGGCCGCTTCGGCGAGCCGCCCCTCGACCGCGCGACCGTGGCCGCCCTGGCCGTCCACCTCGCCGCCACGCTCCGGGAGCGGGTCTCCGGCAACGGCCGGGAGCCCCAAGTGGTGCTCGGGGGTGATACCCGGGAGAGCACCCCCACGCTCTGCCGCTGGCTGACCGAAGGGCTGACCGCCAACGGAATCGGCGTGCGCTACGCCGGAGTCATCCCCACGCCGGGGGTTGCCTTCCTCACCCGGCACCTCGGAGCTGGGGCAGGCGTGGTCGTCTCCGCGAGCCACAACCCGTACCCCGACAACGGCATCAAGCTTCTCGATCCACAAGGGTTCAAGTGGAGCGACGACGACGAGGCCGCCCTCGAGCGGCGCCTCTCCCAGCCGGCCGGCCCTGTGGCCGAGCTTCCCGAGGATGCCCTCGCTCCAGACGAGACCCTCCGGGAGACGTACCTTCGCCATCTGGCCGCCACCGTCCCCGGCGAGCGCCCCCTCGAGCGCCTGCGGGTGGTGTTGGACACGGGCAACGGCGCGGCCTCCTTCTACGCCCGGGAGCTCTTCGAAAGGCTGGGAGCCCGGGTCACCCTCCTCCACGCCGAGCCGAACGGCCGCAACGTCAATGAGGGCTGCGGCTCGACCGTCCCTGAAGAGATGGCGTCCCGGGTCCAGGCGGAGAGGGCGGACCTCGGAGCCGCCTTCGACGGCGACGCCGACCGCTGCATCCTCGCTGACGAGCGCGGAGAGGTGCGGGACGGCGACGCAATTCTCTATCTCTGGGCCATGTCCCTGAAAAGGAGCGGCAAGCTCCATCCTGCCCGTATTGTGGCGACCTCGATGAGCAACCTGGGGCTGGAGCGGGCCCTCGCCGCCGAGGGGATCGGCGTCGAGCGCTGCAACGTGGGCGACCGCTACGTCGTCGAGGCCATGCGGAAGGAGCGGATCCTTCTGGGCGGGGAGCAGTCCGGCCACATCGTCCAGATGGAGCTGGCGAGCACAGGGGACGGCCTCCTCACCGCCCTTCAGATCGCCGCCCTGCTAAACGAATCCGGCCGGCCCCTCTCCGAACTCCTCTCCTCGTTCCAGCGCTATCCCCAAATCCTGCTCAACGTCCGCGTCGGCAAGAAGATCGCCTTCCAGGACCTCCCCGCCGTCACCGCCGCGGCCCGCGGCGTCGAGGAGCGCCTCGGTGACGATGGCCGCCTCGTCCTGCGGTACAGCGGCACCGAGCCCCTCGCCCGCATCATGATCGAAGGCCCCGAGCAGGGCGTGATCGATGCCATGGCGGAGGAGATCGCGGTGGCGATCCGGGGGGAGCTGGGGGCGGGGTAGATGTTCCCCTCAGCGCTTCGTCTTCGCCGGGCGGGCTGAGATCGCCGCCAGCATCTCCTTGACGGCCGCCTCCATGCCCACGAGGACGGCCCGGCCGATGATGAAGTGACCGATGTTCAGCTCGTCCATCCCCGGGATGGCAGCGATCGGGCCGACGTTGTCCGTCCGCAGTCCGTGGCCGGCGTAGGCGCTGAAGCCCGCCGCCCTCCCCTGCTCCACCACCGCGGCGATCTTCTGCAGCTCCTCCTGAGCCGTCGCGGGGTCGGCCGTCCGGGTGTAGGCGTCGGTGTTGATCTCGAAGCCGGTCACGCCGCGGGTGGCGAGGCCGGCGAGGATCTGGATCTGCCGCGGGTCCGGGTCGAGGAACAGGGAGACGGCGATCCCCTCCGCGGCGAGCCGCTCCGCCACGTCCCCGATCCTTCGCCCGTAGAGGAGGAGGTTCAGGCCCCCTTCGGTCGTCACCTCCTCCGGCCGCTCGGGCACCAGGGTCACCTGGTCGGGCTTCACCCGCAGGGCCACACCCACCATCTCCTCGGAGGTGGACATCTCCAGGTTGAGCTTGCCCCGCACGGCCCCCCGCAGGCGCTCCACGTCGGAGTCCTGGATGTGCCGACGGTCCACCCGGAGGTGGACGGTGATACCCGCGGCCCCGGCGGTCTCGGCGATCCGCGCGGCCTCGGCCGGATCGGGATACGAGGTCTTGCGGGCCTGCCGGAGCGTGGCCACGTGGTCGACGTTGACGGAAAGTTTGGCGGCCATCAGCGTTCGATCTCCATGTCCGTGCCCACGGCTTCCTCCGGTTCGCGGCTGATCAGCACCGTCCCCTGGATCGGGAAGAGCGTCCGGTGAACCCGTTCGCCGAAGGCGCAGTTGACCTCGTAGTAGCCGTCCGGGCTGATCTGGATCAGAACACCACGGCCCCCTTTCACGCCCAGGATCTCGTTGTGGATCAGCACCTCGGTGTGTAACTCCATCGTCCCTCCTCAATCCTCGTCGACATACCCTTCCTGCTTGTACTCCTTGAGCTTGCGCTGCAGGGTCCGCAGCCCGATGCCCAGGATGTCCGCCGCTCGGGCCCGGTGCCCGCCGGTGCGCTCCAGGGTCTCCAGGATCGCCTGCCGCTCGATGTCCGCCATCGTCCGCGGCTCCCCCGCCACCGCCTGCACGGGAGCACCGGTCGTCGACACGCTCGTGGACTCCCGGACCTCCGGCGGCAGCTCGGCCGGCGTGATCTCGTCTCCCGTGCTGAAGACCACGGCCGATTCCATGACGTTCCGCAGCTCGCGGACGTTACCCGGCC
>DASQEB010000085.1:0-5285 GCA_035633875.1 Thermoanaerobaculia bacterium
GAGCAGCAGCAGCTCGGCGCCGCAGCCGGCGAGCTTCGCGGCCAGGCCGCTCTGGGTCAGCAGGACAGAGATGCCCGCATCGCCGAGGATGTATGCCAGCCGTTCCTGAGGATAGGCCGGGTCGAGCGGCACGTAGGAGCCCCCCGCACCGAGGATGCCGAGGAGGCCCACCACCAGCTCGACCGAGCGCTCGGCGCACAGGCCGACGCGGCTCTCCGGCCCCACGCCCCGCGCCCGCAGCGCCGCGGCGAGCCGCCTCGCCTCTCCTGCCAGCTCGCCGTACGTCAGAGCCTCGTCCCCACAGACCACCGCCACCGCCTCCGGCCGCAGCGCGGCCTGGACCTCAAACAGACGGTGCAGGCACTCGCTCCCGCCCGCCGCCGCGCCAGCGCGGTTCCAGGCCAGGAGCTGCTCCAGCTCGGAGGCCGTCAGCAGCTCCAGGTCCGAGATGCGCCGGGCCGGATCGGCCACGAGGCCGTCCAGCAGGCGCTCGAAATGCCCCAGGAGGCGCCGGGCCGTCGCGGCCTCGAACAGGTCGCGGTTGTATTCGAGGAAGGCATGAAAGGTCCCGTCGCTCTCCTCGAAGGCCAGCGTCAGGTCGAACTTGGCCACGCCGCCGTACACCTCGACCGGGGCCAGGCGCAGCGCCGGCAGCTCCAAGGGCGGCTGCGGCGCGTTCTGGAGGACGAGCACGACCTGGAACAAGGGGGTGGAGCCGAGGTTGCGCTCGGGCTCGAGCTCGGCCACCAGCTTGTCGAACGGCAAGTCCTGATGCGCGTAGGCCTCCAACGCGACCTCCCGCACCCGGGCCAGCAACTCGCGCCCCTCCGGGTCCCCCGCCAGGTCGGTGGCGAGCACCAGCGTGTTGACGAAGAAGCCGATCAGCCCCTCGATTTCGGCGCGGTTACGATTGGCGATCGGCGAGCCTACCGGGATCTTCTCCTGCCCGGTGTAGCGGTAGAGCAGCGCCTGGAAGGCCGCCAGGAGGACCATGAACGGAGTGCCCCCCTCGCGGCGCGCGAGCCCCTTCAGGCGATCGCCGACCTGAGCCGGCAGCGATGTCCGCTCAGCGGAACCGCGGAAGGTGGAAAGAGCCGGCCGTGGCCGGTCCGTCGGGAGATCGAGTTGGGACGGCGCACCCGCCATCCGCCGGCGCCAGACAGCGAGATACCGGTCCAATACTTCGCCTCGCAGCCACTCCCGCTGCCAGGCGGCGAAATCGACGTACTGGAGCTCCAGCTCGGGGAGCGGAGACAAGCGCCCCTCGAGGAAGGCGTCATAGAGCGCGACCGTCTCCCTCAGCAGCACACCGCGCGACCAGCCGTCGGAGACGATGTGGTGCATCGAGAAGAGCAGGAAGTGCTCGGTGTCCGCGACCGTCAGGAGCTGGGCCCGCATCAGCGGTCCGCGCTGCAGGTCGAAAGGCCGGCGCGACTCGGCGAGGGCCAGGCTGTCCACGCTCTGGCCGCGGCTCTCCGCCGGGAGCGCTCGCAGGTCAACCCGGCAGAGGCGAGGCACGAGCTCCGGGTCGATGTGCAGAACGGGACGCCCGCCGCGGTCCGGGTACGAGCTGCGCAGGACCTGGTGCCGGCGCGCCACCTCCGCCAGAGCGCGTTCCAGCACGGCGGTCTCCAGCCGTCCCTCGATGCGCACGAAGTACGGCAGGTTGTACGCCCCCTGGCCGGACTGCAACTGGTCGAGGAACCAGAGCCGCTCCTGGGCAAACGACAGCGGCAACTCCCCGAGTACGCGCGGTGAGATCGGGGCGATCCGGGGACCAGGTTCCGACCGGGAGGTCTCGACCGCGGCGGCCAGGGCGGAGAGGGTTGGGACCTCGAACAGCCGGCGCAGCGGCAGCTCGACTCCGAACGCCTGCCGGATCCGCGACACGACCTGGGTCGCCAGGAGGGAGTGCCCTCCCAGCTCGAAGAAGTTGGCGTGCGCCCCGATGCTCTCGGGGTCGGCGCCCAGGACGTCCGTCCAGATCCCCGCCAGCAGCTCCTCGGCGGGCGTGCGCGGCGCCACGTAGGCCACGCCGGCTTCCCCTGCCGCCGCCCGCTCGGGCGCCGGCAGGGCGCGGCGGTCGACCTTGCCGTTGGGCGAGAGCGGCAAGCTGTCAAGCGAGACGAACAGGGAGGGAATCATGTATTCCGGCAGGCGCGACTTGAGCTGGGCGCGGAGCTCGGCGAACAGCTCCCGGGGGGCAACCACGTAGGCCACCAGCCGCTGATCGCCGGGCCGGTCCTCGCGTGCCACGACGACCGCCTCGCTCACCTGCGGGTGAGCGGTGAGAACCGCCTCGATCTCGCCCAGCTCGATACGGAATCCGCGCACCTTGACCTGGTGGTCGATCCGTCCGAGGTAGTCGACGGCGCCGTCCGGCAGGCGGCGCGCCAGGTCGCCCGTGCGATAGAGGCGGAGGCCCGGCCTGCCGGAGACGCCGTCCGGCACGAACCGTTCGGCGGTGAGCGCCGGGCGCGCGAGGTAGCCGCGCGCGAGCTGCACCCCACCGATGTGGAGCTCGCCGGGGACGCCCACCGGCACCTCGTGTCCCTCCGTGTCCAGCAGGTGGATCTCGGTATTGGCGACGGGATGTCCGATCGGGACCAGCCCGTGGGCGTCGTCGCGCTGACAGGCCCAGTAGGTGACGTCGACCGCTGCCTCGGTCGGTCCATAGAGGTTGTGGAGCTCCGCTCCCAGGCGCGAGAAGAAGCGCCGCTCGAGCTGGAACGGCAGGGCCTCGCCGCTCGCGATC
The DNA here is from genome assembly GCA_035633875.1 of Thermoanaerobaculia bacterium. Classification (GTDB taxonomy): domain Bacteria; phylum Acidobacteriota; class Thermoanaerobaculia; order Multivoradales; family UBA5704; genus DATARR01. Next base: position 2,756 of record DASQEB010000085.1, read on the forward strand.
ACCCGCTTGATTGACGTGCAGCGCTCGACGTCCGGCTCGTCCAGGAAGGCGCGCAGCATGGAGGGGACGAAGTGGATCGTGGTGATCCCCTGGGCGGCGATGGTCCGCACCAGATACGCCCCGTCCTGATGACCGCCCGGCACCGCCATCACCAGGCGGGCACCGGTGAGGAGCGGCCAGAAGAGCTCCCAGACCGAGACGTCGAAGCTGAACGGGGTCTTCTGGAGCACCCGGTCGCCAGACCCGAGGCCGTAGGCCTCCTGCATCCAGAGCAGGCGGTTGACGATCCCACGGTGGGTGTTCATCACACCCTTGGGGCGTCCGGTCGAGCCCGAGGTGAAGATCACGTACGCGAGGTTGTCGGGTCCGGCCTCGGCGCCCGCCGGCCGTGGCTCCGTGGAAGGCGCCCCTCGGTGCGCCTCCGGGCTCGGGGGTTGCTCGCGATCTAGAGAGACGACCCGCGCGGCATGCGCCGGCAGCAGGGGCAGGAGCCGATCCTGGGCGAGGAGAATCGGCACCCGGGCTTCCTCCAGCATGAACGCCAGGCGCTCTGCGGGATAGGAGGGATCGAGCGGCAGGTAGGCTCCCCCGGCTCCCAGGATCGCCAGCAGTCCCACCACCATTTCGATGGAGCGCTCGGCGCAGATGCCGACTACGACCTCCGGCCCCACACCAAGGCTGCGCAGGTGATCGGCCAGCCGGCCGACGCGGCCGGCGAGCGCGGCATAGGTCAGGCTCTGATCCTCGAAGACCAGCGCCAGGGCCTGCGGGCTCCGCGCCGCCTGGGCCTCGAAGAGCCCGTGCAGGCAGAGATCGCTCCGGTAAGGCGCCTCCGTCGCATTCCACTCCATGAGCTGCCAACGCTCGGCCCGGGTGAGGAGAGGGAGGTCGTGGAACGGCCGCCCCGGGTCGGCGGCAGCGCCTTGGAGGAGGCTCCGGAAGTGACCCAGGAGACGCTCCGCGGTGGGACGATCGAAGAGGTCGAGACTGTAGGCGAGGGAGCCCGAGATCCCTTCGTCCTTCCCCCTTCCCTCGAGCAGGGTCAGCAGCAGATCGAACTTGGCCCACCTGCTTTCCACCCCGACCGTCTCCAGGGTGAGTCCGGGAAGCTCGAGCGGCGCGTCCGGGGCGTTCTGGAGGACCAGCATGACCTGGAACAGCGGTGAGCGGGAGAGGTCGCGCTCCGTCTGGAATTCGGCGACCAACTTCTCGAATGGCAGGTCCTGGTGGGCGTAAGCACCGAGCGTGCTGGCCCGGACTCGGCCGAGGAGCTCGCCGAAGCCCGGCCGCCCGGACAGCTCGCCGCGGAGCACTAGGGTGTTGACGAAGAACCCGATCAGCCCTTCGGTCTCGATGCGGTTGCGGTTGGCGATGGGCGAGCCCAGGAGGAGGTCGCGCTGCCCCGTGTAGCGCGCCAGCAGGGCCGCGAAGCCGGTGAGGAGCGTCATGAACAGGGTTGCTCCTCCGCGCCGGCCGAGGTCTCCGAGCGCGGCGGTGAGCTCGGCGGGCAGCCGAAGCGGCACGGAGCCCCCACGGTAGCTCTGCACTGCGGGCCGCGGCCGGTCGGTCGGGAGATCCAGGACCATCGGCGCCCCGGCCAGGTGCTCCCGCCACCAGGCGAGCCGACGCTCCAGTGCTTCGTCCCGCAGCCACCCGCGCTGCCAGAGCGCGAAGTCCGCGTACTGGACCGGCAAGTCGGGCAGAGCCGGTGTCCGCCCTTCCAAGGCGGCGCCGTACATCGCCGCGAGCTCGCGGATGAGGATTCCCATCGACCAACCGTCCGAGACGATGTGATGGAGGCTCAAGAGCATTAGGTGATGCTCTTCCGCCAGCCGCAGGAGGCTCACGCGAAACAGCGGACCGCGGCCCAGGTCGAACGGCCGGTCCATTTCCTCGGCCGCAAGGCGCAAGGCGATCGCCTCCCGACTGTCCCGCGACAGGTCCGAGAGGTCCACCAGGGGAAGGTCGAGGTCGAGCGTCGGCGCGATCACCTGGACCGGCTCCCCGCTTGCTGAACGAGCGAAGGTGGTGCGCAGCGACTCGTGGCGGCGCACGATCCCGGAGAGGCTTCCCGCCAGCGCGGCGACATCGAGCCGGCCGGTCAAACGCACCGCGGCGGGGACATTGTAGGAGGAGCCCGGCTCGAGCTGATCCAGGAACCAGAGCCGCTCCTGAGCGAAGGACAGCGGCAGCCGAGTCTCGTTCCGCTCGAGCTTCCGGAGCGGAGGCGCCTCGAGGGAGAGACCGAGGCTGATCGCCCGCTCGATCTCCGCCGCGACGCCCGCGACCGTGGACCGCTCGAAGAACTCCCGCAGCGGCAGCTCGACGCCGAACAGCTCGCGCACCCGCGATACCGCACGGGTGGCGAGCAGCGAATGGCCGCCCAGGTCGAAGAAGCGCTCGGTGACGCCCACCCGCTCGAGACCCAGACGCTCCGCCCAGCTCCCCGCCAGCAGCTCCTCGGTCGGAGTACGCGCAGCGGCGAGCGCCTCGACCGCCACCTGGCGGTCCGGCTCCGGCAGCGCCCGGC
>DASQEB010000086.1:0-2068 GCA_035633875.1 Thermoanaerobaculia bacterium
CCATGAACGGCGTCGCGGCCTCCCGCCGGGCCAGGGCCTCCAGGTCCGCCCCGAGCCGGTCCGGCAGGTGGAATCCCAGGTGCGCCCCCCGGCTGTCCCGGGTCGCGCGCCGCGGCCGGTCCGTGGGACGCTCCAAGGCCGCGGGAGCGCCCTCCAGGGCCGTGCGCCCGAAACCGAGCAGGCCCTCCAGGACCTCGCCCTGCAGCCACTCCCGCTGCCATACGGCGAAATCCGCGTACTGCAACGGGAGGGCCGGGAGGCGCGGCGGGCGGCCCACGCGGAAGGCGCCGTAGAGCTCGGCCAACTCGCGCAGGAAGACGTCGATCGACCAGCCGTCCGCGGCGATGTGGTGGAAGGTGAATAGGGCCAGGTGGGTCTCCGGAGCGAGCCGCAGCAGCCCGGCCCGCACCAGCGGCGGCGCTTCTAGGTCGAACGGACGTACCGCCTCCTCGTACGCCAGGCGCCGGGCGACGGCCTCGGGGGCCTCCCCGGCCAAGCCGGAGAGATCGATCATCGGCAGGCTCGAGGGACTCCAGGGCGCCACCCGCTGCACGGCCCGGCCCCCGACCACCGCGAAGCCGGTGCGCAGCACCTCGTGACGCCGGACGATCTCGTCCAGGGCCCTGCCCAGCGCGGCCACGTCGAGGCTGCCGCGCAGAACGGCCGCCGTCGGGATGTTGTAGAGGGCGCTCCCGGGCTCGAATCGATCCAGGAACCAGAGCCGCTCCTGGGCATGCGAGAGCGGCAGCTCGGCCGGGCGGGGCAGACGGCGCAACGGCGCTGCCCGCGGGTGGTCCGGCCCGCGCCCCTCCAGCTCTTGCGCGAGTCCCGCCACGGTGTGGGTCTCGAAGATCCTGCGCAGCGCCAGGTCCACCCCGAACGTCTCGCGGACCCGCGAGGCGAGCCGGGTGGCGAGCAGGGAGTGCCCGCCCAGGGCGAAGAAGTTGTCGTGGACGCCCACGCGCTCGCAGCCCAGGACTTCTCCCCAGATCCCGGCCAGCAGCTCCTCCACCGGCGTGCGGGGGGCCACGTAGTGCTTTGTGCTCCTCGCCTCCGGCTCGATGCGGGCGAGAGCCTTCCGGTCCACCTTGCCGTTGGGCGACAGCGGCATCTCCGGAAGGACGACGAGGGCGGACGGCACCATGTACTCGGGCAGGGTCGCCGCGAGGTGGCGGCGCAGCTCCGCGGTCTCGAGAGCTCCGTCCCGGCCCACTACCCAAGCCACCAGCCGCTGCTCCCGCGCCTGGACCACCGCCTCGCGCACGGCCGGATGGGAGGCGAGGGCGGCCTCGATCTCCCCCAGCTCGATGCGGAAGCCGCGAATCTTGACTTGGTGGTCGAGCCGCCCCAGGTACTCGATTGCGCCGTCCGGCCGCCGGCGCGCCAGGTCCCCGGTGCGGTACACCCGCGCTCCGGCTCCGCCGAACGGATCGGGCACGAAGCGCTCCGCCGTCAGCTCCGGCCGGCCCAGGTACCCCCGCGCCACCTGCATACCGCCGATGAGAAGCTCCCCGGGCACTCCCACCGGCACCGGCTCCCCATACCGGCCCACCAGGTGGATCGAGGTGTTCGCCACGGGCCGGCCGATGGGTACCGTCGTGCGCCCCGCGCCCGGCGAGCAGTCCCAGTGCGTCACGTCCACCGCCGCCTCGGTCGGGCCGTAGAGGTTGAACAGCCCCGCTCCGGTGGCTCCCAGCCGAGCGAAGAAGCGCTGCTCCAGCTCCGGCGGCAGGGCCTCACCGCTGGCGATCACCCGCTTGACCGACCGGCACTCCTCCACCCCGGGCGCCTCCAGGAAGACCTGGAGCATGGAGGGGACGAAGTGCAGCGTCGTGATCCCCTCCCGGCGGATCGTCTCCACCAGGTAGGCCGGATCCTGGTGCCCCCCGGGCCGGGCCACCACCAGCCGCGCGCCGACCAGCAGGGGCCAGAAGAACTCCCAGACCGAGACGTCGAAGCTGAAGGGCGTCTTCTGGAGCACCCGGTCGTCCGCCGTCAGGCCGTAGCGCTCCTGCATCCACAGCAGCCGGTTGACGATGCCCCGGTGGGTGTTCATCGCCCCCTTGGG
>DASQEB010000087.1:0-4563 GCA_035633875.1 Thermoanaerobaculia bacterium
GCTCCAGGTAGGCGAGGACGTTGCCCCCCACCGGGTGGACGAGGAAGAACGGTGGCTCCTCCCCACCCCCGGGCTCAAGCTCGACGAGGGGAGAGGCGGGCCGGAGCACCCGGGTCTGCCGGGCCAGGGCCTCGACCGTCGGACCCTGGACCAGCGCCGAGACCGGCAGGGCCTGGCCCAGGCGCTCCTCGATCCGCGCCGTCAGGGAGACGGCGAGGAGGGAGCTGCCCCCGAGCTCGAAGAAGTCGTCGTGCCGCCCCACGGGGGAGACACCCAGGAGCTCCTCCCAAATCGCGGCGATCTCCCGCTCGGCGCCGTCGCGCGGCGGCACGTACGGGGTGCCGAGGGCGGGCCGCGGATGGGCGGCCGCGGGGACCGGGGCGGAGACCTCGGTCGGCGCCGTCACCTCCTCCGCGGGCGAGGGAGAGGACGTGGGCTCGATCCAGTACCGGCGGCGCTCGAAGGGATAGGTGGGCAGCGGTACGCGCAGGCGCCGTGCTCCAGCGTGGAAGCCGGGCCAGTCCACCTCCGCGCCCGCGATCCACAGCCGGCCCAGGGCCAGGAGTGAGAGATCGAGGTCCGAGCCGCCGTCCTGGGGGTGGGAGAGGGAGGAGACCACGGTCCGCCCAGCCGCCTCGGGATGCTGGCGCGCCAGGGTCGCGAGGGTGCGGCCCGGGCCCACCTCGAGGAGGAGCCGGCCGGGGTCGGCGAGGAGCTCCCGGAGCCCGTCGGAGAAGCGCACGGTCTCCCGCAGATGGCGCACCCAGTAGCCGGGGTCGGTCGCCTCCTCGTCCGTGACGAACCGGCCGGTGAGGTTGGAGACAAAGGGGATCTCGGGGGCCTGCAGCTCCACGGCCCGGACCTCCCGTTCCCACTCCGCGAGCACTGGCTCGACGAGCGAGGAATGGAAGGCGTGGGAGGTGCGGAGGCGCCGAGCCCGGATGCCGCGGTGGGCCATCTCCGCGGCCAGGGCCTCCACAGCGTCCTCCGGGCCGGAAACGGCCACGAGCCCGGGGGCATTCACCGCAGCGAGGGCAAGGCGGTCGCCGAGGAGGGGGCGGACCTCGGCCTCGGGCAGGGAGACGGCGAGCATGGCGCCGGGAGGGAGCCCCTGCATCAACCGGCCCCGGGCGGCGACGAGGGCGAGACTGTCCCGGAGGGAGAAGACGCCGGCGAGGCAGGCGGCGACAAGCTCGCCCACGCTGTGGCCGAGGAGGGACTCGGGGGCGATCCCCCAGCTCTGCCACAGCCGCGCCAGGGCGTGCTCCACGGCGAACAGGGCCGGCTGGGTGAGCCGGGTCTCCTGGAGCTCGCGCTGGGCTCTGGCCGCCTCGGCCGGCGCGGGGAAGAGAACTTCTCGGAGGTCGAGCCCCAGGTGGGACTCGAGGATCTCGGCCGCCTGGTCCAGCTCCTCGCGGAAGACCGGCTCCTCCTCATAGAGCTCCCGGGCCATGCCCGCGTGCTGGGCGCCTTGACCCGGGAAGAGGAAGGCCACGGGCCGCGCCCCCGCCTCGTGACGGCCGGCCGCCACCCGGCCCGGCTCGTGCCCGCGCAGGGCCGCGACTGCCTCGGCCGGGGTGCGGCAGACCACGGCTCTGCGGTGCGCGAACGCCCGGCGGCCGGTCTGCAGGGTCCAGGCCACGTCCGCGAAGCCCGGGCCGTCGAGGTCGGAGCTCTCGAGGAAGCCGGCGAGGTCCGCCGCCGCGCGCTCCAGGGCTGTCTCCGTCTTGGCCGACAGGACGAGGAGCTGGGCAGCCCGGCCCTCCTCCGAGGGCTCGCGCTCCGGCGCCTCCTCCAGAATCACGTGGGCGTTGGTGCCGCCGATGCCGAAGGAGCTCACCCCGGCCCGTCGCGGCAGGCGGTCGGTCCTCCAGGGAGCGAGGCGGACGTTGACGTAGAAGGGGCTCCCCGCGAAGTCGATCGCCGGGCTGGGCGCCTCGAAGTGGAGGCTCGGCGGGATCTGCCGGTGGTGCAGGGCGAGGACGGTCTTGATGAACCCCGCCACCCCGGCGGCGCAGTCCAGGTGGCCGAGGTTGGACTTGATCGATCCCACGGCGCAGAAGCCCCGCTGTTGCGTCCCGTCGCGGAACGCCTGGGTGAGGGCCGCGATCTCGATGGGATCGCCCAGCGGCGTCGCGGTGCCGTGAGCCTCGACGTAGGTGATGCTCGCGGGGTCCACGCCCGCCATGGCCTGGGCCCCGGCCACGACCTCGGCCTGGCCCTCGACGCTCGGCGCGGTGTAGCCCACCTTCTGGGCGCCGTCGTTGTTCACCGCCATCCCCTTGATCACGGCCCAGACGTGGTCGCCGTCGGCCAGGGCGTCGGCGAGGCGCTTCAACACCACGACCCCGGCGCCGCTCCCGGGCGAGGTGCCCCGGGCCCTGGCGTCGAAGGTGCGGCAGTGGCCGTCGGGGGAGAGGATCCCTCCCTCCTGGTAGAGGTAGCCCGCGCGCTGGGGGATGCCGATCGTCACGCCGCCGGCCAGGGCGGCGTCGCACTCCCAGGCGAGAAGGCTCTGGGCGGCGAGGGAGATGGCGACGAGCGACGTGGAGCAGGCGCTCTGCACGCTGAAGCTCGGGCCCCGCAGGTCGAGCTTGTAGGAGACCCGGGTGGGCAGGTAGTCCTTGTCGTTCGACAGGGCCACCTGGAAGGCGCCCACGGCCGCCATGACCCCGGGGTTGCGGGCGAGGATGCTCCAGGCGTAGCTGCTCGACCCTACCCCGGCGTAGACGCCGATGGGGCCGGGGAAGCGGCCGGGATCGATCCCCGCGTGCTCCAGGGCCGCCCAGGCGCACTCGAGGAAGACCCGGTGCTGGGGATCGAGGATCTCCGCCTCCCGCGCGCTCATGCCGAAGAAGCCGGCGTCGAAGAGATCCTCGCCTTCGAGGACCGCCTTGGCAGGGACCCAGCGGGGATCGTCGAGGAGGCGCGGGTCGGCCCCGGCGGCCGCCATCTCCTCGCGGGAGAAGAAGGTCACGGACTCCACTCCGGCGCACAGGTTGCGCCAGAGGTCGCCGATCGACCCGGCTCCGGGGAAGCGTCCGCTCATCCCCACGACGGCGATCTCGCGGCCGGTCAGCCCATTCTGCGGCTCGTTCAACGCCTCCTCCTCCCTTCAGGACCAGCCTGTCGAGCGGCCTCCTGGCGGCGGGCCGCCCGGTCCCGCGCCTGCTGGGTGCGGCTCGGGCCGGCGGGCGCGGCCCGCCGGGCCGAGGCCTTGGCTCCCAGGTGCTCCGCCAGGGCCGCGATCGTCGGGTGCTGGAACAGCTCGACCATGGTGATCTCCAGACCCAGCCGGCCCTGCAGGGCGGCCAGGGCCTGGGCCAGGAGCAGGGAGTGCCCGCCGAGGTCGAAGAAGTTGTCGAAGACGCCCACCCGCTCGACCTGGAGGACCTCGCGCCAGACCCCGGCGATCGTCTCCTCCAGCTCCGTACGCGGCGTGGCGGCGGTCTTGCTCCCCCCGGCCCGGCGCTCCGGCGCGGGCAGGGCCTTCCTGTCCACCTTGCCGTTGGGGGAGAGAGGCATGGCCTCCAGGGTCACGAAGTCTGCGGGGACCATGGCCTCCGGCAGGCTCCGGGCGAGGAAGGCGCGCGCCCCGTCCACGTCGAAGGCCGCTCCGGCCGCCAGCACCACGTAGGCCACGAGGCGCGGCCCGCCGGGCTCCTCGCGGCGGGCCACGACCACGGCCTCGCCCACGTTCGAGTGGCGGCGCAGCACGGCCTCGATCTCCTGGAGCTCGATGCGGACGCCGCGGATCTTCACCTGGTCGTCGGTCCGCCCCAGGTACTCGATGGCCCCATCCTCGCGCAGCCGGGCCACGTCGCCAGTGCGGTAGAGCCTCGCGCCGGCCGCACCGAAACTGGCGCCAAAAGGATCGGGGACAAACTTTTCGGCGGTGAGCGCCGGCCGCCGGTGGTAGCCCCGGGCGAGGGCCACCCCGCCGATGTACAGCTCGCCCTGCACCCCTGGCGGCACGGGCCGCATCTCGCGGTCGAGCAGGTGCATCCGCACGTTGGCGATGGGCCAGCCGATGGGCACGGTCAGCGCGTCGTAGCCCGGGTGCAGGGGGAACGCCGTCACGTCCACCGCGGCCTCCGTGGGGCCGTAGAGGTTATGCAGCACGGCTCCCACCGGACCCAGCCGCTCCTGGAAGCGGCGGACGGACGCGGCCGGCAGGGCCTCGCCGCTCGCCATCACCCGCCGGAGCGAGAGGCAGGACTCGATCCCCGGCGCCTCCAGGAACACGGCAAGCATCGAGGGGACGAAGTGGAGCGTCGTGATCCCCTGCTCACGGATCACGCCCGCGAGATAGCCCGGGTCCTTGTGCCCCTCGGGCCGGGCTACAACGAGCCGCGCGCCGGTCAGGAGCGGCCAGAAGAACTCCCACACCGAGACGTCGAAGGAGAACGGCGTCTTCTGCAGCACGACGTCGTCCGCCGTCAGCCCGTACTCGGCCTGCATCCACGCCAGCCGGTTGACCACGCCCCGGTGCGCGTTCATGGCGCCCTTGGGGCGGCCGGTGGAGCCGGAGGTGTAGATGACGTAGGCGAGGTGATCGGGGTG
>DASQEB010000088.1:0-9211 GCA_035633875.1 Thermoanaerobaculia bacterium
GCGCCGGCCCCTGATCGTCTCCACCAACCTCGCCTTTAAGGATTGGAACGCCGTCTTTCCCAACGCCACCTGCATCGTCACCCTCATCGACCGGCTCACTCACCATGCCGATGTCACCCTCATCGAGGGCGACAGCTATCGCCGCAGGGAAAGTGAAGCCGAGGCGGCCGCAAGGCGCAAGCGCAAGCCATGACCTGCCCGCGAAGCCTCTATACACGCAAACTCCTCGACCTCTACTGCGGGCTGCCTCACACGGCCGCCCGCAGGCCCTCCACCTACGACAGACGCCTGGCCGACCAGCTCTGGGAACGAAACATCCCCTTTCAAATCATCGAGAGCGCATTCCTGCTCGCCATGGCCCGCCGGAGCTCCCGAGAGCCCAGCCGGCTGCCCCTGCCCCCTATCCGCTCTCTCGCCTACTTCCTGCCCCTCATCGAAGAGCTTCGGCACCAAGAACTCGACCCCCGATACCTGCTCTACCTCCGCGATAAAATGGTCCAAATTTCGACGGATCCTGGTGACCGGTAACACAGAGTGGTCGTTAGTGAGGGCCAGCGGGTGGCCAACGCCGTGCGCTCCATGTTGAAGGAGCACTACGGTCTACGCACGGAGAAGCTCGCCGAGTTCGGCATCCAGCCGTTCCGCGGCCGGCCCTTCCGGACCGAGAACCGGGGCCGCCGCAGGAAGCCCGCGGCGACCGAGGCTCCCGCCTCCCCGCCCGCAGTCCCCACCAACCTCACCTAAACCAACCCCAATCGTCCAATCTTCGGGGCGTGCCTCGCACGCCCCCTTTTTTCCTCCCCCTCCTCCTCCCCGAGCATGCCCGGCCCCATCGGACCGGCCCGGAGTGCCTGTCTCCACAGCGACGGTCTGTCGCCACAGCGATGCGCTGGCGCTGGAGAGATATGGTTGTCGCCACGGAGACACGCCGTCGCCACAGCGATATGTTGTCGCTGTAGAGACGGGCCGTCGCTACAGAGACAGGCTGCCGCCACCGCGATGCGCTGGCGCCACAGCGGCAGGCCGTCTCCACAGCGATAAGCCGTCGCTCCAGAGACACGCTGCCGCTACCGCGACACGCCGTCGCTGCAGAGACACGGCCGTCGCCACAGAGAGATGCTGTCGCTACAACGACAGCCCCTCGCTACAGAGAGACGCCGGCTCAGGGCGAGATGACTTCCGTCACAGCCTCATTCCGGGATTCTTCGAGCCTGACGCTGGGGAGCGGAAACTCGCATGCGGATGCGGAGTTCGGCGCAGGACCATGCAAGGAGAATCAGCCCGGCAAGAAAGACCGCCAATCCGGGCAGCGTGAACAGCCAGAAAAACCCGGCAAAGCTGCTAAGGCCCGGGAGACCGCGGATGTCGCGAGGACGAGCAGGAGGAGCCCGAGAAGGCAAAACCGGGAAATCCGGCTCGACAGGAGCTGATACTCCCCATGCAGGGCTTCCAGGCTCTTTTCCATCAAGCCGTCCCGCACTCCTCTCCTGAGGTGGACTGGGGCTATCCTAAAATGCTTCCTCGACCCCGTCAACTTCAGGTTTCAGGCGCGAGCGGGGACTCCTCCAGGGCGCGGACCTACTGCGGCCCCTCCCCCTCCTGCGGCACCGGGTCGAAGTCCAGGACGAAGCTCTTGACCCGGAACTTCGCGTCGGCGAAGGTGAAGAGGCCGGGGAGGGGGATGCGGAAATGGATCATGCCGCCGGGAGCGATGGAGGACTCGTCCAGGACGGCTTCGGCGCTCTCCACGAGGTCTCCGGCCTCGTCGAAGAGCTGCACGGTGACCGCGACGCCGGCCGCGATCTTGTTGCCGGGGTTCTGGAGGGTGCCGAAGAGCTCGATCCCCTCGGCTCCTTCGAGCGCTCTCCGGTCCCAGGCGCCCAGGACGGCGGGACCGGTCGAGGCGGGGGGCTCGGCGGCGGGAGGCGCGGGCTGGCCCGGCTCGGGCGAAGGCGCCGGGGCGGGCTTCCTGGCCTTGGCGAGGGTCTCGTCGGTCACCACGGCCACGGGCTTTTTCTTCTCGGGGGCCGCGGCGGCAGGAGCCGGCGCGGCCTTCTTCGCCTTCTCCTCGGCGGTGACGCGCTCGCTCGCCTTAAGGTCGACCTCGGAGGTCCGCAGGGAGGCGAAGCTTCCGTCCATGCGGGTGAAGACGACGAGCTTGCCCTTGAGCTGCCAAGGGCCCTGGATGTCGACCCGCTCACCCGAGCGGGTCACCAGCCAGTCGGCCGCCGCCGGGGTGGCGGCGACGGCCAGGAGCGGGAGCAGGAGGACGGCGAGCTTCTTCATCAGTGCTCCTTCCAGTTGCGCTGGATGGTACAGATAGGGATCGTGGCGTAGCGCTCGTACTTCACGTCGGAGCGGATGCCGCTCACGCTGAACCAGTAGTTGGCGAACTTGCACTCCCTGGGCGCGCGCTCGCGCAGGGCCGCCATGATCTGCCGCTGGATCTCGTCCAGGTCCTCGCTGTCCCGGTTGTCGCCGCCGCCCGGCGGCGGGTTCTTGGTGGTGCCCTGCTCGACGTACGGGCTGGTGACGAACTCCGGGACCAGCCGGAAGCGGCTGGGCGCGCCGGCGACGCTCATGATCGCGTTGGCGTTGTTGGCGAAGACCACGAAGATCCGGCTGTCCCCAGATCGGGCGCAGACCGCGTCGCTCCCGTTCCGGCCGCCGCCGTTGCCGCCTCCATTGCCGCTGCCTCCGGTCACCACGACCTGCGGCTGGTAGCTGGAGAAGATCAGGATACCCGAGAGGCCGAAGGCCTGGGTGATCACCCGCTCGTCGGGCTCGAGGCGCAGGTACCAGCCGCGGTCCTTGCCCGTGGGCGGGTTCAAGACGAAGTCGGCGTCGCCGTTGGCGCTGACGCCGCTGGCGAGGATCTCCTGGTAATCGTCCGCGCTCTTGGGCAGGACGCCGGTCGCGATCTGGGAGGCGTCGAAGCCCTCGTCGACCAGCAGGTGGAAACGGCCCTCCTGGCCGTCGAAGGCCCAGAGGTCCTCGCGGTCGCCGGTGCCGAAGGCCAGGGCGAAGCGGTTGAGCCGCGAGACGAAGAAGGCCGTGGGCGCAAAGTAGATCGGCCGGCGGACCGTGTCGAAGATGGGGAAGGGCTCCCAGTCCCGGTCGGTGATGCGCTGCACGGTGACGTTGGCCGCCAGGGCCGGCAGCGCCAGCTCTCGGCGCAGGGTCACCGGCTCCAGGGTCGCGGGCGAGCTGATGTCGACCTTGTAGAGGAAGCCGGCGATGGTGCCGATGTAGATGGTGTCGAGGTAGCCGTCCAGGTCCACGTCGAGCACGGCCGGGTCGGCCGGGGCCGCACCCACGAGCTGCCGCTTGTAGATCGCGGAGCCGGTCTCGACGTCCACCATGTAGAGCCAGTTGCCCCGCTTGGGGCTCGTCTTGGATTCGGCATCCATGCCGCCGCCGAAGATGGCCACGAACTTGTCGACCGCCTCGCCCCCTTGGACGACGCGGATGCGGCCGACGGTGGGCACGCTCCAGGTCTGCCCCAGGTCGGGGGCGCCGTTGCCGTCCGGGATGCCGTCGCCGTTGACGTCGTCCTCGTCGAGCTGGGACGAGGTGATCGCATCGGTGAACTCCCAGAGGACGGACGGGAAGGGCAGGGTGCCGCAGCCGGCGACGGCCTGGTTGTTGGTGGTGAGGCAGGTGGGCACGACGTTCTGGTTGACCGGCTCGTTGTCCGCGGCGAGGCGGTCGGGCTGGGTGACGTCCAAGGCGTAGTAGCCGCTGACGAAGTCCGGCATCCGCCCGCCGCCGTCACGGCTGCCGCCCTCGCGGAAGCCGCCGAGGAGGACGGTGCGCCACTCCCGCTCCGAGGCCGTGGGCAGGCCGTTGTGCCGGGGATCGATGAACACGTCGTCGATCCGGGTCGTGCCGTCCACGCCGAAGATCTGGGAGCTCCCCTCCGCGAGGTCGCGGACGATGGGCAGCCCGAGGCGGGGGATGTAGGAGAAGATCTCGCGCCCCGTGCCGTCGGTGAACCTCTCGCTTCCATCCCAGACGCCCGCGTCGAAGACGTGGAGCTGGCCGTCGTTGCTCCCCACGGCGAGCATCTTGCGGCGGCGCCGGTGCTTTTCGGCGAAGCAGCGGTAGCCCCGGTCGCCGGCGCAGTCGACGGCCACCGGGTCGCCGTAGAGGTTGGTGGTGTAAAGGGTGAAGTCGTTGGGATGATCCACGACCACCGGGTCGGAGTGGAAGATGTCGCCCAGGACGTACTCGACGTCGATCGGCGGTCCGCTCAACGGCTCGATGGTGCCGGTCTTGCGGGCCAGGGTCGTGCCGATGACCTCTGCGGCGCGCCGCCTGGCGTTGGCGAATTCGGGGTCGGTCGTGGGCTGCGGGATCCCGAGCCCCCTCCAGAGATCGGCCCACTCGGGATCGGTCCTGGGATTGCCCTCCGGGGGCGCGAACAGCCGGAGCGCGCGGGGAGTGACGCCGCCGAAGCCGGCCTTGGGATAGAAGACGCGCCGCTCGTCGTCGTCGAGGCCGAGCTGGAGGACGCCGGCGTCGAGGTTGTCGTTGGCGACCGCCTGGGTCACGGTGACGGCCGGAGGGGCCTGCTGGAGCAGCATCTCGCCGGCATCCCAGAGGTGGCAACTGCTCCGGTCCGGGTCGCCCGGGCCCGGGCAGGCCCGGTCGCGGTCCGGCCGGCCGTCCGGGGTCAGGGGCAGGGGCTTCAGGTAGGCGTCCAGCCGGCCCTGCCACACGGAGGACAGGTTGAGCGGCGTGAAGCTCGACAGGTAGATGCGGTCGGCGACCTCGGCCTGGACGGACGGCACGGCCGCGGAGGCGAAGGCGCTCGCCTCCTCGCGGATCTGGCCGAAGATCTCGGTCAGAGCCTGGACGAGGTCGTCCTTGTTCTGAGGAAAGATCGGCGCGCCGCTGCCGCCGTTGGCGGCCATGCAGGTGAGCCGGTTGCCCGGCGCGTTCTGGACGCCGAAGGCCACGACGTAGGTCTTGATGTTCTCCTGGGCGAACAGCGAGGCCGTGCCGGAGCAGGCGTCGGCGCCGGGGCAGGTGTCGTCGCCGTCGGTGATCACCAGCAGGAACTTGCGGCGGCAGGCCCAGTCCGGGTCCTGGGCCGCGGCCACGTCCTTCCAGCCGTTCCGGTTGGGACAGCTCCCCTGCTCGCAGCCGGCGTACCACTCGCGGAAGGAGCGGACCGAGTTGCCGAGGGGGGTCGACCCGAAGGCGAGAAAGGGCCGGGCGGCCTCGCTCTTCAGGCGGAGGAAATCCTCGCCGTTGCGCGGCGCGTCCGCGAAGTAGGGCGCCACCCGGAAGTCCGGCGCGGCGGCGGGGCTCAGGGCCAGGTTCGGCGCGAGGCGGCGCTGGATGTCGTCCCGGCGGTCGTCCTTCCAGTCCAGCGGGACCACGTCGCCGGTGTGGAAGGAGGCGCCGCGGGGGTCCGAGCCGTCGGTCGGCCACCGCGTGCGGTAGCCGTCGTGCAGGTCGGGGTTGAGGTCGTCGTTGGGGTCCCACCCGGCGCAGGTGTTGGCGGCGAACGGATCCGCCGCCTGGTTCTGATTGAAATAGCCGAGCTCGGGGTTGGTCCGGTCCGTGCTCGCATCCCAGGAGGCGAACTCGCCCACCGGCGTGTAGTCCACGTCCTCCGCGCCGATGAACGTCCGCAAAGAGCAGGCGTTGTTGTTGCACCGCTCGGCGACGACCCGCAGGGTGATGCCGCCCCCCAGGGTCCCGGAGCCCGGCTGGTACTGGACCCGGTAGACCTGGCCGCCGTTGCGGACGAAAACCGTGACGGTCTGGTCGAGGCGCGCGCCGCCCTTGGGCAGCCGAGCCATGCGCGAGCGCTCCCAGGCGTCGGCGAGGTCCGCGGGGGTGGCGCGGGCGCAGCCGATCTCGTCGTCCCCGTTGCCCGTGTCGCACGGCCAGAGGGAGCCGAAGACCTCGTCGGCGCCCGCGGCCGGGAAGGCGCCCCAGCCGGGGATCACCGGGCCGGCCTCGGCGGCCCGGTAGAGCCAGTGCTTGGAGCGCATGCGGAGGTCGTCCTGGTTGTAGGTGGCGAAACCGAAGTGGATGTCGTCCACCTTCTGGAGGACCTCGTAGAGGGCCTGCTTGGCCTGATAGAACTTGGAGCTCGGATCGTCGGACTGGAGCCGCGTATAGCAGTCGCCGGTCGGGCAGAGCTGGCTGCACTGGCCCTGGTCGAGCTGCGCCTGGGTGCAGGGGGGGCTCCAGTTCATCGAGCCCGAGGTGTCGAGGAGGATGAAGACGTAGGGCTCCCCGACCGAGTTGCGCAGCAGGTCGCGGTCGTCGCCGGCCGCGGGCTCCACGGCCGTCAGCAGGGCCAGCCCCGCGAGCGCGCGGAGGGCCCGTCGTGTCCTGGGCGAGAGCGGATCGTGGGACATGGCTTCCCCTCGAACAGAAAAGATGAACCGCTAGAACCTCACCTGTTGCAGCGCCTGGACGTCGCGGAGGGCGTCGACCGGCGGGTCCGGCCAGGGCTGGAGCTCGTACATGACGCTGAGCGTCTTCTGGCCGAGGAGGTTCGCCTCGGCCGGCGGGGTCTCGGTGCCGGACCAACTGATCCTCTCGGCCGTGACCGTGACCCCGTGGTGGACGCTCCAGAACTTCGGCACGCCGTCGTCGTTGCTCGGACACCAGTCGCAGCGCACGCGCAGGAGGGGGACCATCGGCGAGATCCGCAGCCGGTCGGCGGTGCGGACGCCGTCTACCTCGGCCACATTGAGGACGACCGTCCTGGGCGTGTAGCGGCCGCTCGCCAGCACCTGGGCGGCGGCGACGCCGAGCCCGGAGTCGGCGGCGTAGAAGGAGCGGCTGACCGTCTTCTCGTTGGCCCCGATCTGCACCTCCGTCTGGGTGACGAGGGCCAGGGCCAGGGCCAGGATGGTGAGGACCACCAGGGCGAGCAGGGTGGTGATGTAGGCGCTGCCGGCCTCGCCCCGCCGGCCTGCGGACACCGTGTTCCCGTCCATTACAGGTTCCTCATGTCGATCACCGTCTGCAGCACGCGGCGGCGGAACATCCGCTCCTTCGGGTCGTTGAACGCGCTGCCGGAGAAGTCGTGGTCCTCGAGCCGCACGAGGAGCGGGGCCCGGTACTTCAAGTCGCGGCGGTCGGTGCGGGCCAGGGTGGTCAGGCGGACGTAGTGGAGGGGGAACCCCGCCCAGCCCGCGGCGGCATCCCGGGCGCTGTTGTACAGCCAGTCGTCGTTCTGCCCGTCCGCGGACTCGGCGATCGAGCAGTTGACCTCGTCCTCCTGGACGGTGCAGCCGTCGAGGGGCGTGTCCAGCCCGAGGGCGACCTGCACGTCGAGGATGTTGTCGGCGATGTCCGTCTGCCAGCTCTGCAGGTTGTCGGCCCAGGGGAAGTCGGTGCCCGGATAGACGCGGGCCCGGGAGAGCTTGGGGACGAGGTCCGGGCCGCCGTCCGGGGCCACCCCCCGCTCGTCCCGGACGTAGAAGCGGTATTCCTCCAGGATCCCCACGAAGGCTACCGAGGTCAGGTTCGGCGGGAAGACGCCCGGGCCGGCCGGCGAGAAGGCGCCGTACGCGGCAGAATGGGTGCCGCCGGTGATCCGGAAGCCGACGGTCACCTGGTCGGGGTTGCCGGTGTTCGAGGCGCCGGGGGCGAGCTCCACCACGGCGTAGAGAGAGGCATTCTCGGGGCTCACCAGGAGGAGCGCCTCCGGCCTGCCGCTGGCGATGGCGTCGCGCAGGGGCTGGAGGTTCTGGGGGAGGTTGGCGGGCTCCTGGCTGCGGATCGTCAGCGTGCCGCCGCCGGCGCCGTCGAGTTGGAAGGCGCCGGCAGCGGCCGGCTGGATGCGGTAGATCGGGGTATCGAAGACCCCCCGCACGGTCAGCACGTCGGTCCCCTCGAGCACCTCCGGAGTGCCCGGCCCGCCGATGGTTTCGCCGGCCGGGACGTTGTTGCGCAGGCCGACCGCGAAACCGTTCGGCAGGTTGCCCGCGGGCAGGGGACCGCGGCCCGCCATGCGCACCGTGCGCACGACGTCGGACTGGGCGATGCGCAGAGACTGCTGCATCTCGGTGACGTGGCCCTGCACCCGCGAGACCTGGCTGCTGAAGTTGACCAGCGCCAGCGTCGCGAGCAGCACCAGCGAGGTCACGAGGATCGAGACCAGCAGCTCGGCGAGAGAGAAGCCTCTCTGCCGGTGGTCCACCGGGATCGGGATGTCCGCCATGCTTCGCTCCCTGGTCAGAAAGGCTTGATCACGCGGAGGGTGAGGTCCCGTCCCCCGCCGATCAGGGCCGATCTCTGGCTGTCCATTACCACCTCGATCTGCTTGAGGTGGATGAAGTTGGGCTGGCTCCCCCCGGGCTGCGGATCGTCGAGCACGCCATCGTCGAGGTCGCTGATGCTGTACTGCGACACCTGGGTGGTCCGCCGCCAGAGGATCTGGCCGCGGTCCGCCGGCTCTCCAGGCCACCAGCCCTCGAGGGCGTCTCCGAGCTCGTCAGGGTTTCCCTGGGTCCAGGATTCGGTCGTCCCGGAGAAGGGCTGGCCCGCCGCAACGGTGAGCCTCTGGCTGTTGAAGGGGGCCTGAATCAGCTCCTCGAGCTGGGTCCTGCCATGGTTGCTCGCCTGGGTGGAATCGTTGCCCGAGCTGTTGTCGAGGATGGAGCGGGAAAACAGCGGGATCAGACCGAGGGCGATGACCAGCAGGAGAAAGGCGGCGATCACCGCCTCGATCAGGGAGAACCCCGCCTCGCGGGTCCGATCGGACAGCGCTTGCAGGACCGGTCTCATGGGCTCACTCCCCCTGTGGAGAGGACCACCTCGCGACGGCAAGCTTCGAGGAGCCTCGGTTTGTGCTTCTACGACAAAAGCAAAAACAGTGCCCCGGCGGGCCAGGTCGAAATCAGCGCGTGCGACTGTGCTTCCTACTATACATGCACATCTCGCAATGAGCCAAGCGTGCGGGAAAAGTGCAAAAGATTGGCACCCCGGTGCGACAACGGTCGGCACCGGGGGCTTCTGGGAGATGGCTTTGAGAAAACCCGCCTACCCGCCGTTCGCCGGGGCTTCCGGCTCGGCGGGGCCGGTCTTCAACTGCACGCCCTTCGGATCGAACTCGAGTCTGGCGAAGCTGAAGACGCCGGGGAACTCGGCGCGGAAGCCGCTCTGCTGCCCGGCGGGCAGGGCGGTCGAGGTGAGGACGGCGTCGGCCGTGCCGATCTGCTGGCCGGTCTCGTCG
>DASQEB010000089.1:0-6948 GCA_035633875.1 Thermoanaerobaculia bacterium
TAGATCACCGGCCCGGTCACCCGCGCGAGCCACCCTTTCAGATACTCCCCCTGCGGATGGGTGATCGCCACCGGATGGTCCGGCGCCGCGGCCAGGGGCTCGAGGAGGGCGACGCGGACGCGGGCTTCGACGGCGGCGGCGAAGAAGATCTGGCGGAAGAGCTTGGCGTCCACGGCGCCGCTGCAGGAGAAGGTGAGGAGGAAGCCGCCGGGCTCGACCCGGCCGAGGGCCAGGCGGTTCAGGTCCTTGTAGGCGCGGGCGGCGGCGTCCACGTCGGGACGCTTGCGGACCAGGGGGGGCGGATCGCAGATCACCAGGCCGTAGGTCTCGGTGCGCTGGCGCAGGTCCTCGAAGACGTTGGCCTTGACCCACTCGACAGCCCCGGGATCGAAGCCGTTGGCCTCGACGTGGAGGCGGCCGCGGTCGAGGAGGCGGTGGGCGGACTCGACGCAAGTGACCCGGCGGGCGCCGCCGCGGAGGGCGTGGAGGGCGAAGGCGCCGGTGTGGGCGAAGAGGTCGAGGACGTCGCGGCCGGCGGCGAGGAGGCCGGCCCGGCGGCGGTTCTCCCGCTGGTCGGCGTAGAAGCCGGTCTTCTGGCCGGAGGCGAGCTCCGCCGTGAAGGCGAGGCCGGCCTCGGTGAAGCGGGCCTCGGCCGGGGGCTCGCCTTCGACCGCTTCGTCGGGCTCGGTGGGGAGCCCCTCGGCCCGGCGGGCGGGCACGTCGTTCATCTGGAGGATGGCGCAGCCAGGGTGCGCCTCGCGGAGGGCGGCGTAGGCCTCGTCGCGCAGGGCTTCGAGGCCGGCCACGGTGATCTGGCTGACGAGGACGTCGCCGTAGCGGTCGACGATCCAGCCCGGCACGCCGTCCCCCTCGGCGTTCAGGAGACGGTAGCCGGTGGTCTCCGGCGGGAGCACCGATTGCCGGAGGGCGGCGGCCTCGGCGAGGCGGGCGGCGAAGAAGGTCCGGTCCGCGGCCTCGACGCCGGCGCCGAGGAGGCGGACCCGGATCTGCGAGCGGGGGCTGTGGAAGCCGAGGCCGAGGGGCTTGCCGCCCGCGTCGAAGACGCGGGCGAGGGGGGCGTCCGAGGCGCCGCCGAAGTGGGCGACGGCGCCGGAGTAGATCCAGGGGTGGCCCTCGCGGACGGATTTCTCCCGCCCCGGCCGAAGATGGATGTGGGCCTCACGGCCGGGGGCGGAGCGCTCGGTGACCATGGGGGGAAGCCTACCGCAGGATCGGGGAGACTTCCCTTCCGAGCTATTCGTCGAGGGTCCCGCTTCCTGCGCAAGCCGCCGAGCCGTTGACGCTGTAGACGAAGGCGTCGGCGTAGGAGGCGGCAGTTTCCCAGGAGAAGGCAGGAGCCACATTGAAATCGTTGGGAACGAGGTCCCAGGCATCGCTGGTGAAGGCGATGGCGCTCCCGTCCGCGCTCAGGAGGGGCCCTTCAAAATAACCGAAGGAGGGCTCGGAGTCGAAAAGACAAGACGGGGTCGCCAGGATCAGGGTCTCCGTGCGCCGGTCGTAGAGGTAGATCTGCTGAATGTCGTTCTCGTCGATCGCAAAGGCGATGACCCGGCCGTCCGCGCTGATCCTGGGGCTCCACAAAAATCGGGTGGCCTCGCCCACCGGGGCAACGTCTCCGGTCTGCCGATCGAAGAGGAAGAGGCCATGGCTCGCGAAGACCACGAAGCGCCCGTTGGCGCTCAGATCCGCCCCGGAGAGGGCCCTGCTCGCCAAGGCCGTCGCCGCCGCGCCCGGGGCATGCGTGACCAGAGTGTTGACCCCGGAGAGCCGGTCGTAGAGGAAGAAGTCCGGGGTTCCCGGTTGATCGACCTGACCGGCGACCAGATCGAGGCCGTTGCTCCAGAAAGCCACGAAGCGGCCATCGGCGCTGATCAATGGGCCCATCCCTCCGGCCTCGACGGAAGGGGAGGCGGCCGTCCGGCTGACCAGCCTCGTGGTCCCGGTCACCCGGTCGTGGAGGAAGACGTTCCGTTCCGGGGTCTCCGAATTTCTGGTCCGGGTCACGAAGGCGATGAAGCGGCCGTCGGCGCTGATCGACTCGGCCCGGCTCTCCGTCTGCGGCGTGTCGGACGGCAGGTCCGGGGCCCGGCGGGAGACCAGCTCCCGGCCAGCCTCCGTGCCCTCGAGGAAGACGTCCTCGCTTTGATTGAAGTCCTTGATTCCGCTGATGAGATCGGTCGCGTTGCTCGCGAAGGCGATCCACTTGCCGTCCGCGCTCAGGGCGGCGCCCAGGGACGCGCGGTTCCCCGTCCTGGCCTCCGCGGTGGCCCCGTGGCTCACCAGGGTGGCTCTTCCCGAGCGCCGGTCGTAGAGGAAGACGTCCAGATCGCGGTTCGGATCGGCGATCCCGGGCACCAGGTCGGACGCGGCGCTCCCGAGGAGCACGAGATTCCCGTCCGCGCTGATGTTGTAGACAAAGGAGTTGGCGTTCGCCACGGCGGAGGGAGAGCCTTCCTTGCCGCTGAGCAGGGTGATGCGCCCGGTGGCCCGGCTGTAGAGAAACGCGTCGAACGCTCGTTTGCCTCTGACGGTCTGCCGGTCCACATGATTTCCCGCGGCGCTGGTGAAGGCGACGAAGCTCCCGTCGGCGCTCACGGAGGCCACGGAGGCGTCGCCACTTCCCCCGATGACGGGCGAGGAGCTCGCGTGGCTGACGAGGCTCGTCCGGCCGGTGGGACGATGGAAGAGAAAGAGGTTCGAAACTCCGCGGGGCCCTCCCTGACCGGGAACGAGATTCGTCGCGGTACTGTCGAAGACCACCGTGCTGCCGTCGGCGCTGATCACCGGTGGCAGCCCGGAGCTGGAGCCATTGCCCGTGGTGGTGGGCGAGGAGCTCGCGTGGCTGAGCAGAGTGACCTGCTTGGAGAGCCGGTCGTAGAGGAAGACGTCCCGTTCGTTGTTGGTGTCGCGCTGTCCTGCGACGAGATTGGTGGCATAGCTCAGGAATGCGACGAAGCGGCCGTCGGCACTGATCGCGGGGAGATAAGAGGTCTGGTTTCCCGGACGCCGAGTCGAGTTGTTCGTGTGGCTGACCAGCTCGACCTTCCCCGATATCCGATCGTAAAGGAAAACGTTGTCGGAAATCGACTCCTCCGGATCCCGGCCCTCGATCAGGTCTGGAGCATCGCTGGCGAAGGCCACGTATCGCCCATCGGCGCTGATCACCTGCTGCCAGGCGCTCCCGGAGCCCGTCGCCGTCCGGCTCGAGCTCGTGTGACTGACCAGCTCGGTCGTCCCGGTCACCCGGTCATAGAGAAAGACGTCCAACCACTCATTGTTCTCATTTTCCCACTGTCCGGGAAAGAGGTTGTCCGCCTCGCTGGTGAACGCTACGAAGCGGCCGTCTGCGCTGAGCGAGGCATCATAGGACCAGAAGCTCCCCGCGCTCGTGGGCGAAGACTCGCTCCGGCTGACCAGCTCGGTCGTGCCGGTCACCCGGTCGTACAGAAAGACGTCCGGCCCGAAATTGAAGTCGTCCTGCCCGGGGACGAGGTTGGCGGCCTCGCTGAGGAAGAGGACATACCGCCCATCGGCGCTGATCGACCAGATCTCGCTCGCGCCCGTCCCCGTGTCGAAGACGGACCGCGGAGGGACCTTGGAGATCAGCTCGACCTGGCCGGCCCCGGCGGAGGCGGCGGCGGCGAGGGCGAGCAGGAGGAGGATGGACGAGCGACGCAGGGCCTGCCGCATGGGGGATCTCCTTCCCGGGCTACTCCACTTGATCGACAAAGACGTCCGGCAGCGAGATCTGGAGCTCCGACCGGGGATGCTGGTTGTAATCGTGGCGGACGAGGTCCGAGGCCTCGCTGGTGAAGGCGACGGCGTTCCCGTTCGCGCTGAGGAGAGGGTCGAAGGAGTTGGCATCGCCTGTCCGGTTCGGGTCTAGGACAGAGCGGCTGGCCAGCATCATCCTTCCCGTCACGCGGTCGAAGACATAGACGTTGAACTTCGAGGAGGGCCCCGTCTGGCCGGGGACGAGATTGAGGGCGAGGCTGGTGAAGGCCACGAACCGGCCGTCCGCGCTGATCCTGGGGCTGCTTCCTCCGGCGCCAGTCGTCGC
This sequence comes from Thermoanaerobaculia bacterium, assembly GCA_035633875.1. GTDB lineage: Bacteria > Acidobacteriota > Thermoanaerobaculia > Multivoradales > UBA5704 > DATARR01. Next base: position 4,082 of record DASQEB010000089.1, read on the forward strand.
CGTGCCGGCCGCCCGGCTGACCAGAGTGATCGTCCTCGTCTCCCGGTCGAGGAGGAAGACGTTGACCTGTCCGGGGATCAAATCCGGAGCCGCGCTGGAGAACGAAATATAGCGGCCGTCGGCGCTCAGGGCCGGGGGCTCGTCGGTCTGTCCCAGCGCGGTCAGGGTCCCGGAGAGCCGATCGAACAGGAAGAGATTCGCCTGGAGCCCGGGCTGATCAGGAAACAGACTGGCGCTCTCGCCCTGGAAGGCGACGAAGCGGCCGTCCGCGCTGAGGACCGGGGCCCGCCCTCCGACCCCGGTCAGGGAGCCGGCGGGCCGGCTGACCAAAGTCGTCGTCCCCGTCGCCCGGTCATGGAGGAAGACGTTGGTGTTGAAGCTTGGGTTGTCCATCCCCTGCACGAGGTTCGAAGAGCCGCTTTCGAAGGCGATAAAGCGGCCATCGGCGCTCAGGACGGGGGACCCCGTCCCCACATCCCCCGCCGTGGCCGCCGAACCGGGCACCCGGCTGATCAGCGTCGTCGTTCGGGAGGCCCTGTCGTACAGGAAAACATCGGCCCCCCCGTTGTTGTCGACCTGCCCGGGAATGAGATCGGACGCCTCGCTCACGAAGGCGATCAGGGAGCCGTCGGCGCTCAGCGCTGACCTGCTCGCCCCAGGCGAGTCGCTGCCAGTGGGGAGGAGCTCCGTCTGCGCGGTGCTCTGGTCGTACAGGTACAGGCCGGACCCTTCCTTGCTGTCGTCGAGCGTAAAGCTGGAATAGAGGACAACGTTTCCGTTGGCGCTGATGGCCAGGCCAAAAGACCACCGGTCTCTGGAGGGAGCGTTCGAGCCGGCCGCCCGGCTCACCAGGACGGTGGTCCCGAGCGCGCGGTCGCGGAGGAATACGTCCTCTCCACCATTCCTGTCGCGCTGCCCGGGAATGAGTTGGGCCGCATCGCTGGTGAACAGCACGAAACGACCGTCGGCGCTGATCGCGTTGCCTTGGCTCGTCCCGGTCGGAGACGTCTCGGCCGGCAGATCCGGCGCCCGGCGCGAGACCAGCTCCGGTCCTGTGGTGGCGCTGGCCAGGAACACGTCCAGGGTCTCGTTCAAATCCTTGACCCCGCTCTCGAGGTCGGTGCCCCGGCTGAAGAAGGCGACCCATTTGCCATCGGCGCTCAGCGTGGGGCCGAAAAGCGAGGCCTCAGAGCTCCCATTGCCCGTGATGGTGGCTGAAGTGTCGCGATGACTGACCAGCGAGCTTTTCCCCGAGCGTCGGTCATACAGGAAAACGTCTCGATCGCCATTGGCATCAATGACACCCCGCACCAAGTCCGTGGCGACGCTCGTGAAGAGGAGATGGTTGCCGTCCGCGCTGAGCCCTGCGAGGAGGGACGAGCTGTTCGCGACGGTGGTGGGTGACGAAAGGCTGCGGCTCACCAGCGTGATCTTCCCGCTGGCACGCTCATACAGGAACACGTCCGGAGTATTGGTGGACTGGTCCCTCTGCCGTGCGACAAGGTTCCTCGCATTGCTGGTGAAGGCCACCCAGCCTCCATTGTCGCTCAGCAAAAATCCGGAGGCGTGATCATCGGCAGCGGTGGTGAGAGAGGAGCTCGCATGGCTCACCAGGCTGGTCCTTCCGGTCGCGCGTTGGAAGAGAAACAGGTTCCGGAGTCCGGCGCGGCCCCTCTGGCCGGCGACGAGGTTGGTCGCGAAGCACTGGTAGGCGACGAAGGCTCCGTCGGAGCTGATCTGCGGCTCGTCGTCGCACGCGACGTTTCCCGCGGTGCTGGACGAAGAGCTCGCGTGGCTGACCAGGACGATCTTGCGGGAGATCCGATCGTAGAGGAAAACGTCTCTGCCCCGATTGGTATCCCTCTGGCCGGGAACGAGATCGGGCACCTGGCTCGTGAAGGCGACGTAGCGCCCGTCAGCGCTGAGCGAAGGCCGGTCGAAATCACTGAACGCCGCCACCGTGCCTGGCGGTGTCGAGCGTCCGACCAGCTCGATGTTTCCCGAGCTCCGGTCGAACAGAAAGACATTGACGAGACCGAGGGCCTGCGGATCACCGGCCATATCCGTCGCGGTGCTGGGAAAAGCGACGAAACGCCCGTCGGCGCTGATCGCCGGTGTCCAGGAAAATCCTCTGGTCGCCACCGTCCGGGATGATCTCGCATGGCTGACCAGCTCCGTCGTCTGGGTCACCCGGTCGTAGAGGAAGACGTCATGCGCACCGTTCGAGTCGTCCTGTCCGGGGACCAGATCGGTCGCCGCGCTGATGAACGTGACATAGCGTCCGTCGGCGCTGAGGGCGGGGGATGACGAGGATGCGTTTCCCGCGGTGGTGGGCGAGCCGGCGCTCCGGCTGACGAGCTCCGTCGTTCCGGTCAAGCGGTCGTAGAGGAAGAGGTCCGACCCCAGATTCCGATCGATCTGACCGGGAACGAGATTGGGAGCGTTGCTGAGGAAGACGAAATACCGCCCGTCCGCACTGAGGGCCTCGGGGATGCTCCCCCCGGCCCCCGTATCCGAGAAAAGCCGGGGGTGGATCTGTGAGACCAGCTCCACCTCCCCCGCCGCACTGGCCGTTCCTATCCCGCAGAGCGCGAAGAGTCCCAGCGCGAGCGCGGTCCGGAGCGGTCGAGTCAAACCGGGGAGGCCGGTCTCGTGGATTGTGCCTCGCGCCATCGTGGTCCTCCTGCAGGATGTCGGCGTTGGAGGGAGACATTATCTCCTCCAAGACTGGATGGCGCCAGTCGCGGTTCCATTTCGGGGAATGTGATCTCTCGGCAGGAGGCCCCCTGGGAGCGCCGGCGTCTCGCTGGCCGACTTACTCGTTTTCGAGCTCGCAGGCCGGCGGGACGCCGGCGCTCCCGGTCGCC
>DASQEB010000090.1:0-4715 GCA_035633875.1 Thermoanaerobaculia bacterium
TGCCCTCGGGGTGCGTGTCCTCGAGCTCCTCCCACGGGTTGTGCTCGGTCTGGCGCAACGACAGGCTGATCCGCCGCTGGTCCATGTCGAGCTCGGAGACGATCGCCTCGACCTCGTCGCCCACGGTGAAGTGCTCCGAGGGGTGGTTGACCCGGCCCCAGGAGATGTCGGTGATGTGGAGCAGGCCGTCGATGCCGCCGAGGTCGATGAACACCCCGTAGTCCGTGATGTTCTTGACCGTGCCCCGGAGACGGGCGCCCTCCTCGAGCCGCTGGAGCGTCTCGGCCTTCTTCTTGGCCAGCTCCGTCTCGAGGACGGCCTTGCGGGACAGGACGATGTTGTTGCGCCGGCGGTCGAGGCTGATCACCTTGAACTCCAGCTCCTGGCCCCGCAGCGACTCCAGGTTCTTGACCGGCTTGATGTCGACCAGCGACCCCGGCAGGAAGGCGCGCAGGCCGACGTCCACCGTCAGACCGCCCTTGATGCGGTCGGTGATCCGGCCCTTGATGATCCGGCCATCCTTGTAAGCCCGCTCCACCTCGGTCCAACGGCGCATCTTCTGCGCCTTGCCGTAGGACAGGAGCACGTGCCCCTCGAGATCCTCGGTCTTCTCGAGCAGGACATCCACCTCCTCCCCGACCTGGACGGACAGCTCGCCGTCCCGGCCGGTGAACTCCTCGATGGGGATCAGGCCTTCCGACTTGTACCCCACGTCGACGATGACCGCGTTCGACGTGATGCCGATGACGCGGCCCTGCACGATCTCACCCTCGGTGAGATTGCGCATGCTCTCGTCGTAGAGCTCCAGGAGCTTCTGGTACTCCTGGGGGTCCCGCTCGTCGTCTTCGGACACAGCCACCAGGGACTGGTCCTCGGTTCGTTCACTCGCCGGCATGAAAAACGTACCTCCTTGGGCTTGGATTCAGGCTCGCTGGCCTGTGGCCCCACGGGCGTGGGGCATCGAGTTCCGCTTAAGTGTTTGAGAACTCGGGCCTTCGAGTATAGGAAGGGCACGGGCGGGTGTCAATCGCCGGGGTGACCGGCCGGTGTGCCTTGAGGCCCCAGAGCCGTCCGGACCTCGTTCCGCACGGCCTCGTCCGCCTCCACCGCGAGCGCGCCTTCCAGGGACTTCTGGGCCTCCTCCCCCCCGATCCGGCCCAGAGCCCAGGCCGCGTGGGAGCGTACCACGGGTTCCCCCTCGGCCAGCGCCCGGGCGAGGGACGGGACGTACCCGGGGCTCCGCCGGTTCCCCATGGCGACCGCGGCGTTGCGCTGGAGCCCCTCGAGCTTCGCCCGCTTCATCGGGCTCCCCCGGAACCGCTCCACGTACTCGTCCCGACGGAGGAGCAGCAGGCGGACCAGGTCCAGTTCCGCCCGGGCAGGAGGCAATTCCATCTCCGGCTGGAACGCCCCCTCCGGCGCCGTGTTCCAGGGGCAGACCTCCTGACACACGTCGCAGCCGAACACCCACGTCCCTACCATCTCCCGGGCCTCCGGAGGGAGCGGCCCCCGGTGCTCGATCGTCCAGTAGGAGATGCAGAGATTGCTGTCCAGCCGGTACGGCGCCCGGAGCGCCCCCGTAGGACACGCCTGGAGGCACCGCGTGCAGCTCCCGCAGAGATCGGCCACGGGCACGTCCGGCGCCAGGTCCAGCGACAGGAACAGCTCGCCCAGGAGGAACCAGGATCCAGCCTCCGGGTGGAGCAGCATCGTGTTCTTCCCCACCGCCCCCATCCCGGCCCGGGCCGCGAGCTCCCGCTCCAGCACCGGCCCGGTGTCCACGTACCGTCGGCTGACCACCCCGGGGAACGCCTCGGCGATCCGCGCCTCCAGAGCCTTCAGCCGCTCCCCCATCACGTCGTGGTAGTCCCGCCCCCGAGCATACCGGGCCACCCGCGGCCACAGGTCCCCCTGCGCCTCCGGCTGCTCCTCCCCGATACCTCCAGATAAGGGGGAGTACTGGAGAGCCACGCAGAGGACACTCCGCGCCCCCGGGAAGATCTGGGACGGATCGAGCCGCGCCTCCATCCGCCGGGCCAGGTACCCCATCCCCGCCTGGTCCCCTCGCTCCAGCCAGCGAACGAGCGCCTCGCCGTGCTCCAGAGGACCGAGCTCCGCCACCCCGGCGCGGTCGAACCCGGCGTCGAGGGCCCAGGACTTCAGGAGGTCGGCGATGGCGCGGGGTTCCATGGGAATAGGATAGAACCAGGGCGGAGGCCTGTGTCTTCCTCGACGCTCCCGCTTCGCCACAAAGAGATGAAAATGGAACCACTCCCCCTCGACCCCAAGGAGATCGACGCCCGGCTCGGCGAGATCGAGCCGGAGGTGGCCCGCGAGGTGTTCGTCGATCTGCTCAACGGCGAGGTCTCCCCCGCCCTCGCCGTGGCCCGCCTGATCCTCGCCCTCGGCCGGGCGGGGGACGTCCAGGAGCTGGCCGCCGAGGTGGCGCACCGATGGGGACGGCCCCTCGATCCGTCCCTGCGCGAGTTGGCCCGCCTGCTCCACGATCATCGGGAGGGGTGCGAGCGGGTCGCCGCGAACCTGCGGGAGCACCCGGACCCGATGATCGCCGCCGCCTCGCCGGAGGAGGCGGTCGCCGCCTGCCGGTTCTTCTTCGACCGGGCGGTGCGCCGCAGCGAGGAGGGGAGCGTGGCCGCCTACTCTCTCGGAGACCCTGGCATCCTCGCCCGGGCCACCGAGGAGATCGTTGCCCTCTTCGACGGCTGGGGCCTCCTCGGCCCCGAGCGCCGGACGTTGGAGATCGGCTGCGGCATCGGCCGCATGCAGGCGGCCCTCGCTCCCCGGGTGTCCGAGGCGTGGGGGATCGACGTCTCGCCGAAGATGATCGACGCCGCCCGGAGACGTTGCGAGGGCCTCTCGAACGTCCGCTTCTCCGTCTGCTCGGGGTTCGACCTCGCCGGGCTCCCGGACGAGGGCTTCGACCTCGTCTTCGCGGTGGACTCCTTCCCCTACATCCACCAGGCCGGGAGGAAGGTGGTCGAGATGCACTTCCAGGAGGCCGCCCGGGTGCTCCGGCCGGAGGGAGACTTCCTGATCCTCAACTTCTCCTACCGCGACGACCTGGCCGCCGACCGCTCCGAGTTCCGCAGGCTCTGCCGCACGGCCGGTTTCGCCCCTGTGGTGACGGGGATGGAGCCGTTCAAGCTCTGGGATGGGGTGGTGTTTCATGGACGGAAGGGTGAGGAGCCGTTTCCTGAGCGATTCTCCTGGAAGACATTTCTGGGATAGGCTTCCTCTCCGGGACGCTGCCCGCGTTCCGCGACTTTTCACGCCAAGAGGAGATGCCGAGATGGCCGAGTGGATCGAAGAGGGCCAGACCGCGCCCGACTTCACCCTTCCCGCCGACAACGGGAACGACGTCAAGCTGTCCGACTTCCGCGGCAAGCCCGTGGTGCTGTATTTCTATCCCAAGGACGCCACGCCCGGCTGCACCAGGGAGGCATGCGCCTTCCGCGACCGGAGCAGGGAGCTGAAGGAACACGGCGCCGTGGTGCTCGGGGTCTCGCCGGACGACGTGGGGAGCCACATGGCTTTCCGGACCCTGTACAGCCTCAACTTCCCCCTGCTGGCCGACACGGACCACCGGGTGGCCGAGACCTACGGCGCCTGGCGGGAGAAGAACATGTACGGCAAGAAGTCCATGGGCATCCAGCGCTCGACCTTCCTCATCGACGGCGAGGGCAAGGTGCGCAAGGTCTGGAAAAAGGTCAGCGTCGACGGGCACGACGAAGAGGTCCTCGCCGCCCTCGGGTCGCTGTAGGTTCCTCCTCGACCTGCCCGCTTCTCGCCGCTGTGGTCCTTCATTACGGAGAGCGAGGCTGCCTTCGCCATCCCGTGCAGGGTGGGAGATTCGTCGTCACCTCAACGGATCGCCTGGCCTGTACTCCTGAAGCTTGGGATTCTGCTTGAGCTTCTCAAAAAGACGTAGGTAGTGCTCCGCCTGCGATTCATCGACAGTGATGACCAATTCAGAGATCCGGTTGTTCATTCCAAGGAGCGCTTCCGCGGCGACTTTTCCATTGCTCGCCACAAGGAAAAATCTCCGCTGCCCCGCTGGCAGGTCCTGCTCGTGGATGTAGTAGACGTTGATGCCCAGCCTGGAGTGTACCTTGACCACCCGCTCTTCTTCTCCTGCCTTCGGATTGTCCGGGCCGCTCGTGAAAAAGATCCGTTCGAAGCGCCCGCCTCTCAGAATGTGGTCTCGGATGGCCTCCTCAACGCTGTTCTTGCGTACTTGGTCAGGGCTCCAGAAGTACTCCTCCCTGGGTAGACTTGTCGCGTAGAACGTGACATCCGGGTAGGCAGCACGGACTCTCTTGTAGAAATACCGATACTGATCGATGTCGCTGAGCCGCATCTCGCGTTTCTCGACCACGCCGCGCACTCCGTCGATCATCGCATCGAAGTGATCACCAAAAATGAGCGTAAAGTCGGAACCGAGTGAAGATTTTAGATTCTCGAGCTGATCAATGCTGCTCCTCTTGACAACACTATTGACCTCGTAGAGTGTTTGCAGGTTGAACGACAGCAGAGTGGTCATCAAGAAGGCGAAGATCGCCTTGGCCAACTCGGACCGGGTACCGAGGCTCCAGCGCTTTTCAACGAGAAAAACCAACACCGCAGCTACGAGCCCTATCAAAAAGGGAATTGACAATGTTTTGAGGATGAAGTCAACCATATCACGCTAGATGGTT
>DASQEB010000091.1:0-4963 GCA_035633875.1 Thermoanaerobaculia bacterium
GAGCAGGTCCAGGTTGCGGTACACCGTGGCGCGGGAGATCTTCAGCCCGCGCTCCTTCATCGAGCCGAGCAGCGCCTCGGCGTCGATGTGGCCGTGCTGCGAGAAGATCTCGTCGAAGAGCGCCAGGCGCTCCCCGGTGACCCGCTGCCCCCGGCCGCGCAGGAACTGGAGGAACTGTTGTTTTTCGCGCGCGTCTGCCATGGTCTCAAAGCCTCGGACCGTCGGTCCTCCTTATTGAGATACCGTCTCAACAAACGTGGACTATTCTGGACCGCATTGGTCCTGTTTGTCAACACGGAGCGCTTTGGTAGCCTTCACGCATCCGGCTCCGGCCGGTACGGAACCTGCAGTCTTCGGTCCGGGTGAGGAGGGTCTGTGGCTTCCAACCGTTTTGAGCGCCCCCCCGAGGTCGACAGCGACGAGCCGTTCGACCCGGAGTCCCCCGTTGCGGAGCGGCTGCCCCTGCGCATCCGGGTCGAGCCCCGGCCGCCCCTGCCGCTCGGCGTCCGGATCGGGATCTTCATCGTCGGATGGATCCTGATCCTGGTGGGGGTCGCCGGCCTGGTCCTGCCCGGCATTCAGGGGATCGCCACGATCATCCTCGGAGCCGCCCTCCTCTCCCTGGACAACGAGCTGGTCTACCGCGGCCTGCGCAAGCTGCTCCGGCGCTGGCCCGCCATCTGGCACCGTATCGAGAACTTCCGCGAAAGGAGCCACGACCGGATCCACCGGATGTTCCACCGGCACAAGTAGCTCGGCCGAGCCCCCACCCAGGCCCTCACCTCCCCGGCCCTCCTCTCCCATCCTCCCTCCCAACGCCGTGAGAGGTGTGAGAGAATAAGAGCAAACTTGCAAGCCCCTCTCCGGCAGGAGAGGGGTTGGGGAGAGGCGGGTGGGGGCGCCCTCTCCCGGGGGGGGAGGACGGGAGGATGGGAGAGGGTCGGCGTGAGGTGCTACCGCTGGTCGAGCGGCACGTAGTGCCGCTCGGTGGCGCCGGTGTAGATCTGGCGCGGCCGGTTGATCCGGGTCGCGGGGTCGGCCATCATCTCCCGCCAGTGGGCGATCCAGCCCGGCAGCCGGCCGAGGGCGAACATCACCGTGAACATGTTGGTCGGGATGCCCATGGCCCGGTAGAGGATGACGCTGTAGAAGTCGACGTTCGGATAGAGCTTGCGGGAGATGAAGAACTCGTCGTTCAGGGCGACCTCCTCGAGGGCCTGGGCGATCTCCAGGAGCGGGTCGCTCACGCCGAGGTCCGCCAGCACGTCGTCCGCCATCTGCTTGAGGATCTTCGCCCGCGGATCGAAGTTCTTGTAGACGCGGTGGCCGAAGCCCATCAGGCGGAAGCCCGAGCTCTTGTCCTTCGCCATCTCGACGTACTTCTTGTAGTCGCCCTCGTCGTCGCGGATGCGCTCCAGCATCTCGATCACCGCCTGGTTGGCCCCGCCGTGGAGCGGACCCCACAGGGCACAGATGCCCGCCGAGATCGAGGCGAAGAGGTTGGCCTGGCTGCTCCCCACCATGCGCACGGTGGACGTGCTGCAGTTCTGCTCGTGATCGGCGGGGAGGATGAGCAGCAGGTTGAGCGCCCGCTCCACCACCGGCCGGACCCTGTACGGCTCGGCCGGGACCGCGAACATCATGTGCAGGAAGTTCGCGCAGTAGGAGAGGTCGTTCCTCGGATACATGAACGGCTGGCCGATGTTCTTCTTGTAGGAGTAGGCGGCGATCGTCGGCGCCTTGGCGATCAGCCGGGCGATGTTGAGATCGGTGTCGTCCGCCTTCCTGTCCTCGGAGTAGTACGTCGACATCGACGCGACCATGGCGGACAGCATGCCCATGGGGTGTCCCTTCGACGGGAACCCCTCGAAAAACTTCTTCATGTCCTCGTGGAGCATGCTGTGACAGGTCAGGATGTTCTCGAAGCCCTTCAGCTCCTTCTGGCTCGGCAGGTGGCCGTAGATGAGCAGGTAGGAGATTTCGGTGAAGGTCGCCGTGGTGGCGATCTCTTCGATCGGATAGCCGCGGTAGCGCAGGATCCCCCCTTCGCCGTCGATGAAGGTGATCGCGCTCTCGCAGGCGCCCGTGTTCCCGTACCCGGGATCGAGCGTGATCGCTCCGGTCTTCGCCCGGAGCTGCGTGATATCGATGCCCTTCTCGCCCTCGGAGCCCACCACCACGGGCAGCTCGACCTCCTGGCCGTCGAGGACCAGCCGGGCCGGGCTCGGCAGGTTCTCTGCAGCCGGCGCAGCCGGCGTTTCTTCCACTAGATCTTTCGTTTGAGACATCAAAAGGTCCCCTCGACCATCGCAGCGCCCCCGTCCGGTGGAGGGCCTCGAGCGATTCTATCCTCTGCTCGCCGGAGGGCGCAAACCGCGGTCAAAGCTCGCGCAAAGCCGTCGCGACCGGCATCCGGGCGGCGCGCACCGCGGGGAAAAGTCCCCCCAGGAGCCCCATCACCAGGGCGACTGCGATCCCCAGCACGAGCAGCTTCGGGGTCACGGCGAAGGCGAAAGCGACCTGGCTGAACGACGCCCAGTTCATGGTCGCCGTCTGGAAGCCGTCGAAAGCGAGATAAGCAAGACCTGCGCCGAGAACGCCTCCCAGCAGGGCCAGGAGGAGCGACTCCGCCATCACAGAGACGACGACCGGTCCGCCCCGGAACCCGAGGGCCCGCAGGGTCGCGATCTCCCGGGTGCGCGCGGCCACGGCCGTGTACATCGTGTTGAGCGCGCCGAAGATGGCGCCCACGGCCATCAGGGAGGCGATGACGTACCCCAGGCCGGTGATGATGCCGTAGAGCACCTGGGACTGCTCGGCGTAGTAGTCCGCCTCGCGGGCCACATCGACCTCCAGGCTCGGATTGGTGGTCAGGGCGTCCTTGAAGCGGTCGAAGGCCGCGGGCGATTCCAGCTTCGCGTAGACCGCCTGGAAGGTGTCGCCCCGCCGGTACGCGGGCTGGAGGACCCCGGCGTCGCACCAGATCTCGGACTCGGCGAGACCGCCGCCCGCGGAAAAGATCCCCACCACCGTCCACACGTTCTCCCCCCAGCGCATCGTCGACCCGAGATCGAGCCCCGCGAACGCGGCCGCCGCGGCCTTGCCCACGATGACCTCGTTCTTCCCCGGCTCGAAGCGGCGCCCCTCGACGATCTCCACCTCGTTGCGCACCTCGAACGCCGCGGGCTGGACCCCGCGCAGGGGCACGTTGGCATCGGTCCCGGTCGAGCGTTTGGCCACGTCGACGACGACGTAGAGCTCGGAGGAGGCCACCGGCCCGCGGGGGCCGCGCAGGACGCCCGGCGCCTCGGCGATCACCCGCGTGTCGTCCCGGACGATGCCGCTCATCATCTCGCTGTCGCTGCCCGAGCGCAGCACGATGGCCGTGTCCTCGGATGCCGTGGAGGTCAGGGTCCGGCGGAACCCCTCGGCCATGGAGAGCACGGCCACGAACACGCCCACCACCCCGGCCACGCCGACGATCGCCGCGAGCGACGCCCCCCGGCGCTGCCCGATCGTGCGCAGGTTGAGCCCGGTCACAGCGATCACCTGGGAAAACCATCGGAGCATCGTCAAACCCTCCGCAGCGCATCCACGATGCGCAGCCGCATGGCCTGGACCGCCGGCAGCAGCCCGGTGACCAGGCCCAGGAGGAGCGTCAGCGCGACCCCCAGCGCCACGTCCTTGTCGGGGAAATAGAAGACCGGAAGCGACCCGTTCGTCGGGTCCCCCAGGGCGGTGATCAGGGTCCAGGCGATCCCCAGGCCGAGAGCCCCGCCGAGGGCGGCGAGCAGGCAGGACTCCACCAGCACGAGCCCGAGGACCTTGCCATGGGAGAAGCCCAGCGTCTTCAGGACCGCGAGCTCGGCCGTCCGCTCCCGCACCGACTGCGCCATGGTGTTGCCCGCCACGAGCAGGATGGTGAAGAAGACCGCGGCGAGAATGAAGGTGATCATCTGGCCGATGTTGCCCACCTGGTTGGCGAACGACTGGGCCAGGGCCTTTTCGGTCTGCGTCTCGGTCTCGGCCGGCGAATTGGCGAACAGGCTGTCGATGCGGGAAGCGACCTGGTCCGCCCGGGCCGGGTCCGCGATCCGGATGCCGTACCAGCCCACGAACCCCAGGTTGCCGCCGGCCGCCCCCTCGTTCAGGTAATCGTAGTGAAAATAGAAGCTGGAGGTGTCGGTCGCCTTCTCGGCGCCGTCGTAGATTCCGGAGAGGTTGAACTCCCAGTTGCTCGCGCCGTCAGCCTTGCGGTAGATCGTGCCCTGGATCGGGATCTTGTCCCCCACCTGCCAGCCGAACCTCTCCGCCGTCACCCGGCCGACGATGGCCCCGGCCTTGTCCGCCAGCCAGGCCCTCTTTTGCTCCTCCGGCAGGATGTACTCGGGGTACAGGTCGAGGAAGGTCTCCGGGTCCACCGCCATCTGGCCGAAAAAGTTCTTCGGGTCCTGGTAGATGCCGCCGAACCAGTTGAAATGGGTCACGGCTTCGACCCCGTCCACGGCCGCGATGCGCTCCCGGTAGGAGATGGGGAGCGGCTGGATGATCGACACCTTGTGGACCACCAGCAGCCGGTCCGCGCCGCTCACCTCCACGCCCGCGTTGAACGCGATCCGGATCGCCGCCAGATACCCGACCAGGATGAAGGCCACGGCGATCGACAGCAGCGTGAACGCCGTGCGCAGCTTCTTGCGCTTCAGGTTGCTCCAGACGAGAGGGAAATACTTCATGCCGCCGCCTCCAGCACGAGGGTCCCCTTCTCCAGATGGACCGTGCGGCGCGCCCGGGCGGCCGCGTGAGGGTCGTGGGTGACCATGATGATGGTCTTGCCATGGTCCCGGTTGAGCGCCTGGAGCAGGTCCAGGATCTCGTCTCCCGACTTGCGGTCGAGATCGCCGGTCGGCTCGTCGCAGAGCAGCAGCGTGGGGTCCGTGACGATCGCCCGGGCGATGCCCACCCG
>DASQEB010000092.1:0-5685 GCA_035633875.1 Thermoanaerobaculia bacterium
CCGGCCGGCCGCTGGACGGCGCGATCCGCTCGCGCATGGAGGGGGTCTTCGGCCGCAGCTTCTCGCACGTGCGCGTGCACACCGACAGCGGCGCCGCGGGTCTCGCCACGGGCCTCAACGCCAAGGCCTTCACCGTGGGCGAGCACGTCGCCTTCGGCGCCCGGGAGTACCGGCCCGGCACCCTGGCCGGGGACGCGCTGATCGCCCACGAGCTGGCGCACGTGACGCAACAGGAGGGCGGCGCGGCAGCCCACACCGGCAGCGACGAGACGCTGGAAAGGGACGCGGACCTCGCCGGCGGCAGCGCGGTGGCCTCGCTCTGGGGCGTGCGCTCGCTTCCCCGGCCCGAGCCCCGGCGGCGAGCAGGGCTGCGGCTCCAGCGCTGCGGAGGGTGCAGCCGGCAGCAGGCTCGAGCGACCACCCCCGGCGCGGCGGCGGAGCCGCCGGCCTGCGAGCCCACTCCCGTGAAGCTCGAGACCCTCCAGGCCGAGGCGCCGTTCGGACCGGACGAGACGACTCTCGGCTACACCCAGCTCGCCCCCACGAGCCAGCATGACTGCACTCCGCAGTTCGGGCCCGGGCCCGACGCCACGCCGGGCACCTGCTCGTTCACTCCGCGGCCCGTCCGCCTGGAGCTGATCTCGAAGTACGTCAAGGACGGGGACTACCCGACGAACCTCAGGCAGCCGACGCGGAATTGCGGGGACGTGCCCATCAAGATCCGGATCTCGGAGACGACGGCGGAGTGGGCCAAAAAGGGAGAGCAGGAGCACTGCAAGGACATCCGGATCGCCTTCGATCGCACCGTGAAGCCCTGTTCCAACGCCCTCGCGTCGCTCGCCAAGACCCCGACCCCGCTCACGGGCAACAAGGGCACCGAGTGTCTCGGCGATCTGGCAACCAGGCTCGGCTTCAATCCCAGGAACTGCAGCATGGAGTTCAACCGGCTCCACCTGTCGACCCGGGTGCGCGATGAGAAGAAGTGGCACGCCTTCAAGTCGTACCGCATCTCGGAGAGCTGCGAGGAGATCGTCGCGGGGTTCAGGAGGGCTTCCAGCAACAGAATCGACGACAAGAGCGTGAAGCCGGAGATCCTCGTGCCGCAGCCGACGGGCTGCGCGTCCACTGCCGCACCCCCGGCGCCCGCCGCCCCGGCATCCACCCCGGCCCCTCCGGGCCCGCAAAGCCCTCCGCAACCGGTGGTCGGGACCCGCTTCCGTGTCGGGTCCGAGACGCCTCGGGAATCACCGGTCGAGGAGCCGGCCGGGCCGGGTCCGGAGGAGGCACCGGTCGCCGAGGGCGAGCCCGCTGCCGAGCTGATCGTGGAGGACTCTGCCGAGACCCTGGAGCCCGGGCAGATGAAGAAGAGCGAGTTCTTCGCCCGCCTGCGCCCGGCGGTCCGCGAGGCCGCCGCGGCCGGTGCCGCCGGCTCGGAGCGCTCGCGGGAGGCCGTCCCCTTCGTCGATCGTTGGCTCGACGGGTACGAGGCCGAGGAGGTCGAACGGATCAACCGCGACCTCACCCGGTTTGCCGGCGGGGAGGGGCCTCCGCCCACGACCGCCGAGGCCTTCATCCCCCTGATCGCAACCCGCGTCCGCACCGGCGTGGAGAGCTGGGTCCGGACCGGAGAGATCCCCGCGGGGATGTCTCTGCCCGGCATGGACCTGCCCGGGCTCGGCGCTCTGGGCGGACTGCTCGGCGGGCTCGGCGGAGTCTTCTTCAAAGCCCATCCCGGCGGGCCGCGGGACCCCGGCGATCCGCGGGCCCTCCAGGCCCGGCTCGGCGCCGGTCAGCCGCTCGACGGCTCGATCCGCTCGCGCATGGAATCCACCTTCGGCCGCAGCTTCTCGCACGTGCGCGTGCACGCCGACAGCGGCGCCGCGGGCCTCGCCGCGAGCCTCGACGCCAAGGCTTTCACCGTGGGCGAGCACGTGGCGTTCGGAGCCCGGGAGTACCGGCCCGGCACCCTGGCCGGCGACGCGCTGATCGCCCACGAGCTGGCCCACGTGGCGCAGCAGGCCGGGAGCGGCGAGAGCTTCGCTCCCCTGGACGACCGCGGAGCCGAGGACGACACTCTGGAGCGGGACGCCGACCGCGCGGCCGCCAGCGCGGTCCTCTCCCTGTGGGGAAAGACCCGGATGGAGAGCCAGCCGGAGCCCCGGCGCCGGTCGAAGCTCCGGCTCTCCCGCTGCAAGCATTGCAACGGCGACTCTGCGGCCTGCCGGCCGGTCATCGAGTCCTTCGACGCCGTCAAGGGCTCCGAGCCCGTCATGTCCCCGTGGTTCGGCCAGTGCCGTCTCGCCCTCGGCACCATGGAAGGTCCCCCGGGGATGTCGTTCGCCCCGGAGGGAGAGGTGCCCGAGGGCTGCTCGGGAGAGCTCCAGTTCGTGCAGCTCATCGATTCCTGCCGGGAGAAGCGAAGGCCCTCCGGCGAATCCATCCGGAGAAAGAGCAGCGGCCTCCTGCTGGACACGACAGATCCCTATGGGACGGCTCCCGGCAGTCCTCCGGGCAGGGTGCCCCCCGGCTCCCGCATCGGGATCTACACCAACGACACCCCCGGCGTCGATCCCACCGACACCCCCGGCGGCCCGCCAAAGTTCGACCAGGTCTCGGCCGACGACAAGTTCAAGATGTGGCTTCTCTGGAAGCCGGACGAGCCTCCCGGCGCCCCGCGTGTGCCTCTGTGGGTGGTGGATTGGTCCTGGAAAGGAAAGGCGACCCGGACCGGCAAGAGCGGTGACTGTGCCAGTGACTGGACGGTGTCGGGAGCCGCCGAGGGGGGCACCGGCAAGCCGACGGGCACTCTCCCGACCTGGTCCGGGAACATCAAAAAGGTCCCCTGGGTGCCCGGCACCTGTGAGGAAGACTGAGCGGCAAGGAGATTTGCGATGCGGCGCTTCAGAACGGCTTTCCAGACGCTCCTCGACACCCTCGTCCGCCCGTCCTTCCACCTCTTCGGGCGCCCCTGGCCCTTCTACGGCCTGTTCGTCTGCTCGGGCGTGATCCTCGGCTCGGGGTTCGCGCTCCTCCTGGCGCGGGCCACGGGCCTCTCGGTGTCCACGACGGCGACGGTGGTGGTCGCCGGGACCGCCGCCGCGATCCTCTTCGCGCTCGTGACCGAGGTCCTGACCGGCCGCGAGGTCTACACGTTCTACCACTACCAGATCCTGGTGATCGCGGGGGGCGCCGGCCTGCTGGCCTGGCTGGACCGCCCGGTCCTCCCCTCTCTCGACCTCGTCGCTCTGGCCCTCGGCGTGGTCCAGGGGGTCGGCCGGCTCGGCTGCCTGATGGCCGGCTGCTGCCACGGCCGGCCCCACGGCTGGGGAGTCCGGTACGGCGAGGCCCACGCCGAACAGGGATTCGCGCGATCGCTGGTGGGCGTGCGCCTGTTCCCGATCCAGGCCGTGGAATCCCTCTGCCTCTTCACGCTCACCGCGGCCGGGACCGCGCTCGTGCTCTCCGGGCGGCCCCCCGGCTCGGCGCTCGCGACCTACCTGGTGGGCTATGGCACGCTGCGCTTCGGGCTCGAGCTCGCGCGCGGCGACTCCTTGCGGCCGTTCGCCCGCGGCTTCTCGGAGGCGCAGTGGACCGCCGGCTTCGTCGTCACGGCGACCGTGGCCCTCGAAGCCGCCGGTCTGCTGCCGCTCGCTCCCTGGCACCTGGCGGCGCTCGTGGCTCTGGCCGTCACCGCGACGGCCGCGGCGCGCTACCGCCGGGCCAACCCCGCTCACCGCCTCCTCCAACCCGCGCACGTCTCGGAGGTCGCCGGACTGCTCGCCGCGCTGGCCCACAGGGCGCCTGGGGACCTCCTGGTCGCGTGCACCTCTCAGGGGGTCAGGATGTCCTGGAGCGCTCTTCCCGGCCGCGAGGCCCACTACGCCCTCTCCCTGCGCGAGGGGGAGATGACCGAGAGGACCGCCGGAGCCCTGGCCCGTCTGATCGTGCGCCTCCGGCATCCAGCGCACGGCGTGCAGCTCGTCCGCGGGAGCCATGGCGTGTTCCATCTGCTGGTCGGCGAAACGAGATCCACACTGGAAGGCAGGTCATGAAAACCAGACCTCCGAAGGGCCCGAAACAGCCATCCGCCCTGTCCGCCGGGACCCCGGCCTCGGGCGCGAAGACCGGCGCCGCCCCGGGCAACCGGACCCTGGCGCTCCTCCTCGCGTCCGGACGGGTCCGCGTCAGCCAGCCGGGCGATCCTCAGGAAAGGCAAGCCGACCGGATCGCCGACGCCGTCACCTCACCTCCGGCCCCGGTCCCGGAGGAAGAGAGGACCGACCTTCCCTCTATCCCCACCTCCTCCACGCTCTCCGGCGTAGGACCGGGCCGGCCGCTCGATCCCGCGGCGCGGGCGATGCTGGAGCCCCGCTTCGGCCGCGACCTGGGCGCGGTGCGCGTCCACGAAGGTCCCGAAGCGGCCGAGGCGGCGCAGGCGGCCGAGGCGCGGGCGTTCACGGTGGGGCGGGACGTGGTCTTCTCCCCCGGGCAGTACGCGCCAGGTACGCCCGACGGCCGGCATCTGCTCGCCCACGAGCTGGCGCACGTGGTCCAGCAGTCCGAACCGGAGAGCACACCCGCCGTCCAGAGGTCGCCCTGGGACGTGAATCCACCTCAGCCCGCGGCTCCGGCGGCGGCCCCGGCGCCGGCTCCCACGGCTGGAGCACAACTGCCGACCATCCTCGAGATCGGCGCGACGGATGTGATTTCGAGTCAGGATCCGAGGCTCGCCGAATTCGCCAAGACGGTCCAGGCGGCGCTCACGCCCGCCTCGACCGTCTACGTCACCGGATTCTGGGATGCGAACACCGCCACCAAGGAGGGCGGCCTCCAGCGCAGCGACGCCGAGCAGCGCGCCAAGCTCGCCAAGGCCGCCCTGTCCGCCCTCGGCATCCCGGCGAAGAACATCGCGACCGGGGTGATGGACCGGAACCTCCTGAGCGAACCCAGCGGCTCGCCGGCCGGCCTGGTGCGGATCGCCTTCCATGCCATGGGATTTCAACTGCCCCAGGTCGCTCCCGGACCCAGGCAGCCCGTCCCGCCGCCCAGGATTCCGCTCAGTCCGCCGCCGATCCCGGGGCCTCCGCCACGTCGTCCCAGCACCCCACCTGCGACGTCCACGCCTCCCACGGGTCCTCCGAAGGAGGTCAAGCCGCGCAAGGGAGAGCCCGGGGACGTGGCGAAGGCGGTTCTCGCCCTTTCCCCGGTCAAAAAGGCTCTGGACGAGGCCAAGGAGAAGGCTCTCAAGGATTTCAAGGCGCTCCCGCCCGAAGGCAAGATCGGCCTGATCACCGGAGCCGTGGCCATCGCCGCCGGAGCGGCCGCCGGCCTCGCGACCCATCCGGACGTCGCCAAGGACCTGCTCGAGAAGGCGGACGGCTTGGAGATCCCGCTCCCCCTCCCCGGCGTGCCCGGGGAGTTCAAGGTCCAGATTCTCAACAAGCCGGAGCTCCCCAAGTTCGACCCGCACGCCCCCACCGTGCCGGACAAGCTCTCCCAGCCAGCGGGACAAGGCGCGATGCTCAAATGGGAGATCAGGTTCTGACCATCGCGCGGGGCGGTTTCTCCCCTCGCGGATTGCGGCTGCGCCCCCGCGAATCCTGTGCAAAAACCCGCGAGGGATGTGCGCGCCCCCGCGAGCGGAGCGTGCGCCCTGGCGAATTTTGGATGCGCCCTCGCGAGGGA
>DASQEB010000093.1:0-3510 GCA_035633875.1 Thermoanaerobaculia bacterium
CTCGCCCACAGCAAGGTGGCGATGGGCTTTTCGATCGGCGCGATCGTCCTGCCGGCGGTGACCGGCGAGGGCCCGCAGGATCTCCCCGGTCTCCTCCAGCAGGCCCGCAGGAACATGGAGGCTCACGCGGAGGAGAACCCGCCCACCGCCGCCGGCATCAGCCGCGTCTACGACGCCCGCAGCCGCGCCGCCTCCTGGATCGACGACTTCCGCACCATCGGCATGCGCATCCTGAACAACGGGTACCGAGTGGGGACCGTCGCGTATCCCGGCATGGACGTGCTGGTGGAGCTGGATTTCTTGAACGACGAGGCCGGGGAGGTGGATCTGGCGGCCAAGCGCTACGCCGTGCTGTCCATTCTCGAACGGGTGCGCTGGGAGATCACCCCCGGCGAGCGCTTGGCGGACTTCGACCTGGGCGAGCTCAAGGACA
Organism: Thermoanaerobaculia bacterium; assembly: GCA_035633875.1. Classification (GTDB taxonomy): domain Bacteria; phylum Acidobacteriota; class Thermoanaerobaculia; order Multivoradales; family UBA5704; genus DATARR01. Next base: position 434 of record DASQEB010000093.1, read on the forward strand.
CGGACAAAATCAAGGCCACCGACGCGCCGGCCCTCCTCGAGCAGCTCCAGAGCCAGGCCATCGAGCGGGCCATGCAGGCCGTCACCCAGATCTTCATCGAAAAGCTGGGGGACTTCAAGCAGAACCTCAAGCGATTCGCCACCGCTCAGCAGGGGCTGGAAGAGGGCTTCGACCAGCTCGAGGAGGAGCAGATGACGCGCCTGCGGCAACTGCGGGAGGACGGCGGGAAGGACTCCTCGGCCAACCAGTACGTCCTCGACGCCGAGGCTCTCCAGATCGAGGACGGCCGCCGCACGTGGGACTTCTACTTCGAGGACCGGATCGCCGATCTGCCCGAGCTGTCCCTGGGCAACCGGGACATCCAGGTCCTGCTGAGCGACACGGTGACCGCCATGAGCGTTCGCCGGGGCGGCGCCACCAGCACCGACCTGGACAGGCTGTTCACGGCTCTGCGCGAGCATCTGCAGGGAAGGCTCTCCAGCTATATCGGCGGTGATCCCCACTCGCCCGATCAGGAACGACGCGACGGACTCACCCTGGCCGACGCCCTGGAGCTGGAGGTGGTCTACCGCGCCCTCTACCGCAGCAACACGGCCAGGGTGGAGGCGGAGGGACACAAGGCAATCCGAGAGCTGGTCTCCACCTATCGCTACCTGCCGCCGGAAGAGCAGGTCGATCTCAAGGACGACCAGCACCGGGACTATCTGCGGGACAAGATCAAGCGTCTGGTCAAGGAGAAGGCGTCGTTGCTCTGCGTGTATGAGGAGGGGAGGGACCAGCACGGCGGTGTGCGGCCGGACCACGTGTTCGTGGCCGCCATCGACGAGGACTTCAAGAACAGCACCATCGAGCAGGCCATCCGCGGCGCCGATCCGAATCTCGACTGGGTCACGACGGGCTGGAACAACCCCAAGGAGATCATCTTCTACCGCGCGGTCCTGAACGTCCCCCTCTACGTCTTCGGCCGCATGAAGGAGATGAAGTCCGAATACGAGAGGTTCAAGGCTCTGGCCAAGCGGCCCAAGGTGCTTCACATCGACCACCACTGGGAAGACCAGCTCCCGGACCTCGACCCCGACAGCGCCCAGGAGAACCATCGCCAGGAGCTGCTGCGCAACCACGTCATCAACTTCGCCGCCCTGTTCACCACGCGGCCGTCCGACGAGGGTCCCACCTTCATCGCGCGCCGCGGCGGGAAGTACTGCCTGGTGGATTCCGACTGGGACCCGGCGAGCGCGAACGGAGACCTGCGCGACGACGGGTCCACCCCCTTGGGGGAGACGCTCTCGGACTCGATCCAGCGCCTGCCCGAGGTGCTCGAATCCGAGCGGGTCAAGTACCTTTCCTATCAGCAGATGCTCCGCGCTGTGCGCGAGGGGCTCGCCCCCGAGGTGCTGGCCCGCGTCGTCGAGCTGCCGTTCCTCTGGCGGCGCAACCACGACGAGTTGCGCAACAAGTACGGCCCGAACCGCACCCCCGTCCAGCAGGAGAAGCTCAAGGACTACTCCGACGCCTACCAGCGGCTCTACGAGGCGCTCCACAAGCTCCACGACAAGCTGGGCAACTTCAGCGTCGAGCAACGGACGCTGGGGGAGGACCTGGGGTACAACACCGCCAACCTGACGACGGAACAGGCCCAGGAGAACCTCTCGCAGAGCCTGAAGATCCTCGGCACGTTCTGCGAGGTCTGGAAGGCCATGGAGGACCCCAGCCAGCCGGGCACCGTGGCCGAAAGCTTCCAGAGGCTCTTCCGGCCGCTTCCGGAGGAGAAGCTCACGAAGCTGCTCCAGAACCTCCGCAACAGCCCGCTCCGGGCGCTGACGACCACGCGGCAGCCCAACGGCGCAGCGGTGCCCCCGTCGGGAAACGGCGGCGCTTCGTCTCCGAGCGTGATCCCGCCGACCGTTCCGGAGCAGCAGGTGCCGGATAGGCCCGAAAGCAGGAGCTGAGGGTGAGCGAAGTCTTTCCGGCCCCGGTCATCGTCGTCGGCGTCGGGCGTTTCGGGCTCGCGGTGCTGGAACGCCTGGGTGACGACTGGATGGGGCTCCGGCTCTCGGGCGCGGACGTCTCGATCGACAACCTGCGCCTGCTTTCTCTCCTCCCCAGGCCGGCCCCCGCCCGGCCCGGCGACCCGGGGGGCAACGGCCACCGGGCCGCCGCCGGCTGGCGGCCCTCGGAGCGCGACGCGATCCGCATCGCCAGCTACCTGGGGGACAGCGACCTCCCCTCCCTGGCGCTGGACTTCGCCATCCTGCGCTCCCTGGGCCTCATCCGCTACCACGACGGCAGCTACCAGGTGGCTCTGCCGCGGGACGCAGGCGTCGTGGAGGTCGAGAAGCAGATCCACCGTCGCCGCTACTTCGACTGGCTGCGGCTCGACCCGGATCCCATCATGGCCGCCGAGCGGCTGCGCCATCTGGCACAGCGGATCGAGGACGTCGACCTCTTCGTCACGCCGCTCCTCAACCGGGTGCGGCAGGGGCACAGCCCCCACACCCTGCTCGCCTGCATCGATCGCTGCCGCGCCCTCGTGGAGGGGCGGGACCCGGCCCCCTGGGAGTGGCTGAACGCGACGGAAGGCGAGCCGGCGGCCAGGAGCTTGGACGTCCCGGTGTCCGCCCTGCTCGACGCCGGGGAAATCGCGGACGCCCAGCGGGTCGAGGGCTTCCTCGAACAGGCGGTGATTGCGATGCCGGAGCCGCTGCCGGGCTGGCGGTGGTGGATCGAGCGACCGGAAGGGGCGGAGGAGCCCCGGCTCGTCGTGCCATCCGTCTTTCTGCGCCGGGCCGACGATCTGACCTCGCCGCTCGCCCCCGCCAATCTCCTGGACCAGGACTGGGAGACGACGGGCTGGGCAAGCGAGCGGCGCCGGGCCACGGGTGAGGTCTTCGCCACCGTGACCCCGCACCCGCTGCGGCTCGGGCTCTTCGACCACGACTCCCGGGAGGGTGTCTCCCACGAGACGCTGGGGAGCCGCCTCGTCGATTTGGGCAAGCACCTCCACCGCGGCCTCGTCCGTCTCTGGGTGGACCTCCAGCGCGAGCGGGTCGGAGACCCCCACGTCAACGTGCTGGAGC
>DASQEB010000094.1:0-2085 GCA_035633875.1 Thermoanaerobaculia bacterium
CGATCACCACCACGTAGTAGGGGAGCGGCTTCAGGTCCGCCGCGGTGAAGAGGCCCTCGGCGCCGTCGGACAGGGAGAGGCGCTTCTGGGTCTCCGGGTCGGAGATCGCCCGGTTGTAGTAGGCGATCGAGCGGACATGGACCTCGGCCAGGAGCTTGTAGCGGCGCTCCATCTCGGCCACGGCCCAGCGCAGGGCGTTGGCGGCCTTCTTGGGGTCCACCACGACCTCGCACTTCAAGTGCGGGATGTCCGCGTAGACCCCGAGCTCGATGCGCTTGGGGTCGATGAAGATGAACTGCACCTCCTCCCGGTTGGCCTTGTAGAGGATGGAGGTGATCATGCTCTGGAGGCCCACGCTCTTGCCCGCGCCGGTGGCGCCCGCGACGAGCAGGTGGGGCATGGTGGCGAGGTCGGCGTAGTAGGGCTCGCCGCCGATGGTGGTGCCCAGGGCCATGGTGAGGACGGAGGGGGATTTCTTGAAGCGCTCGTCCGCCAGAAGGGTCCCGAGGCGGATGATGCCCCGCTCCCGGTTGGGCACCTCGATCCCCAGGGTGGAGCGGCCGGCCATGCGGTCGATGCGCACGGACTCGGCGCGCAGGGCGAGGGCGAGGTCGTCCTGGAGATTGACGATCTGGCTGACCTTGACGCCCGGCGCGGGCTGGAATTCGAAGACGGTGATGACCGGGCCGGGGGTGATCCCCTCGATCGTGCCCTCGACGCCGAACTCGGCGCAGCGGTTGCGGATCGCCTCGCCCAACCGCACGAGCTCCGCCTCGTCCTGCTGGCTCTTGCCGTCCCCCATCTGGAGGAGGTTGACCGGCGGCAGCGTGCCCGGCGCGATGTCGCCCACGAAGGGCAGGTCCTTCTGGGGCACCGCGGGCGCCGAGGTCCGGGAGCGGGGCGGCGGCGGAGCGTAGGGCGACGGGGACGACGGCGAAGGCGCGGGAGACCGGGAGGGTCCGAGCGCCGCCTGGACGGCTGCGAAGTCCTCGTCCTCCCGCAGCTCGGTCGCGCTGACCCGGCGGACCGCGAAGTCGGCCTCCCCCTGGCGCTCAGTGACCCGCGCCGGGCGCAGGGGCAGGTCCAGCCGGCCCCCGGCAGCGGGCTCGGTCACGGAGATCCCGGCGGCGGCCATGGAGGGCCGGTTGACGACCGCGGGCGGCGGCGCGTTCTTCTGCTTCTCCTCGGCCACCCGCTGGAGGTGCTTGGTGATGACCCGCCGGCGGTTGCGCTCCTTCTCCCGCCGCTCGCGCCGCCGCTCCCGGGCCAGGATGTGGTCCTGCCAGAGCTGGCGCAGGCGGTCCCGCCAGGAGGAGAGCAGGTCGCCGAGTGTGGACTGGACGACCAGCGCGGTGCCGACCGCCACGGCCGCGCCGAGCACCACGAGGGAGCCCGCCAGGTTGAGCCGGTCCTTGAGCAGCTCCTTCAGGAGGATGCCGAAGGCCCCGCCCGCGTCGATCGAGCCCTCGCGCCAGGCGATCCGGCCGAGGCCGAACTGCAGCAAGGCCGGCAGGGACGCCAGCAGGAGCAGGACCCCGAAACCGCGGCCGACCACCCGGACAGCTCCCCGCCGCCGCACCCGGCGCCAGCCGGCCACGACCAGGAAGAAGGGGATCAGCAGGCAGCTCAGCCCAAAGAAGGAGAAGGCCACGGCGGAGATGTGCGCGCCGGCCGGCCCCACCCAGTTGCGGGTGCTCCCCTCCTCCTTCAGCTTGTGGAAGAGGCTCGGGTCGTCCGGGTGGTAGCTCCCGAGGCTCAGGGCGAGGAGCACGCCCACCGCGAGGAGCAGAAGCCCGACCAGCTCGTTCCCCTTCTCCGGGGACAGGGCCGGGCGGTCCGCAGCGCTCTTTTTCCGGACGATGGCGATGGACATGGGCGTCTCAGGAACTAGATGAAGAATTCCCTCGCAAACTGGCTCGAAGTCTAGCACAACGGGACCTCACCCCCTGTCCCCCTCTCCCATCGCCCTCCCTTCCCCCGGGAGAGGGGGGACCCATGCAGGCCGCTTTGCCGAGATCAAATCGGGACCTCTCTGGAGGAGAGTAGATGCTTCCTTTTGGGAAAGCCGGCGTGGAATCGTTCCCC
>DASQEB010000095.1:0-4602 GCA_035633875.1 Thermoanaerobaculia bacterium
AGCGGGACGTCATCGTCTCCCTGGACGGGCATCCGGTCGCAGGCCGGGAGGACGTCAACACCGCGCTCTACACGGCAGGTGCGGACAGCCCGATCGCGCTGGAGGTCCGGCGCGGCGAGCGCACCGTGAAGCTCACCCTGCGGGCCGCCCACCCGCCCCAGGGGCTCGGGGTCCGTGTCCTCGAGACGAGCGTCGGCCTTTCCGTCGCTACCCGCCGCGGCACCCTGGCCATCGACCGGGTCGACTCCGGCTCGGCCGCGGCGCGCCGGGGGCTCCGCCCCGGGGACGTCATCCTGGGGGCCAACGGCCAGCGCGTCAGCAACGAGGAGGAGCTGGGCCGGGAGGTTCTGCGCGGGCTCGACCGGGGCGGCGTGCTGCTGGCGGTGCAGAGGGGACGGTATATCTATAACCTGGATTTCCCGTTATAGGTGAGCGCAAGTTGCATGGCAGGCGGGGTCCCGTTAAGCTAGCACCATGAGGAGCGTTGCGGGACCGCTCACCACGGGGGCCATGGCGGATTTCATCCGTGAGGCCTCCGTTCGCCTGGGGATCTCCCGGAACCGGCTGGAGACGGCGGTTCGCGCATCGCAGGACCTGTCCGAAGAGGAGCTCGAGGTTATTGCGGTCCTCCTGGATCTCGTTCGAGCCGGGACTCCCCTGCCGGAGCGACTGGCTCTCTCCAGGGGAATCCTGAGCGCGATCGAGACAGTTCGAGATGCCGCTCGCGATCCGCTCGCTGACGTCGACGACCCGATGGATGCCGAAGAGGCCGCCCGGGAGCTCTCGCTTGCGGAGAAGGAAGCCCAGGATTCCCGGGAGGAGATCCTGAGAGACAGCATCAGCTCGGCCGAGGCGGCACGGCTGACCGGCCGGTCCCGCCAAGTGATCGAGCGGCTGCGCCGGGAGAGCCGGCTGCTCGCCTTGCGGTCGGGCCGCCAGTGGAAATACCCGAAGTGGCAGTTCGATCCGGATGCACAGGGCGGTGTCCTCCCGGGATTGGCAGAGGCGATCGATCATCTTGGCCTTTCGCCGTCAGCCGCAGCTCTTTGGTTCCTCGAGCCTTCCGCGCGGCTTGGAGGAGAAGCGCCGGTTGAGCACCTTCGCCGCCATCGCCCCGAGCCGGTGATCCAACTGGCCTGGGAACAAAGCCTGATGCCTTGACGCTCCCTTCGCCTCCGCGGGATCTGCCGTCGAGACCCCTTCTCCATGTGTTGAGCCCGGGAGAAAGGCTGGTGCGGCTCTACAATCCAAGGCACGGTCCATGGGAGCGACATCGTTCCTACGGCCCAATGCCGGACCTCCGTTTCGACCATCACCTCGCACCTGTCGGCTCGAGATCCGACCGTACGGTCTGGTATGCGGCGACCTCCCTGCTCGGAGCCGTATCCGAGGCATTCGGGAACCAAGGTACGGTCGACAAAGGTTCGGAACGGCGGGTGTGCGTCGCCCAGCTCCTTTCACCCCTGACCGTCGTGAGCCTGGTGGGAGTGGGTGCCCGTGTTCTCGGTCTGGACCAGAGGATCGGGACAAGTCTCGAATACGAGCGCTGCCAGGAGTGGGCTCGTGTGCTATACGAGCAGTACCCAGAAATCCAGGGAATTCGCTGGCGCGGCCGGCAGGCCGGTTCGATTTGCATCGTGCTCAACGATCGGGCGGATATGAGCACACTCAAGGCGGTCGTGGATGCCGAAATCTCCCACCCGGAGATCTGGCCCAGGATCGCCCGGGCTGCCCGCCGCGCGAACCTGAGGGTCAGAGGCCCAGAGAGCCACCCGATCTTCGAAGCCCGCCGCTGATACGATGCGGGGTGCCCATGGCCCACCGCGTCGCCCTCCTCGTCTCCGGCGCCTCCGGGATGCTCCTGCCCCGGCATGTGCTGGGACGGCTGGCCGCGGACCCGCTCATTGAGCGCATCCATCTGGTCGTCTCGGCCGGGGCGAGCCAGGTGCTCCGTCACGAGCTGGGGCCGGAGAAGACCGGCGCCGCGGACCTCGCCGAGGCGGCCATCCCCGACCCCGAGGCCCGGGCCAAGGTGGTGGTCCATCGGGACAACGAGCTCGACGCGCCCATCGCGTCCGGCTCCTACCGCCTCACCGGCACCGCCATCCTCCCCTGCAGCGCCGGAACCCTCGGGGCCCTCGCCACGGGGTCGGCCCGGACGCTCGTCCACCGCGCCGGCGCCGTCGCCCTCAAGGAGGGGGTTCCCCTCGTGCTCGGCTTCCGCGAGACCCCCTACAGCCTGGTTCACATCGAGAACATGCGCCGCCTCACGTACGCAGGCGCCACCCTCCTCCCGCCGGTCCCCGCCTTCTACATCGGAGGCGAGGATCTCGGCCGGTTCCTCGATCACTACACCCTCCGCCTCCTGGATCGTTTCGGCATCGTCGAGCCGGGCGAGCCGGGGCTCCGGTGGGGGGAAGCGCCGGACGCCGAATAAGAAACTTCCGTCTTCCGGAATCGAAGTGTGGGAAAATGATCTCCCACCCGCGGAAGCGTTTTGTAGTTGTCAACAACGGAGCAGCCCGCGGCACCGTTGCCATGGGGGCGGCGGCTCGACCCGGGGGCGAGGAGATGAGAGAATGTTCAAGCGAACCTTTCGACGTGGCGTGAACGCGGCAGCTCTCGCGGCGCTCCTGGCGATGGCCTCCCCGGTCTCCGCCTCGGCCCAGGCCGCCGGCTGGGCGGGCTGGACCCGTGCGGACACTCTCCTGGAGCGAGTGTGGAGTTGGCTGGCGAGCCTGGGGGAGATCCCCGGCAGGACCGAGCGCGTCGAGCCGTCCGACGTTCAGAAGAAGGTGGGAGGGGAGATCGGACCCGAGGGGGGAGGGCTGGACGGCGGGGGGGGCTCCGGTGATCCCACCTGCCCGACGATCGAAGCCGGGATCTGTATCGACCCGAACGGCTAGCGGATGGACGCGGCCGGAAGCGCTCCTGCCTTCCGGCCGCCGATGGTTTCATCTTTGATCTTTTGTGATGGAGGGAGCGATGGTGACAGAGCATCCCACCCACGACGAGCTGGGAGCCTTCTTTCGCGGGGATCTTCCGGCCGACCGCATCCGGACGGTCGTGCTCCACCTCGTCAAGGGCTGCGCGACCTGCCGGGCTCACGCGGAGCCCTTCTATCGGACCATGACGGGGGTGGGGCCGGCCCTCACCCCGGAGGAGGAAGCCTCCTACGACGCAGCCATCGCCCGTGCCCTCGAGACAGTCGCAGAGAAGCAGCGGCAGGCAGCCGACGCCGCTCTCTCCCTGCTCACTCCGGGTGAGCTGGCGGCGCTCCGGGCGCCCTCCCTTCCTCTCGACGATCTCGCGCTTTTCGAGACCTTCCTCCAGCGGAGCTGGGCTCTGCGCTACGACGACCCGGCCCGCATGGTGCAGTTCGCCCAGTTTGCCGTCTTCGTCGCCTCGAACCTGAACCCCCTCCTCTACGGCGGCAAGCGGGTGCTGGACCTCCAATGCCGCGCCTGGACCGAGCTGAGCAACGCCCAACGGGTCGCGGACGATCTCGACCAGGCGGAGGACTCCCTGGCGCGAGCCTCGGGGCTCTTCCTCCGGGGGAGCCGGGCTCCTCTCCTCGGGGCACGGCTCTATGACGTCTACGCCTCTCTCTGCGCGGACCGTCGCCGCTTCGACCTCGCTCTGGAAGCCATCGAGGTCCTCCATTCCTTCCACCTGGAGCGCGGCGACCTCCACCTCGCAGGCCGGGCCCTCATCAGCCGCGGCATCTATACGGGGTACCGGGGCGAGCAGGAGGAGGCCATCGGTCTCCTGGAGCAGGGGCTCTCGATGATCGACGATCGGCGCGAGCCGGGCCTGGCGTTGGTGGCCGTCCACAGCCAGCTCTGTTTTCTGGTGGAGATCGGGCGCTTCGACGAGGCCCGGGACCTGCTGGCCCGGAGGAGGGTCCGCTGCGAGCAGACGGCCGGCCGGGTGAGCCGGATCAAGCTGTGCTGGCTGCAGGGCCGGATCCATCTCGGCCTCGGCGAGCTCGGGTCCGCGGAGGCCCTCCTGCTGGAGGCGAGGAGGGGGTTCGAGGCCACCGATCTCGGCTACAACGCGGCTCTCGTGTCCCTCGATCTCGCCGCAGTCCATCTGCGCCAGGGCTGCGCCGCGGCGGCAGGTCGGATCGCCCGGGAGGCCATCGCCGTCTTCCGCGCCCTCCGTGTCCACCGCGAGGCTCTGGCCGCCGTGGCCCTGCTGGAGAGCGCGGTCCAGTCGGGAGCGACCACGGCCGCCCTCCTCGAGGAGATCTCCGACTTCCTGCGCCGTGCCGAGAAGGATCCGACCCTCCATTTCGAGCCGCAGGCGAAGCCCTCCTAGCCTTTCCTCGTAAGATATGGTCGCCATGCCTCCCCTGCGCACGCTCGCGACCGTGCTCGAAATGATCAAGTTCGGGTGGTTCGACCTTAACGTTTTTGTTTTCAGGTACTTACCGTACCGAAGGTCCCGGCGTGTCAGCGCAATGTCAGCGCGCCGCATGATCTCGTTCGCCGTGGTGGCAGGCCCGGCAGCCGAGATGAGCTTCAAGGGTGCAGACTGCCGGAGGCCGCGGTGAAGGGGGAGGAGAAACCGCCCGGCCGTCGCTACCGCGTCATCAAGCGC
>DASQEB010000096.1:0-1888 GCA_035633875.1 Thermoanaerobaculia bacterium
AGCCGGATGGCGCAGCGGCCCAGGGTGGTCTTGCCGCTCCCGGACTCGCCCACCAGCGCCAGGCACTCGCCACGCTGGAGCGTCAGATCCACGCCGTCCACGGCCCACACCGTGCCCCGGAGCCGCTGGAGGAGGCCGCGCCGTACCGGGAACTCCTTGGCGAGCCCCGCGATCTCCAGCAGTGCGCTCAACGTTCCTCCCAGAGCTCGACCCGGGGGACGGCCGCGAGGAGCTTCCTGGTATAGGGATGCGCCGGGGCGCGGAAGAGGGCTTCGACCCCCGCCTCCTCCACGACTTCGCCGGCGGTCATCACCAGCACCCGGTCGCAGGTCTCGGCCACCACGGCCAGATCGTGGGTGATCAGGAGCACCGAGAGCCCCAGCTCGATCCGCAGCCGGTCCAGGAGCTCCAGGATCTGGGCCTGGACCGTCACGTCCAGGGCGGTGGTCGGCTCGTCGGCGAGGAGCAGGGCGGGCTCTCCGGCCAGGGCCATGGCGATCATCACCCGCTGGCGCTGGCCGCCCGAGAGCTGATGCGGATAGTCGTCCAGCCGCCGCCGGGCGTCGGGCAGGGCCACGAGGTCGAGCAGGCGGACCGCCTCCTCGCGGGCCGCGCGCCGGGAGAGCGGGCGGTGGGCGCGGGCGGCCTCGGCGATCTGGAAGCCGACGGTGTAGACCGGGTTGAGCGCCGTCATCGGCTCCTGGAAAACCATGGAGATCCGCCCGCCCCGCACCCGCCGCATCGCGCGTCCGGACAACTCCAGGAGGTTGCCGGCCACCCCGTCGAGCCGCACCTCGCCGCGGACCATGCCCGGAGGGGGAATGAGCCCGAGGAGGGAGAGGGCCGTCAGGCTCTTGCCCGAGCCGGACTCCCCCACCAGCCCCACCACCTCGCCGCGGTGGATCGAGAAGGAGACGCCCCGCACGACCGGCTCCCAGCGCCCCGCGACCGGGAACGAGACCTCGATCCTTTTCGCGTCGAGCAGAGGGCCGGGGTGGGGGGAGGCGGGCATCGGCAAGGCGTTATCCGAGAAGGCGCCGCAGCCAGCTCACCGTCAGGGCGACGCCGAAGCCGGTGGCGCCGGGACAGGGGCTGTGGTCCGCCTTGACGTTCACCACGCCGGCGATGTCCAGGTGGGCCCACCGCCGGGTCGCGCCGACGAACTGGGACAGGAAGGCCGCCGCGGTGCTCGCCCCTCCCCAGCGGCCCGCGGAGTTGCGGAGGTCCGCATGCTGACCTTTCATCTCCTCCAGGAACTCGGGGTACAGCGGCAGACGCCAGAGGCGCTCGCCGCCGTCCGCGGCCGCGATGAGCAGCTCGGCCGCGAGCTCGTCGTCCGGCGTGAACAGGCCGGCGGCCTGGGAGCCGAGGGCCACCACGCAGGCGCCGGTGAGCGTCGAGTACTCGACGAGCGTGTCGGGGCGCTCCTCCACCGCCCAGGCGAGGGCGTCCGCCAGGATCACCCGGCCCTCGGCGTCGGTGTTGGTGATCTCCACGGTCTTGCCGTTGTAGCAGCGCACGATGTCGCTCGGGCGGTACGCCTTGCTCCCCAGCATGTTCTCGGCGATGGGCGCGTAGACCCGCAGGCGCACCGGCAGCCCGAGGTCCGCCACCGCCTGCGCCACCCCCAGGACGGCGCAGGCGCCGCCCTTGTCGTACTTCATCTCGTCCATGTCGACCGCCGGCTTGATGGAGATGCCGCCGGTGTCGAAGGTGATCCCCTTGCCGACCAGCGCGACCAGCGGCCCTGAGTCCCCCCACTCGAGGCGCACCAGGCGCGGCGGGTGGGCCGACCCGGAGCCCACGGCCAGGATCCCCCCCATGCCACGGCGCTCCAGCTCTCCGGCGTCCAACACGGTCGCCCGCAGCCCCTTGCTCTCGGCCATCT
>DASQEB010000097.1:0-3162 GCA_035633875.1 Thermoanaerobaculia bacterium
GGCGGGGGGCTCGACGGGCCGGCCGGCGGGCTCTATCCCCGCCTCGCCGGGCAGCTCGTCCCCGAAGGGACCGCCTCGCTGCGGCTTCACTACCGCCGGCCGAACGACCTGGAAGAATGCGTTCTCGACACGCTCCTCGGCGTTGCCTACCTGGGAAGCCGGGGCCGTGCCCGCGTCGCCCTGGTCGGGCACTCCTTCGGCGGTGCCGTGGTGATCACCGCCGGAGTGGAAACCCCGGCGGTCGTGGCGGTGGCCGCCCTGAGCAGCCAGACGTCTGGAACGCGGCACGTCTCCCGGCTCAGCCCGCGTCCCCTGCTCCTCCTGCATGGCGACTCCGACGAGGTCCTGCCGGCTTCCTGCTCGCACGATCTCTACCGCCGGGCGGGGGAGCCGAAGGAAATGACGCTCTATCCGGGATGCCGGCACGGTCTCGACGAGTGCCGCGAGCAGGTGGACCGGGACCTGCTCGGCTGGCTCCGGCGCGTGCTGGCGTGACGCTTCAAGCCGCGTGACGGGGCTCGACCGGCAGCCCCGCAGCTTGCCACGCCTCCCAGCCGCCGGTGAGGGCGACCGCCTTGGGCCAGCCCGCCCTGCGAAGCTCGAGCGCCACACGGGCGCTCGTCGCCTCGTTCTTTCAGGCACAGAAGATGATCAGCCAGGCATCGCGGGGGAGGTGGCTGCGCTCCGCCTCGTGGACCGACCGCTCGGGGTCGATCCGCTCCGAGCCCCGGGCCGTGGTCTCGCTCGCTTCATGGGAGCGGCTGGTGCGGGCGTCCACCACGACCACGGGCTCGCCGGAGGCCTGGAGGCGGAGCATCCCGGGGATGTCGATCTGCTCGGGGATCCGTTCCTCCGGAGCCCCAGGGCCGGCCGACTCCACGATCGGGAGAGAGCGGGCCGGGGGCGCTGGCGCGGCAACGGGTGGCGCGGGCGGAGCCTTGGCGCGGCCGAGCACCATCAGCGAGCCGCCGTGGATCAGGACGGACAGCAGCACGACCAGGCAGCAGATCGAGAACAGACGGGCGCTGCCCGGGGTCCCGGCGAAGACCGGGAGGAGGACCAGGAGAAGCGAGCTCAGACCCCGGGGGCCGAACCAGGTGATCAGCGTCAGGCTCTTGCGGTCCAGCCGGGAGGGGCCGAGGGAGGTCAGGAAGGCAACAGGCCGCACGAGGAGGGCCACGGCGGCGAAGAGCAGGGTGGGGCCGTCCGCCACGGTGAGGCCGCTCCAGATCAGCGAGCTGCCGAGCAGGACGAAGGTGAACAGCAGAGCGAGCTCGGCGGTCGTCTCTCCGTACTCCTGGAAGCAGTCGCAGAGCTCGACGTCGAAGACAGAGATGACGAAGCCGGCGGCGAAGGCGGCGAGGAAGCCGCTGCCGTGGACCGACTCGGCGGCGGCGAACGCGGTGAACGCCAGCCCGAGGGAGTAGAGGGATTCGTAATCGCGGCGGATCCCCAGGCGCTTGCGCATCAGGTCGAGCGCCGCGACTCCCAGGAACCCGATGGCGATCCCCGCTCCCGGGCCGAGGATGAACAGGTTGAGGCCCATCCGGGACCAGGCGACCCCTTCTCCCCCGTGGCTCTGGCCGAGAAGGGTCATCGCCACCAGCACGATCGGGAGCAGGACCACGTCGTTCAGGCCGCTTTCGAGCCGGAGGGCCAGCCGGGCGTCCGCGGGGATATCGGGGCGGCGGAGGAGGCCGCGCAGGAGCACGGGGTCGGTCGAGGCCAGGGCGGCTCCCAGGATCGCCGCGGCCGGCCAGGGCAGAGCGAGCAGCCAGCGGGCCGCGAGGGTCACCAGCACGGCGGACAGCAATGTCCCCGGACCGACCACCAGCAGCGTCAGCCGGGCATGCTTGCGGATCTGGGCGAGATCGACCGACAGCGCGTCCGTGAACAGCACGAGCGCGAGGCTGAGCATCGAGACCGCCCGCAGGACGGGGGACTCGAGCGTCAGCTCGAGGAGGGCGAGCCCGTACGGCCCCAGAACGGCGCCGAGTCCCAGCAGGACGGCCACCTGGGGAAATCCGCTCCGCTCGATGAGCCCGGAAAGCAGGGCTGAAATGATGATGACGGCCCCGACGAGGGCGAGGGTGGCGAGGAACGGATCGGCGGCGATGGGCACCGTCAGATCCTACCGTAAGCCAGGGGGGAGAGGCCGGGGCGAAGACCCCCGTGCTAGCATGCCTTTTGCCATGGAGCCAGCTGTGGAAACTCCCGCCGCTCGCCCGGACGAGCTGCTTGCCGATGCCCTGCGCCGGCTGGTCCGCCATGGGCGGCGCGCGGACATCACGCGGCTCCTGTCCAAGGTCCGGCCGGGCGACCTGCCGGTCCTGATGCAGGGCCTCACTCCCGCCGAGCGGCTCCACGTCTTCCAAATCCTCTCCGAGGACTACCCCGAGACGGCCGGCGACGCCCTCTCCGAGCTCGAGGCGCCGCAACGGCTGGAGCTTCTGGAGAACCTCCCGCCCGAGGCCATCGCCGAGATTCTCGAATCCGCCGCGGTGGACGACGCGGTCTACGTGATCGAATCCCTGCCGGAGGAGCTCCAGGAGAGGGTGCTGGAGCTGGTGGACCCCCGCGAGCTGCCGGGGCTGCGCTCCCAGCTCACTTACGAGGACGACACCGCCGGCCGCATCATGAACACGGAGTTCCTCGCGTTGCCCCCGGCGACGCGGGTGCGGCAGGCGATCGCGGCCATTCAGGAGAAGCGCGACGTGGAGATGGTCTACTACCTCTACGTCGTGGACAGCGACAAGCGCCTGCTCGGCGTGACCTCCCTGCGCCAGATCCTCCTCTCCCGCCCCGAGCAGCGGCTCGACGAGATCATGCAGCGGGACGTCATCCACGTCACGACCGATACCCCGCAGGACGAGGTGGCCCAGCTCGTGGCCCGCTACGACCTCTTGGCCGTGCCGGTGGTGGACGAAGCGGATTGTCTCGTGGGCATCGTCACCGTCGACGACGTCGTGGACGTGGTGGGGGAGGAGGCCAGCGAGGACATGCTGCGGATCGCCGGCACCTCCGAGGACGAGCTCCTCTACGAGGCGCGCTCCCTCAAGGTGGCGTCCATCCGCCTGCCCTGGCTCCTCGTCAATCTCGTGGGCGGGCTGGTCACCGGGCTTCTTCTGGAACGCTTCCAGGTGAGCTTTCAGGAGGCCCTCT
>DASQEB010000098.1:0-8785 GCA_035633875.1 Thermoanaerobaculia bacterium
CGTGGTCCTGGTGCGGATGGCGGATCTGGCGAAGCAGGCCGGCGTCGAGGACTTCGAGCTGAGCCAGTCTTCGTGGTCCCCCCGGGGGGATGCCCTCCTGCTGGTCTCGGACGGCGATCTCTACCTCTATTCCCTTGCGACCCGCGATCTCCGGCGGCTCACGGCAACCGAAGCCGAGGAGGAGCTCCCCCGGCTCTCTCCCGACGGCGCCCGCCTGGCCTTCGTCCGGGACTTCGACCTCCACGTCCTCGACCTCGCCACCGGCCGGGAGCGGGCCCTGACGACCGACGGCGAGGAGAACTCCATCCTGAACGGCATCACCGACTGGGTCTATTGGGAGGAGATCTGGAGCCGGGAGACCACCGGCTTCTGGTGGAGCCCGGACGGCGCCCGGATCGCCTACTACCGCTTCGAGGAAGCTCCGGTGGACGTCTACCCGCTGGTGGACGACTCGCCGGTCTACCCGAAGGTCCGATGGCAGAAGTACCCCAAGGCGGGCACGGACAATCCGAACGTGAAGGTGGGCGTGCTCGACCTCGCCACCGGCGGCACGACCTGGCTGAAGACCGGTGACGAAGAGTCCTACCTCGCCCGCGTGGACTGGACGCCCTCCGGCGACGCCGTGGCGATCCAGCGGCTGAACCGCGACCAGACCCGGCTGGACCTCCTGCGCTGCGCCCCCTCCGGCGGCTCCTGCTCGACCCTGCTCACCGAGACCTGGCCGACCTGGGTGAACCTGGGGGAGGACTTCCGCTTCTTGCCCGACGGCAGCTTCCTCTGGGGCTCCGAGCGCGAGGGCTGGAGGCGGCTCTACCTGTACCGCGTGGACGGCCGTCTGGTGCGGTCCGTGACTCCCGCGGACTGGTCGGTCACCTCCCTGGACGGCGTGGGGGAAGGTGGCGATTGGGCGATCGTGACCGGCTTCCCGACGGAGGGGCTCGGCCCGATCGACCGGAAGGTCGCCCGTGTCCGCCTGGACGGAGAGGGATGGGAGGTCCTCACCCCCGAGCCGGGAACGCACGGAGCCCTCGTCTCGGAGCGGACCGGGGCCTGGGTCCACGAGTGGAACGACGCCGACACTCCCACCCGAAGCGAGGTGCGGCGGGCAGAGGGGGGCGCGGCGATCCCTCTCCCGTCCGCCCCGGCGAAGATCGATCTCGCGACCCTGCCGAAGTGGGAGTTCCTCACCATCCCCGGACCGGACGGCTCGCGGCTGCCGGCGCGCCTGTTGAAACCGGTTGGATTCAATCCGGGGCGGCGCTATCCCGTCGTCGTCTACCACTACGGCGGCCCGGGCTCCCAGGTGGTCAACAACGCCTGGCACCCGCGGGGGCTCTGGCACAAGATGATGGCCCAAAGGGGCTTCGTCTCGTTCAGCGTCGACAACCAGTCTTCCCTCTTCTTCGGCAAGCCGGGAGAGGACCTGGACTACCGCCGCTTCGGAACTGTCAACCTGGCCGGCCAGCTCGCCGGAGTGGACTACCTTAAGACCCTCCCCTGGATCGACGCCGGGAGGATCGGCCTCTGGGGCTGGTCGGGCGGCGGCACCAACACCCTCTACTGCCTGCTCAACCGGCCCGGTGTGTGGAAGGCGGGAGTCGCCGGCGCGCCGGTGACCGACTGGAAGCTCTACGACACGATCTGGACCGAGCGCTACCTCGACCGCCCGCAGGACAACGAAGAGGGCTACCGCCTCTCCTCACCCCTCACCCACGCCGTCAACCTGAAGGACCGCCTCCTCATCGTCCACGGCCTCGCGGACGACAACGTCCATCCGCAGAACACAGTGGTGATGAGCAACGCCTTGATCGAGGCAGGCGTGCCGTTCGAGCAGGCCTTCTACCCGGAGCAGACGCACGGTATCCGCGGCGCCGGCATGCGCCACTTCTACGCCAAGATGGCTGACTTCTTCGATCGGGAGCTCCAGGCGGTGGAGGTTGATGACGTGGAGGTGCGGACGGAGCGGTAGAGAGCCGTCCCCTACTCTTCCTGGTACCGTTTCAGGATGATCGCCCCGTTCGTCCCGCCGAAGCCGAAGGAGTTGCTCAGGCCGTACTCGATGTCGACCTTGCGGGCCTGGTGGGGGACGAAGTCGAGGTCGCAGCCCTCGCCGGGCTCGTCCAGGTTCAGGGTGGGCGGGAGGGTCTGGTGGCGGAGGGCCAGCGCAAGGATGCCGGTCTCGAGGCCTCCCGCCGCACCCAGCAGGTGACCGGTGGCGGATTTGGTCGAGGAGACCGCCAGCTTGTAGGCGTGGTCGCCGAAGACCGTCTTGACCGCCCGCACCTCGGAGAGGTCGCCCAGCGGCGTCGAGGTTCCGTGGGCGTTGATGTAGCCGATCGCCTCGGGCGGGATGCCCGCGTCATCGAGGGCCGTCCGCATCACGCGCACGGCGCCGTCCCCTTGCGGGTGGGGCGCCGAGATGTGATAGGCGTCGGCGCTCATCCCGTACCCCACGACCTCGGCGTAGATGGGAGCCCCCCGGCGCCGGGCCGTCTCCAGCTCTTCCAGGATCACGATCCCCGAGCCCTCGCCCATGACAAAACCGTCCCGCCGGGCATCCCAGGGACGGGATGCCTTCTCGGGCTCGTGGTTGAAGCTGTGGGAGAGGGCCCGCATGGCACAGAAGCCGGCCACCGCAAGCGGGGTGATCACCGCCTCGGCGCCCCCGGCGATCATCGCGTCGGCGTCGCCGTGCTGGATGAACCGGTAGGCGTCCCCGATCGCATGCGCGCCGGTGGTGCAGGCGGTCGCAGGAGCGGTGTTCGGCCCCCGCGCCCCGTAGTGGATCGAGACCTGGCCGGAGGCCATGTTGACGATCAACCCGGGGATGAAGAACGGCGACACACGGTCCGGCCCCTTTTCGAGGAGGATCCTGTGCATGGACTCGATCAGCGGCAGACCGCCGATCCCGGAGCCGATGACGACGCCGACCCGGTCCCCGTTGCTGTCGTCGATGGTCAGCCCCGCGTCTTCCAGGGCGAAGCGGGTGGCCGCCAGGGCGTAGAGGATGAAGGTGTCGCTCTTCTTGACGTCCTTTTTGTCGACGTAGTCGAGCGGATCGAAGCCCTTCACCTCGCCGGCGATCCGGGACGGATACACCGAGGCGTCGAAGCGGGTGATCGGGCCGATGCCGCTCCGGCCCTCGACGAGGGCGCGCCAGTTCTCGGCCGTGCCCACTCCGAGAGGAGACACGAGGCCGACCCCGGTGAGGGCGACGCGGCGGCGGGTTGCGGAGCTCAAGATCTTCGACGGGAATCCAGAGGCTGGTGGCTCGTTCAGGGACCTAGTTCTGGTCCCCGGTGTTGTTCTGGATGTACTCCACAGCCTCGCGAACGTTGCTGATCTTCTCGGCCTCCTCGTCCGGAATCTCGATGCCGAACTCCTCTTCGAAGGCCATCACCAGCTCCACGATGTCCAGGGAATCGGCGCCCAGGTCATCGGTGAAGCTCGCTTCCAGAGTGACCTCCTCCTCGTCGACGCCGAGCTGTTCGACGATGATGCTCTTGACCCGCTCCGCTACTGCCATGGGTGGTTCCCTCCTTGATCTTGGCCGGCCCGGGCGCACCCGGGCGCGAGATGGGGTTCTAGCACAAAGCTCTCTGCTCGTCCATTCATCAGATATACAGCCCGCCCGAGACGTTGAGCGTGTGGCCGGTAATGTATCCCGCCTCCTCGCTGGCGAGGAAGAGCACGGACCAGGCGACATCGTTCACCGAGCCGAGCCTCTTGAGCGCGATCGCGTCCGACAGCGACGTCCGGGACGCCTCGGGGAGATCCGCGGTCATCGCCGTCTCGATGTAGCCGGGGGCGACCACGTTGACCGTGATGTTCCGGCTCCCCAGCTCCCGGGCCAGGGATTTGCTGAAGCCGATCAGCCCGGCCTTGGAGGCGGCGTAGTTCGCCTGGCCCGGGTTGCCCATCATCCCCACCACCGAGGAGACGTTGATCACCCGGCCCCAGCGACGCTTCATCATTCCCCGGATGACCTCTTTGGTGAGGGCGAAGGCGCCGGTCAGGTTGACCCGGATCACCCGTTCCCAGTCCTCCAGCGACATGCGGGCAAGGAGGTTGTCAGCCGTGACGCCGGCATTGTTGACCAGGATGTCGACTTCCGCAAAGCCCTCGGGCAGGCCCTTGAGCCTCTCGCCGAAGGTCTCGGGCCGGGAGACGTCCAAAGCGAGGGGCCGGGCGCTGCCGCCCGCGGCCTCGATCTCCTCGGCGAGCTCCCGCAGCCGGGTTTCGTTGCGGGCGGCGAGCACCACCCGGGCGCCTTGCCGGGCGAAGACCCGGGCGATCGCTTCCCCGATCCCCTGGGAGGCGCCGGTCACCAGCGCGGTCCGTCCCTCCAGCTTCAGCATCAGCTCTCTCCTCCTCCGGCCGCCTCGTCCTCCCGCAGCAGCTTCTCGACGTGAGCGGGCTCGGCGATCCCGGTGGTACGGGCCGCTTTCACGATGCGCCGGGTCATGCCGGACAGCACGTTGCCCGGACCGACCTCCACGAAGACCTCCACCCCGGCGCTCTCCTCCATCCAGAGCACCGATTCAACCCAGCGCACCGGGCTGTCGATCTGCCGGATCAGGGCCTCCCGGGCCGCACTTCCGGTGGTCGCCGGCGCCGCGTCCACGTTGGTGACTACGGGCACGGCGGGATCGCGGAAGTCCGTCTCGCGGAGCGGACCGGTCATCCCCTCCCGGGCAGGGCGCATCAGGGGCGAGTGGAAGGGGGCGGAGACGGCGAGGATCGTAGCCTTCTTCGCCCCCCGCTCCTTGGCCAGTGCCACGGCGCGGTCGATCGCCCCTTTGTGACCGGCGATCACCGTCTGGGCCGGGCCGTTCAGGTTGGCCACGGCGCAGACCTCACCCTGGGAGGCGTCGGCGGCGAGGCCGGCGATGGCCTCGGGGTCCATCCCGATGATCGCCGCCATGGCTCCCTGCCCCACAGGCACGGCCTCCTGCATGAGCTCGCCGCGCCGGCGGACGAGGCGGAGGGCGTCGGCAAAGCCAAGAGCCCCCGCGGCCACCAGGGCCGAGTACTCGCCGAGGCTGTGTCCGGCGACCGCCACCGGCTGGAGCTCCGGGGCGAGGGTCCCGAGGGCCCGGTGCATGGCGACCGAGGCCGTGAGGAGGGCCGGCTGGGTGTTGGCCGTGAGGTTCAGCTCCTCCTCCGGCCCTTCCCAGCAGAGCCGGGAAAGGGGGACGCCGAGGACCTCGTCGGCCTCCTCGAACGTGCGGCGCGCCTCGGGGGAGACGTCGACCCAGGCGCGGCCCATGCCCACCTTCTGCGACCCCTGGCCGGGGAAGACGAAGGCGATCTTCTTCGCGGCGAGGCTCATCCGGCTTCCGCCTCCTGTTGGGTGCCGAGCAGCCGCTCTTCCTGGCTGTGGAGCTCGGCGATCTTGTCGCTGATCTTGCGGTCGAGCTGGGCGGTGGTGAACTCCACGGCCCGGCGGATGGCGTTCTGGATGGCCCGTGCGTTCGACCGCCCATGGCCGATGAAGCAGCCGCCGTTGATCCCGAGGAGAGGGGCGGCTCCGTATTCACTGTAGTCGGTGCGCTGGCGGAAGCGGTCGAAGGCGGGCTTGGCCATCAGGTACCCCATGCGGGCGCGGGGGCTCGCCTCGATCTCCGTGCGCAGCATCTTGAGGATGAACTCGGCCAGAGCCTCGGCGCTCTTGAGCACAACGTTGCCCACGAACCCGTCGCAGACGATCACGTCCACCGTGCCGTTGAAGACGTCCCGCCCCTCGACGTTGCCGACGAAGTTGAGGCCCGTCGTCTTCAGGACCTTGAGCACCTCGCGGGTGAGGTCGGTCCCCTTGCTCTCCTCCTCGCCGATGGACATCAGGCCGATCCTCGGCGCGGGGGTGCCGATCACCTCCTGGGCGTAGAAGTGGCCCATGACGGCGAACTCCCGCAGGTGGACGGGCTTCACATCAACATTGGCGCCCACGTCGAGGAGCACGGTTCGCCCCTTCTGGTTCGGCAGGACCGCGGCCAGGGCCGGCCGGTCCACCCCTGCCACGGTGCCGATCACCATCTTGGCGGAGATCATGGCGGCCCCGGTGTTGCCGGCGGTCACCAGGGCCTGGGCCCGGCCGTCCTTGACCAGCTCGGCACAGAGGCGGATCGAGGAGCGGCGCTTCTTGCGGATCGGCGTGATCGCCGGCTCGTCCATGCCGACGACCTCCTCGGCGTGGACGACCTCGATCCGCCCCGCGTGGTCGCCGTGCCGACGCAGCTCGGCCTCGATCCGCGAGCGGTCGCCGACAAGGAGGATCGACGCGCCATCCTCGGCGGCGGCGCGGAAAGCGCCCTCCACCGCAGACTGCGGCGCGAAGTCCCCTCCCATGGCGTCTACGGCAATCGGCATGCTCGCTCCCGGTCGACCTCCGATCGCCCGGCGGGCGCTCGCTCAAAAGGATGTCGGACTGGGCCAGGCGATTCTATCCCAGGGATCGACCCCGACGCCCGGAGCACGCCTGCGGAGGTCGGAGAGCCGATGGCCCGGACGAGCCCGGTGGCGTGATTTACAGGGTCTCTTTGCCCTCGATCACCTGGCGGCCACGGTAGTGCCCGCAGTGCGGACAGGCGCGATGCGGGAGCTTGACCTCGCCGCAGTTGGGGCAATTGGAGGTGGCGGGACGCTCCAGCGCGTCGTGCGCACGCCGCTTGTCACGGCGCGCCTTGGAATGGCGTCGTTTCGGGTTGGGCATGGTCGTCGAGCCTCTTTGATCTTATGAATCCGTCACTTACTTGTCTTCGCCAAACCGGCTCTTCAGAGCCGCGAGCCCCGCCCAGCGGGGGTCCACTGTAGACTCCTCGCAGGAGCAGTCGCCGGCGTTCTTATCGGCCCCGCACACCGGGCAGAGCCCCTGGCAGTCAGGACCGCAGAGCGGCTTCATCGGGAGGTTGAGCTGCAACTGCTCGATCAGGATGGGGTCCGTCTCGAGGATCTCGCCCTCGAGATGATAGACGCCCATGTCGTCCTCGCGCAGCTCGTGCTCGCCCCCGGGCCCGTGATGGCGCTCGGCCAGGATCATCAGCTCCACATCGGATTCGACGGGCTCGACGATCGGTTTCAAGCACCGGTCGCAGGCCAGGGTCTGCTCGTAGGAGAGATGAGCCCGCAGGTAAAACCCGGGGTCGGCGAACACCACCTGGCCACGCCACCGGACCGGGGACAGTCCCAGCAGCTCGGGGCGATCCAGGCTCTCCAGAGAAACGCTCTGCGTCTCGTCCCAGTTGAAAGGCTCTTCTCGAACCTGATCCAGCCAAATCCGCATACGGAGACCTCCGACCGGGGCAACCGCGAAGGCTAAGGGATTCCCTCCCTGCTGTCAATTGCAGCCGTGCAGACGGAGACCGAAGGAGGGGGGTGATTGCGTGGCCACGAGCGAGATCTCCTCGCAACCCGCGACCGGGTGAAGGATCCGTTCCCAGTCTCGCCAGAGGCGCACCTGCTCGCGGTCGACGAGGGGGATCTTTTCCAGGACCTTGCGCGTCTGCGCGACGAGCCGCAACGCGGGCTTCGGGTCCAGCCAGACCCCGGCGACCAGCCGGCCGTCCGAGCCATCCCCCTCCGGGGGGGTCAGGGAGGAGATCCCGGGCGCCAGATCCCTGGCGCGCGCGAGGCTCCCGGCGTCGAGGGCAACAATGCGCCATCCGGCGGCATTCCCCCGGGGAAGCCCCTCGGTGAGCAGGCCGGCGATGCCCTGGGCGGGCAGCGCCCACCGCTCCCCCTCCCGGCCGCGAGGGTGGAAGACCGCGGCGCCGGGAAGCTTGCCCAGGGGACCCGCCTGGATGCCACCGTCCGCGATGTCGAACAGGGCGAAGGCCGCCGGGGGCAGGGGCCTGGCCGAAGCCGCCGGCCACGACGGACCCGCCACGGCGAGGAGCACCGGCAGAGGCTGCCCTCCGAAGTCCGGACGCTCCGGCGCCGGCGCGCCGCCGGCCAGGCTCAGCTCCAGGTCCCTCTCCCGCCGCTGGAGCAGGTAGTTGCCCTCGGGAAAGTCCGAGACCTCCTGCCGCAGGCGGACGATTCCGAGGAGCGGACGCGAAGACGGGACGGCCGGAACGCCCGGCGCGATCGCCGGCGGCTCCCCGGAGGTCACCATCCAGACGCCGTCCCGCCAGGCGACCCGCAGGGTCCGCTCCACCACCTCGTCGGTCTTCCCCTCGGTCTCCCGGATTTCGCCGCCCTCGAGCCAGGGGTTTCCCGTAAGGCGTCCGGCGAGCCGCGCCACCACCCCCACCGCCGGGTAGACCCGGGCCGCGAGCACGAAGCGCTCGCCATCGAGATCGGAGCAGGCCGTCACCTCCCGCGACGGGGGCACGGCGAAGGGGCCGAACGAGGGGAGGACCGGCGGCGGAACCCCGGCCACCCGGGCGGCGGACGCGAGCCAGGCCGAGCCGTCCTCCACCGTCCCGGCCAGGGCGCCCAGGTTCTGGTGCGGATAGGGCACCCAGACGCAGGCGTCGTGGGCGTCCGCGGACAGGAGCCGCGCCGGGAGCCCTCCCGGCTCCGGCGCCGCCGCCCGCTCCCGTGGCCAATAGGCGTGGAAGACGTGGCCGGCCACCGCCAGGAGGACGAGCAGAAGGATCGCGATCCGGAGGAGGCGCCTCATGCGCGCGGGCGAAACGGTCGGGAGGTCGGGGTCCGCATCTCGGGATTCCGTGGCGCCGGGAAGCTACCACGAGAGCGGCCGGGGAAGAAGAGAGCGCTCTGTTTCGGAGCGGAGTCGACGGGGAAGGATACACTCTTCGGCGCATGAGGACGCCCCGCTCGA
>DASQEB010000099.1:0-5852 GCA_035633875.1 Thermoanaerobaculia bacterium
TGCCGCTCCCCCGCAACACTTCCAAACTCGAGCACCTGATTGCCTCCACAGAGTCCTTCCATGGCATGGCAGCGTCCGAAGCCGCACCTTCAGAGATATGGGAGCACCGCAACGGCCACGGGGGCCGGCGCCGGGCATCCCCGCGAAGGAGCTCTTCATGCACCGAATCCGACACCGCACCGTCGCCGCCTTCCTCCTCTCCCTGGTCCTCGCCTTTCCCCTCGCCGCGGAGCTGGACCCGGGCCAGTAACGGCGACGAGCGGATCAACGATTTCCGCGCTGGAGCCCTGGCGGCGCTCGGGAACGCCAAGCGGCTCGCCTCGGACTTTTCGGGAGCCGGGGAAGCCTTCCGCGAGGCCCGGTCGGCGCTTCAGGAGGGTACGGGCGACCCGCTGGAAGAAGCGCGCCTGATCTCCCTGGAAGCCTCTCTCCTCAACGACCTGGGCGAGTTTCGAACGGGCGGTGGCCTCCCTGGAAAAGGCAATCGCGATCTACCGTGGCCTCGACGACACCCACCTCTGGGGGAGGACCCTCATCAAACAGGCAGGCTGTGTCGGCTACCTGCGGCCGGAGGAGGGGGTCCGGCTCGTCCAGGCCAGGCTCGCGCTCATCGATTCCAATCGAGATCCCCCGCCTGGAGCTCTCCGGCCGTCAGACGCTCGCCTGGTTCCTGAACGACGCAGAGCGGAAACCGTGAGGCCCTCGCCCTGCTGGAGCTCTCCCGCCGGGCGCTCTGGCTCCTTCTTGCTGCGGCATTCCCCCGTTAAAACGCCGCAACACAGGCTTAGATTGTCACGGGAAACCTTCTGCGCGGCGCTCCGAGACCTTGCAATGTCGCAAAACACGGTGGCGTTGCGGCATTCAATCTTTGACTCGCCGCAACCAAGGCGCGAACTGGCGCAAAGAGCGCCTGAGCCGCTCCGTTCCCTCCTCTCTGCGTTACAACCAATCCTTGCCGCGCCGCAAATCAAACCGAAAATGCCGCAAATAGGCCTTCAAGCGCCGCAATACAGCCTCAGACTGTTGCAATATAGACCTTCCAGGTGACCTCACAAGACAGATTTGCGACACTGCAAGGAGAAGAAATGAGGAGACAACGAGGAAATGCCGCAAAGAGAGCTTCGAATGCGGGGCGCAGGAGCTTCGAGAGGCTCGCCTTCGCTGTTGTGTTGCAATCTCGACGAGGTGTGTTGCAAAAGATTCTCGCGGAATCCTGGGGCGTTGCGAACTGAGACGCCGCGAGCAGGGATGTACAGCACGCCCGTCAGGGGGCGTCCTGCTCGTCGGCCTGCTTCATTGTCAGTTCAAGCTTCAGGTTGCCTGCGGCCGGCAGGTACCCGGAGGCGCAGTCTTCGAGCCCTTCGATGAACGCGATCAGTTCCGCCTCGGGGAGGACCATCCGCGGGCTGAGGCAGACCTGGTACTCCCCGGGAGCGAGATTGGGAAATCGGAGGGAGGCGCGATCCTCGATCTTCTCCCCCTGGCTGAGCGCCCAGAGGACGAGGGTGGAGCCCGCGAGTGGCACACCGTTCTGGAAATAGAGGAGACGCAGACCGGTCTCCCGCATCTCCTCCGAGGTAAAGGGGAGGAAAACCTCCAGGGTTCCACCGTTCGGGGAGACGGTCAGGACGGCCGGCTCCTCCCCGGCCGGGAACTCGAAAGCCTGGAGTGCGTACCCGGGAGGGCTCACCACCGCTCTCACCCTCTGGGTGCCACCGGGGAGCTGGGCGATAAACGTGCCGTCCACGTCCGTCCGAGCAGAGTCGCCGAAGCCCAGCCGGGGCTGTGAGGACAGGAGGTTGAGCGATGCCCCTGCCACCGGCCCTGCCGGCGAGAAGACCTTTCCCGAGATGATCTTCGTCTTCCTGAGGTGGAGGTCCACCGGCCCCACGGGCGAGGAGCCGACCGGCACGACGACCGGTGCGCTCGTGTAGGGGTCGCCGAGCAAGGTGCGCTTCGCCGCAAGGCTTGTCACTCCTTCGGGGATCGCCCGCGCTTCGAAGGCTCCGGTCTCGTCCGTGGTCACGACGAGGGTGTCCACTCCGGTCGCGACCGTCACCTGGGCCTTGGCCACAGGTTTGGCGTCCTCGTCCAGCACCCTGCCGAAGACGTGGGTGTCAGGCAGGCGGATCTCGGCCGCGGCGCGGCCCGCCCGGTCGGCGTCGAGCTTGACCTGGACGTGGGTTTCGAGCCGCGGCTCCTCCGCCTTGACGTCGACATTCCAGGTGCCGTCCCGCGGAAGGACTCCGTGAAACTCCCCCTCAGCGTTGGAATCCATCCTCACCCTGGGCACTCCATTCATCCCCCCGAACCAGAGTTGCGCCGCCAGGGGTTCCTTCCCGAGCTCGACGCTTCCACTGACGGTGACGAGGTCGATTTCGATATCCAGGCGTGCGTCCTCGGGCCTCTCCACCGGTCTTCTAAAGGTACTGAAGAGGGTGTTGCCGAGCGAATCCCGGACCTGGATCGAGAAGCTGCCCGGCGCCTGTCCGGCGATCTTGACCCGGCCGACTTCCCCGGCGGGTCCTTCGTAGGCAGGCTCGCCATCGAGCGCTCCGCTGAAATCCGAAGCCCTGCGAACCTGAACGTGCCAGGGCCGGGAGAGCCAGTCGAGGGGAGGCGAGATGGAGAGCTCGAGCTGAAGCGGCGGCCTCAGGACCACGGGCTGCGGCAGGACGGTTTCGCTCCAGGGGCGGATCTCCAGGGGAAAGATCCGCGTCGGCGCCAGTCCTTCCCCCTCCACTTCCAGCAGATAGTGCCCGGGGGCGATGCCGGCGAACTGGAAGAAGCCGTCCTGCCGCACCAAACCTTCCAACGCGATGGATCGGAGCCGGGTGGTCACCTTCGCCTCATGACCAGGAGCAAGGAGCGGCGAGAGGCGGGCTCTCCCCTTTTTCAACGGCGCGCCTGCGTCTTCCAACTGGACCCACCCGGTGAGGGAGGCTCCCTCCTTCAGGGTGACGGTCCCGAGCGACAGGCGCTTGCCGGTCTCCACCCGAAGGCCCCACCGGTAGTCGGGGACGAACCCTGGAGACCGTAGGGCCACATCCAGGGAGGCGGCGGGGACGTCGCAGTGGAAGACCCCTTTCTCCGCGATCGGGCAGACGACCGCTCCCTTGGGGATCTCACTGCGGAGGCGCGGGTCCGGAGGGGAGACGATCGCCGCTTCGATCTCCTTCGGAAGACCTTGTTTGACCTCGGTCATCTTGAGGAGTCCTGTCAACCGGCCCGCCGGCCACAGCTCGATCCGGTGGACGGTGGTGCCCTCGGAGGGCATGGCGGTCAGAACGCTGGCCGGGGCCCAGAAGCCCGGAATCTCGGAGGAGACTTTCCAGGAGGAGCCAGAGGGAATCTCGAGCTCGGCCCTGGTCCCGGACTCGACGGGGAGGACGATGTCTTTCCCCTCACCGGAGAATGGGCGGAGGGTCAGGGACCCTGACCATTCGGCGGGCGCTTCCTTCTTGAAGGCGAACTGGAGCTCGATCCGGACGGGAGAATCCGGCCTCTCCCCGGCAGTAAGAGGAACCGTAAAGCACAAAGTCAGCAGGAGCTTTGCAGTCAGGAGGGCCCGAATCCTCATCGTGCGTTTTCCTGAGGTTGTCCGGCCCACGTCAAACCGTTCTTGGGTAAGATTCCTGGGTGCACCTTGAACACTCTGCCGGGCATACTTCACCCCATGGGACAACACAGCTCCCCCCACCCCCACCAGCCGAGCCGCCGCCGCCGCCTCCTCCAGCGTCCTCGTTGTAGCAGGCCGTTCCGTTCGTGCCACAGACATGCTCACCAAGCACATAATAATCTTCGCAGTAGGTTCCAACACCGTACTCCTGATGGCCCACCTGCTCGCATATGGCGTCTGCATCGGTGCCCCAATCATGCGACGTACAGATCCAGCACCCCCATCCTCCTCCCGCGCTTCCTGGAGATGCAGCGACCAAGAGTCCTGCCACTGACAGCAACCCTGCCATTAGCAATCTCTTCACCTCTTCTCCTTTCAACACGAAAATAAGAGGAAGAGCATTGACAGTCAAGTGGTGCGGTCTTCGTGAGAGGACTCGCCGACCTCCTCGAGAAGCGTCTGGGTGCTGAAAGGGGGCTTCATCCCACGAGCGTGGGCAGACCGGGCGAGATCAGACCTGGAGATTCCAGCGCTTTCAGCAGCCGCGCCGAAAGTGACGCCGCCCTGGCGGTACGTCTCCAAAGCTCGAGAGATCCTGCGTTCGCGCGACCCCCGCCGCACCCGGGCCGCCCGCACCCCGTACGCCCCCAGCCTGGCGAGGAGGTCGAAGGGGCGGGCGAGCTGGCGGGCGAGGTAGCCCAGGGGGTGGCGGGGCTTGCCGTAGATGGCGTCGACCTGGGCGCGGCTGAGGACCAGGGCGGCCCAGATCCGGCGGACGACTCCGACGCCGGGAGGACGGTCGGTGGGCTGGGCGTGGAAGAGGCCGAGCCGGAGGGCACCCTCGTACTCCGGGTCGAGCCGGCCGGCGAGGATGTGCCGGAGGAGAGTCTCCTCCGGGCCGTCCCAGCCGGAGGCGGGGTCCTCCCCCGCCGCAAGCCGGTCGCAGAGGCGGCGGACCGCTTCGGCCTCGGCCGGCGGGACGTCGCTTTCCACCCAGGAGAGGGCCCGGGAGGTCAGGACCGCTTCCTTATAGATAGAGGTCAGGTCGATCAGGTCCGCGACCATCTTCAAGAGGGAGTAGGAGGCCGGCCACCAGCCGTGCTGGCCCACGCCGTGGACCAGGACGTGCGCCGCCTGGGCCTCCGGAATGGGCATGGCGCACCGGCCCGGGAGGTCCGGCAGGGGCGCGAGCAGACCGTGCCGCTCCAGGACCTCGAAGGTGGCCGACGAGGACCCTTCCGGCCGCACCCCCAGCATCAGCCGGTGGACCTCGACGACCCCGCCCGCCGGGTGCTCCAAAGCGGGGAGCTGGTGCTCTCCCTCCGGAAGCCCGGAGGCCCGGAAGCCGGCGGCGACGAGAGCGTCCTGGAGCTCGCCGACGCGGCCGGCGGGCGCCAGCTCGTCCACGTCGCAGGCAGACCGGCGGACGGCGGCGTCCAGGCCCGCGCCCTCCAGGGCCACGAACTTGAGGAAGGCGACCGGCAGGCCGAGCCCCTCCGCCACCCCGGCCACCTCCCGGGCCAGGGCCAGGAGCCGCAGGCCCGAGGCCGTGACGCCCCTCCGGTCCCCGGCGAAGCCGCCGGCGGCGTCCTCCCCCAGCTCCCGGGCCAGGGCCTCCCGGCCCTGCCGCGCCGCGATCCGCGCCGACAGCTCGAAGCGCCGCGCCATGGCGAGCGCGCCCCGGGGGTCCACGGTCTCGGGGAAGGGGACCCCGGCCGGTCCGAAGGCCCGCAGGAGCATCCAGCGGACCTCGGGGGACACCGCGACGCGCGGCGGCCGGAAACGGATCGGAGAGGGAGGCACGGGATGAGGATACAGCAAGGGTTGTGATCCCATGGCGATGCCCTTCAAAGAAGACAAGGGACAGCACGGACCAACAGGACAGCAACGGGGGCGCCCCTGTCCTTGAGGTCCTTTTTATCCTTGTTGCCCTTTTCTGCATGGGCTTCGCGTTATCATGGAACCCGATGCCCCCCTCCCCGCCCCCCCGCCGGGCCTGGCTTGGTCCGGTCGTGCGCGCCGGTCTGTGTGGACTGAGCCTCGCCCTGGCAGGGGTGTCGATCCTGAGCCACCGGGAGCTTCGGGAGCGGCAGGAGGAGACGGCGCTCTGGCTCCAGCGCTCGGGAGTCACGCAGGAGGTGGTGCTCGACCGTGAGCCCGATCCGGAGCGGGTAAGGCTGCGGGCGGCCCGGGCGGCCCTGGCCGCCGAGCTCGCGCCCGGCCGGGACGAGGA